>CAYNHK010000338.1:0-3726 GCA_964396875.1 uncultured Acidobacteriota bacterium | reverse complement strand
GCGCGCTCTGGACGTTCGGTGTCCGCGGCACGTTCTAGTGTAGTGTCCCGCAATTAACTCGGCATAACCTTGCCTTGGCGAGGAGTGGGCCACCGAGGCGTGGTGCAGCCTGGCTTAATCTGTTCCAGGCGTCTGCGCGCACGGGCAATTTTTTCAAGGATGCGCTCCACGCTGGCGGTCCACACGAAGGGCGTGGGGCGAGCGTTCCATTGCTCGAGGAAAGCAGTGATGGCGCGCTGGAGATCGCGCGAGAAGTCGCGGTCGTCGTAGTCGTCGTTGTCGATGCGAAAGCGCAGGTCGGCGAGGGTTTCCGACGCAAGGTCCAGGGCATCGACGATCTCCGACATCATGGTGTGGAAGAAGGTCTGTTCCGGCACGCCCTGGAGGTCCACCGAGACCGGGAAGAACTTGAACTCCGTGCCCTCGTCCTCTGCAAGCGCCATCTTCAGGTGATGCATGAACGAGGTCTTCCCGATGCGGCGGTCGCCGGTGATCATGAGCGAGTTCGCGTGGATCATGTTGAGGACCCGGCTGAGCAGCTTCTTGCGGCCGAAGAACATCGCGTTCGAGAGCACGGGCGCGCCCGCGATGTAGGGGTTGAAACGGTTCCGCAGGGCGCGGCGTCTCCGCATCGCGTAGAACCCGGCCCCCGTGCCCACAAGGGAGACCGCGCACAGACCGACGAGAGGGTAGAAGTACGGATGCTCGACGAGCGTTGGCTTGCGGTCGACCTCGAAGACGGCCTCGAACGATCGTCCCTTCCGGTCTTTTACCGAAATCTCCACCCGGTTCAGGCCGCGGGCGAGCGGGATGGATTCGTCGAACGTGTGGGTTCGTCCTTCGCCCTCGCGGGTGAGATCCGCCGCCCCCACGACCGCGGCTCCCGACTTGAAGGTGATCTGCGCCAGGCCCCGGTCGTCGGTGGCGACTCCGGAAACCGTGATCGTGTCCTCGTAGGTCTCGGTGAGGTGCTGTTTGGGGGCGACGAAGGCGAGGTCGGGGAATTCGCGGTCGCCGAGCAGCACGTCGAGCGTGTTCCTTGCGTTCCTCTCGTCGATTTCCGCGAGCTGTTTCGTGGCCGCGGCATCGCCGGGAATCAGGCCCAGCAGGAGGTTCAACCGCTTGCTGGCCCCGGCCGGGTCGCCCTTCTCGATCAGGCTCGCGATCTCGCGGCGGATTTCGGAGGTTCGCCTCTCGAATGCCAGCCGGCTCGCGCGCTGGGCGCTCAGGGTCTGGGCGCGGCGGAGCAGGACCACCGCCTCGGTCATCGTGGGATCAGCCGCGGCCTCGGTGAGGAGGGGGAGAGCTTGGTCGATGGCGCCGGCATCGAGCAGGCGGCGGCCGATCTCCATGTCCTTTATCCGGTTGACCCGGGTGGTGGTGGCGAGGATTCTCGCCTGCGCCTCGCGTTGTCCTTCGCGGGCGTCGGCGTTGCCCGGATCCGTGCTCAGGATGGCCGCGAACTTGACCAGCGCATCGCGGGACTGGCCCGCATTGAGCAGGCGACGCGCCTCAGCGAGGTCGCGCTGGAGGAGTTCGCGTTCGCGTTGTTTCTGGGCCTCCGCCTCCTTGGCCCGCTGCTTCTGTCGAAGGCTCTCGATGAAGGCGCTCACCCGGGACTGCGCGGCGGCGTCAAGGTTGGCGGCCCGGGCGCGAGCCTCTCCCGCGCTGGTGATGGCGTCGTCGATACGATCGCGGTCGGCGAGAGCGGTCGCCTCGTTCATCGCGTTCTCGAACTCCCGCCGAAGGGTCTGGACCAGTTCGCGGTTCTCCCGATCTTCGGCCTCCTTGAGCAGGCGCTTGAGCTCGGAGTACTCCGCCGCCTTCCTCTGAATCAGGCCCTGGCGTTCCTCGGCCTTGAAGCTCGCGATCGCGTCCTGGCGGCGGCCAAGACCCATGTAGGCGCGGCCGAGCAGGTAGTTCGGGAAGTAGTCGAAGAACTCCAGGGAGTAGGTTCGTTCGCCGAGGCTCGACGCGGACTTCTGGGCCAGGGCCTGGGTGAGCCGCCGCCGGGCCTCCTCGAATCGGTTGTTCTTGAGATCCTTCTCCTTGGCGTCGAGATAGAGTTCCTTCCACTCTTCCGCGGCCATGACGCGGACCCCGGGCAGACTCAGGCCCAGCAGGATCAGTATGGCAATGGCGCGGCGCACTTCGGCCATCTTATCAACCGCGCTCGGGACGGCCCGGCCAGGACTACGGCGACCTTTCGGAGAAGAAGATCCGCTCCAGTCTTCGGCCGAGATCCGGCGTGCCGAGGGCCGAGAACGAGGCCGCCCGCGCCACCAGGCGATCCCATTCCTCTTGCCGCTCGGCGTCGCGCCCGAGGATGCGAAGGGCCCACACCCGAAGAAGCCGGCTGCGCACGTCGGATGGGTCGGATCGCAACGCGGCGTCGAGTGCGGGAAGGGCCAGCTCGGCTTTGTTCTCGAAGATCAGAGCGAGGGAGCGATTGAAGGAGACGTCCCCCTGTCGATGGTCGACGAAGAAGGACGCGCGTTCGAACGCCCCCGAGGCATCCGCGTCGCGCAACCGGAAGCGAGCGACACCCAGATTGTTGAGAACCGCCGCGGTTTCGCGTTCCCGCCGCAGTTCCTCGAGGGCGTCCCGCGCTTCCGCATAACGTCCCACTTCGAGCAAGGCCGCCGCCGCCTGAAAACGAAGCAGGCGGCGCAGAGGAGCCGCCACGGCCGTTTTCTGAGGGTTCACCCCCGCTACCTCGATGGCGGCAGTGAAGTCACGGGCGGCGATCAGGGTCTCGACGAGCGAGAGTCGCAGGTCGATGGAGGCGGGATCCTCGGCAAGGGCCTGCCGAAGGCCCCTCGCCCGCTCCACTGCATTCGCAAGGCCCAGGGCCTGCCCGGCGCGTACGAGCGCTTTGGGCGAAGGAGGCTCGAACGCGTGTCCGGCTCCGGCTCCCCCTCCGGTCGAACCGAGTTGCCGCGCGAGCTCGTCGACCAGGGCCGGCAGCGCCGTGAGGGGTTCGGAGAGCCGGATCAGACTGCCCGAGAACGGGGATTCGGTGTCGAAAGCCTGAGCCTCAACCGTCGTGGTGGAGTTCTGGTCGAGGCAGCGGATCATGACCAGGCGGGTCGCCGACATCGATCGCGCCAGGGCCAGACTCGAGGCCCGGGTCAACACCGCATCCGATAGCCCCAGACGGGCGCGCGCGTCGCGGGTGTGCTCGGCGGACGCGGCGTCGTCGCCCCGCAGGGCAAGGGCGCGGGGGAGCCGTTCCGCCACGTACGCGCACGACCACGAAGGCGCCGGAGCTGCGATGTTGGCGGCCTGAATGACCGTGAGTCCGGCGCCGAGGACGAGGCTCATCATCGGGGGGGGCTCCGCAGGACATGCGAGTGGTAGTGGATCGTCGAAACGAAGCCGATCGATTCGTACAGCGCGCGCGCGGCCAGGTTCGACGCGGTGACCGACAGGGTCGCGTGAGATGCGCCCTGTCGCGTGAAAGCGCTCTCCAGGGCTTCGATCAGGCACTGTCGTGCCAGGCCCTTCCTGCGACTCGCCGGAGTGGTCGCCACTTCGCTCACGTGCGCCACGCCCGGCATCGGCCAGGTGAGCAGACAGGCGGCGAGGGCCACGCCGTCACGCTCGATCCTTCGCGAAGCCAGGGAATCGAAGGGGCCGCAGACCTCGTCGAGCATGATCTGCCGGAGGATTCGAGTGCAGGAGTCGAGGGTGTCGAAACTCGAGGAGGCGTCGTTCGCCCGGGAC
>CAYNHK010000337.1:0-3732 GCA_964396875.1 uncultured Acidobacteriota bacterium | reverse complement strand
CCCCACCATGGAGGAGGGCCTCATCGTCAAATGGAGCAAGAACGAAGGCGACACCATCAAGGTGGGCGACGTTCTGGCCGAAGTCGAAACCGACAAGGCGAACATGGAGATGGAAGCGCTCGCCGCGGGCGTGTTGCGCCGCATCTTCGTGAAGGCGGGTCAGAAGGCTCCGGTGGCCGGGCTCATCGCCGTGATTGCCGGGAAAGACGAGGACATCTCGGCGTTCGAGGCTCAAGCGGCGAAAGATGCTTCGGCAGGCTCAGCGACCGGCCCGGCGCAGGCGGTTTCGGCTCCCGCGGCGGCGCCCGTGGCCGCCAAGGCGGTCGCCTCTGCACCGGTGGCTGAGTCCATCGAACGCCATCAGTCGAAGCCGGTGGCTGAGTCCATCGAACGAGACCCGTCGAAGCCACCCGCTCGACACGCCGGGGCCCGCGTGAAAGCCTCGCCTCTCGCGAAGAAAGTGGCCGCGGAGAAGAATGTCGCCCTCGAGGCGATTCCGGGCTCAGGTCCCGGCGGACGAATCGTCAAGCGTGACGTCGAAGCCTTCGTCCCGCCGGCAGTTGCGCCGCGCGCCGCCGGTTCCATTTCCACCCCGTCCGCCCGCCCCGTTCCCTCTGTCCAGGTCACGCCGGGCGTGTCGCAGAGCGTCCCGCTTACCAGCATGCGCAAGACGATCGCGCGCCGTCTCTCGGAGAGCATGTTCAGCTCGCCCCATTTCTACGTCACCGTCGATGTGGACATGGATCGCGCCGTCGATCTCAGGACTCAGCTCAAGGAAGCGGGCGGGAAGATCAGCGTCAACGACCTGATCGTCCGGGCCTGTGCGCTGGCTCTGCGCGCGGTTCCGCAGGTCAATGCTTCGTGGGCGCCCGCGGCTGACGGTTCTGCCGAAGCGATTGTCCTCAACGGCGATGTCCACGTCGGCATCGCGGTGGCCTTGCCGGACGGTCTCATCACTCCGGTGGTCCAGTTCGCGGACCAGAAGCCGCTCACCGAGATCGCCGCGGAAGTGCGGGAACTCGCGGAGCGAGCGAAGAGCAAGAAGCTCAAGCCCGAGGAATACACCGGCGCCACGTTCACCATCTCGAACCTCGGGATGATGGATGTCCATGAGTTCACGGCGATCATCAATCCTCCAGGCTCCGCGATCCTCTCCGTCGGCAGCGTCCGCAAGGAACCCGTCGTTGACGCGAATGATCAGATCAAGGTCGGCCACCGCATGAAGATCACCCTTGGTTCCGACCACCGCGTGATCGACGGCTCGGTCTCGGCGACGTTCCTGGGCGAAGTGAAGCGGCTTCTTCAGAGCCCGGTGCTGCTGCTCGTTTAGGGGCTTGCTGGCAAGCCCGCCCGCGTCTCTCGCCTGGCCGACGATGCCCACCTACGCATTCGAAACCGTGGACGTCTTCACCGACCAGCGTTTCGGCGGGAACCCGCTTGCGGTGTTTCCAGACGGAGAGGGGCTTTCCGACCGCGAGATGCAGCAGCTCGCCGCTGAGATGAATCTCAGCGAGACGACGTTCGTCCTCCCCCCGGTGGACGCATCGAACACGAACCGCGTCCGGATCTTCAATCGAAATCACGAGATGCCGTTTGCGGGTCACCCCATGGTGGGCACGGCCTTCGTCCTCGCCAGGAAGCGGGAGGATGCCGGCGAGAGCCTCCGCTTCGAGGTTCCCGCCGGCCTCGTCACGGTGCGGCTGATCCGAACCGACGGCGCGGTTCGAGGAGCGATCATCGAGGCGCCGCGGCCGCTGACGCTCGGCGTGCGGATCCCCGCGGCGGAAATTGCCGAATCGGTGGGTGTGGCGGCGTCTGAGGTCATCGTTTCGAACCACGTTCCCACCCTCGCATCCGTGGGAAACACCTTTGTGATCGCCGAAGTCACCGAAGCCGGCCTCAACCAGGCGTCGCCGAATCTCGCGGTCTTCCGCCGCATTCTCGCTAAGACGCCGGGACTCGATGGCCGTTTCTCTCTCTACCTCTACGCCCGAGGCGACGCGATTTCCGCGCGGATGTTCGCGCCCATCGTTGGCACCTGGGAGGACCCTGCCACGGGAAGCGCGGCGACCCCGCTTGCCGCCCTGCTTCTTTCCTTATCGGGACGGGATCGGGACGAGTTCACAATCCATCAGGGCGTGCGGATGGGGCGGCCGAGCCTGCTGGAGACAGCGGCGTGGCGGGCGCCGGATGGAATCCGGGCCAGCGTGGGCGGAACGTGTGTGCCCGTGCTCAAGGGCGAGGCCACCCTCTAGACCAAATGTCCCAGGCGAGGGCGGCCTCGAGCGGGCCGAACTACGGCTCGATGATCAGGTTGTACGTCCCGAGGGCCTGTTCGCGGTAAGAGGTGACGACAACAACGTAGGCGCCCGATGGGAACGTCGCGTCGATGCGGGCGTTCAGATCTTCACCGTCGTCGTCGTCCGAGGCGAAGATGTTCTGACACGCGTTGAGGGGATTGAACGTGCCCCTGTACACGTGAAGAAAGGAATCTCCGAGCGTGCCGGAACCAATGATCTCGACGAGCAGCCGGCCACCCGAGTGGCTGATCGGGTATGTGTCGTAGAAAAAGGTCCCGCCGGCAAGACTGCATCCGTCACCCTGGCTGGGGGGCTGGAAGATCTCCCCGTAGCGGTCGAAAGTCTGATCGGTGCTCGTCAGTTCCCCGCGAATCGTTCCGGGGGGCAATGGCGTGGGCGTGGTTCCCGGTGTGGGCGTGGTTCCCGGAGTCGGACTCGTTCCGGGTGTCGGAGTCGGAGTTGGCGTCCCAGGGAATCCGGGGTTCGGGCCCACCGGGGAAGACGTGGGGGGAGCGCCTGGTCCGCCAGGACCGGGACTACCGGGCCCGCCTTGACAGGGGCCGGTATTGGGCCCCGGGACTCCGGGACAGGGTCCGATGGGCGAGGATGTGGGAATCGCGATCGACGAGGTCACACCTCCGCTGCCATCAGCGGCAACTACCGCCGAGGGTGAGGTCGGGGAGGACTCCGGTTTTGACTGGCAGGCGATCGCTGCGAACGCGCCAATCAGGACCGCGGAAAGGAAGACTGTCTCTTTTTTCATGACGGAGCGCCCTCACGATGACCCGGGGACACAAATGCCCGAGATCGAAGGCTCAGAGGGTGACACGTCGCCCCCAGGATGTCAAGAGGAGCCTGAGCGTCAGGCGACCAAAGTCACATCAGAACGGGAAATCTCAGCTCAGTTTCTTCACTGCGGCCATGGCCGTAGCCAGGGTACCGGCGACGTCGCCGATGTTCGTGGGCACAACCAGAGTCGTCGACGTCTTCGCGATGTTCCCGAACTGCGCGATGTACTGCTCGGCCAGCCGAAGCTGGATAGCCTCGTAACCGCCCGAGGCCTTGACCGCGTTGGCGACGGCGGAGATCGCCTCGGCCTGGGCGTTCGCGACCGACCGGATGGCCGCGGCCTGCCCCTCGGCCTCGTTCACCTGCTGCTGACGACGCGCTTCGGACGCCTTGATGACCTGCTGCTTCTGACCTTCGGCGGAGTTGATCGCGGCGTCGCGTTCGCCTTCGGACGAGAGGATGACCGCGCGCTTCTCGCGCTCGGCCCGCATCTGCTTTTCCATGGCCGCGATGATGTCCGCGGGCGGTTTGATGTTCTTGATCTCGTAGCGCAGGACCTTGACGCCCCACGAATCCGAGGCCTTGTCCACCTCGGCCACCACGCGCTGGTTGATGTGGCCGCGGGCCTCGAACGTGTTGTCGA
>CAYNHK010000336.1:0-3733 GCA_964396875.1 uncultured Acidobacteriota bacterium | reverse complement strand
CACGGTCGCGACGCTGCTCGGCATCGGAATCGGTGTCGCGTTCGGCTGGCCGATGGTCGAGGGCCTGGTTCTGGGCATGGCTTTGTCGGTGGCGAGCACCGTGGTGCTCCTGCGCGGCCTCGAATCCCACAACCTCCTGAGCACCCCCGCGGGGCATGTGGCCATCGGCTGGTTGATCGTGGAGGACATTCTCACCGTCATCGTGCTGGTGGTCCTGCCTGCCCTCTCGACCGGCGGCGGAGAGGCCCTGACCGCCTCGGGGCTCGCCATGGCCATGGCGATTGCGCTCGGGAAACTCACGGTCCTCGTGGCGCTCGTCTTCTTCATCGGCTCGCGAGCGGTGCCCCGGCTCCTTGTCGAAGTGGCGCGGCTGCAGTCGCGGGAACTCTTCACCCTGACCATCCTCGGAATCACGGTGGCGATCGCCGCGGGGGCCGCGGCATTCTTCGGAGCGTCGGTCGCTCTGGGCGCCTTCCTCGCCGGCATGGTGGTGGGCCAGACGAAGGCCAGCCAGCAGGCCGCCGCCGACGCTCTTCCGCTTCGCGACGCTTTCGCCGTGCTGTTCTTCGTCTCGGTGGGGATGTTGTTCCAGCCGGGCTTCATCATGGAGGAGCCCTGGCTGTTCCTGGCCGCGCTCGGTGTCGTCCTGGTGGGAAAGCCGCTTGCCGCCCTGGGTGTGGTCGCCGTTCTCGGCTACTCAACGCGGACCGCGCTGGTCGTGGCAGTCGGCCTCGCGCAGGTGGGCGAGTTCTCGTTCATCCTGGGAACTCTGGCACTGCATTACAAGCTCCTGTCGGAGACCGGCTACAACCTCCTCGTCGCGAGCGCGCTGGTCTCCATCGCGATCAATCCCTTCCTGTTCCGGGCCCTCGAGCCCCTGGAGGCGGGTCTTCGCCGGCTCCCCTGGGTCTGGCGTCTCCTCAACGCTTCGGCGGTGGGACGGGCCGAACGTTTCAACACCACCGCGGCAGAGGCCATCGCCATTCCGAAGGCGCCCCTCGCGGTCATCGTGGGCTTCGGGCCGGTGGGCCAGGCGGTGGATCGCGGTCTGCGGCATGCGGGACTTGAAACCGTCATCATCGACCTCAACATGGATACGGTGTCCGAGGTCGCCTCGAAGGGCCGCCTCGCCATCTACGGTGACGCGACCCACGAGGTCATTCTCAAGGCCGCGGGAATAGCACGCGCCACCCAGTTGATCGTCACGCTGCCGCATTCGGTGAACCGCGCGCCCCTGGTCACCGCGGTCCGGCAGCTCAATCCCAATTGCCGCATCTTCGTGCGCGCCCGATACCTCAAGGAACGCGAGGAACTCGTCCAGGTCGGTGCTTATGCCGCGTGTTTCGAGGAGGCCGAGGCCGCGGTGGCTCTCACCGCGGGTGTCCTGACCGACATGGGGATCGACGCGGCTACGATCGTGAAGGAAGTGGACCGGGTTCGCGCTGAAACCACGGGCGCCTCGCTCGCCACGTTCTCGCCGGAGGCGCCCTCCTGAGCGGCGCAATCCGGCCCTGTCAGGTAAACTCTCCGGCTTCCATGCTGCAAGTCTCCATTTCGAAGATCCCGAACGAGGGACTTGGTGTCGACGAGGTCGTGAACGGGGAGGTCCTCGCGATCGATCCCGAAGAACTCTCGACGGAGAAGGATGGCCGGTTCAAGGCTCACGTCGAGCGTTCCGACGCGGGCAGCCTCCACGTCCGCGGGCACCTCAATCTCAAGACCTCGGGCCCCTGCGCCCGTTGTCTTGCCGACACGCCGCTTACCGTCGATCAGGAACTGGACCTCTTCTTCCTCCCCGAGTCCGAGGCCCTTTCCGAGTACGACGACGAGGAAGGCGCCGAACTTCAGGATCGCGACCTCGTGGTCACCTTCTACAAGGGTGATGTCCTGGACCTTACGGGCATGGTTCGTGAACACATCCTGCTCGCTCAGCCCATGAAACGGCTCTGCCGGGAAGACTGCAAGGGCGTCTGCCCGACCTGCGGAGCCGATCGAAATCTCACCAACTGCGGTTGCCCGAAAGAGGCGATCAGCGAAACCCCCTTCTCCTCGCTTTCCCTCCTCGGAAGCGCAGAACGTGCACCTTTGAAGAACGCACGGTAGAATCACGGTCCCTAAAGACAATGCCCAATCCAAAACGCCGCCACTCCAAGAGCCGCCGCAACATGCGGCGGGCTCACGATTTTCTCGAAACCCCGAGCCTGAGCAAGTGCACCCACTGCGGTGCCGCGACCATGCCGCACCGCGTCTGCGCGGGCTGCGGGTACTACAAGGGCAAACAGGTCATCGCCGCGAAGAACGCCGCGTAAGCTCCCCCAAAGCTCCCTTGCGGCCAGATTCCTGGCTGTAACCTCTCCCAAATGACCGGATCTTTGAAGGGCGTCCGCGTGGCCGTGGACGCCATGGGCGGCGATTTCGGCGTGGCCACGGCGGTCGCCGGCTCGATCGCGGCAGCGCGCCGGTACGGCCTTGCCCTGAGGCTCGTGGGTCGCGAGGCCGCGGTCAAGGCCGAGGTCGCCAAGGCTGACACCACCGGTCTGGACATCCAGGTGGTGGATGCCCCCGACGAAGTCGGCATGGCGGAAAAGGTCGGCCGGCCCACTCTCAAAAAGCGGTCCTCCATCCTGATCGCCGTGGAGATGGTTGAACGGGGCGAGGCGGATGCCTTCTTCTCGGCCGGAAACACCGCGGCGTGCTGGACCATCGCCAAGATGACCCTCGGCACGCTTCCCGAGATCGACCGTCCGGCGCTCACCGCGGTGGTGCCGAACATCAAGGGAAAGACGGTGCTTCTCGACGTGGGCGCCAACGCCACCTGCAAGGTGAGGCACCTCGAGGAGTTCGCGATCATGGGCAGCCTGTACGCCGAGGAGGTCCTGAAGATCACGACGCCGCGGGTTGGCCTCATGTCCATGGGGGAGGAGGAGTCGAAGGGCACCGACCTCACCCGTGAAGTTCACGCCGCCTTGAAGGAATCGCACCTGAACTTCGTCGGCAATGTGGAAGGCCACGAGATCTTCAACGGAGAAGCCGACGTGGTGGTGATGGACGGTTTTACCGGGAACGTCATCCTGAAATCGAGCGAGACCCTCGCGAGCTCGATCGTGCACATGTTGAAAGAGGAGATCCGCAAGAGGCCGCTCGCCATGGCCGGGGCGGTGCTCGCCCAGGGCGCTTTCAAGGCCCTCAAGAAGAGGATCGATCCGCGCGAGGTGGGCGGCGCCCCGCTCCTTGGAGTCAAGGGGTGCTGCGTGATCGGCCACGGCAAGTCGGACGCCTTCGCGATCAGTGAGGGGATTCGCACGGCGGGCGAGTTCTCGAAGAGCGGCATCAACGCGAAGATCACCGCGGAAGTCGCCCGCATCGCGCGCATCGAAGCGGGCGCTTAAGGCCAAACGGAGACAAAGCTCTTGAACTTCAGATCAGAAGGAAAGATCGCGATCGTGACGGGCGCCTCCCGCGGCATCGGCCGGGGCATCGCCCTGGCTCTCGCCGAAGCGGGCGCCACGGTGATCTGCGCGGCCCGCGATCAGGGGAAAATCGACGATGTGGTCAAGGAGATCGCGGCCGCGGGCGGCAAGGCCCACGCCCACCCGGTCGATGTGGCTTCCCGCGAATCGATCGAGGCGCTGATTGCCTCCACGGTCGCCGCTCATGGGCGCATCGACGTGCTGGTCAACAACGCGGGCATCACCCGCGACAACCTCCTGCTGCGCAGGAAGGCCGCGGACTG
>CAYNHK010000335.1:0-3755 GCA_964396875.1 uncultured Acidobacteriota bacterium | reverse complement strand
ATTTCTTGGTGTTTTGGAGGATGGATCAGAACGCGTTGAAGCTGAGCGAGAAGGCGGTCACGCGACCCAGCTTGTAGACACGCTGCTCCTCGGAACCCTGCGTGAACAGATGTTCGGTGTCGGTGAGGTTCTCGAAGGTCAGGCGGAAGCCGACCTTGCCGAACCGCTTCGCGAGGACCACGTCAAGAGAACCACGGCCCTGTTCGATGATGTCCGGCGCTTCGTTTGAACCCACGTCGGAGATCCGGTCGCCGAAGTAGTTGTAGAGGACGCGGGCGGAGAAGCCCCTGGCCGAGAGTTCCGCCATGGCGTTGAACAGATTCTTCGACTGGCCGGCCAGCGGCCGTTCGAGGGAGGTCTGAACCGTACGCTGCGCGGGCGCCAGGGTGATCTTGGAGTCGACGAAGGTGTAGTTGAGGTTCAAGAAGAGGTTCGAACCGAATTGCCGGGCCGCCTCGAGCTCGACCCCGAGGTTCCGGGCGCTCTGCGCGTTCTGGTAGGTGACGATGGGCTGAGCGCCGGCGATGACCACGCGTTCGATCGGTGAATCAAAGTCCTTGAAGAAGCCGCTGATCGCGAGGACGTCGCGGCCGCCGCTGATCTTCTCGAGGCGCGCATCGACGTTCTGGATGAGGGCGCGGGTGAGTTCGGGATTGCCGCGAACCGCGCGGCTGCCCACCACGTCGGTGAACTCGAAGGCCGCCAGTTCGCGGAACTCCGGGCGGTTGACGGTGCGGCTGTAGCTCATCCGCAGGTTGGTGTCCTGCTTGACCGAGAAGATGAGGTTGGCGCCGGGGTACACGTCGGTGTTCTTGATCTGGGCGGAAACCTTGCCGAGGAAGAGGCCGAAGGGGTCGAAGGTGTTGACCTGCTGGTCGTAGTTCTCGACCCGCGCGCCGCCCACGAAACGGGTCCGGTCGGAGAGGGCGATATCGACCATGCCATAACCGGCCGTGGTCTTCGTTTCGCCATCGTAGGCGTCCACCGGACGGGTCTCTTCGTTGAAGCGGAAGATCGGGCCGATGTTTGCCGAAGCGAAGAGGGTCTCGGGAGTCTGCGAGAGGTTGATCCCGACTGCGCCGCCCGTGTTCGCGGTGTTGGGGATGAAGCGGAAGCGCCGCGATGAAAACTCACGCGTCCTCTCCACGTAGTTGCCGCCGAACTTGAACTGAGCGGACCGGCCGGAGATGGCCTTGAGCAAGCTCCAGTTGGCGGAGATGTCGAGTGTGTCGTCCTCGAGGGCGTTGAACATCCGGAAACCGCTCTGGGATTCGTCGGCGAGCAGGAAGGCGCCCGTGCCGTTGATGTTCTGCTGATAGAGGGTTTCCCGAAGGTCGGGCTCGTCGCGGGTGGCGCGCGCGTAGTTCACGCGCCAGTCGATGCGGCTGTTGGAAAGCCCCTGGAAGAAATGCTCGCCGGTGAGACCGGTCGAGAGCAGACCCTCCTCGATGTACTGGAGCCGCTCGTTGCGATAGATGAAGTTGTTCTCGGTGTTGGGGCCCTGGAAGAGCCGGCCTTCGTCCCGCCCGGAGTGGGTGTAGAAGTTTTCGAGCGAGATCCGGTTCGAGGGAGAGAACTGAAGGGCCAGGCTCAAGACCCCGCCGATCTGCGCCTTCTGGGTGGCGGTCTCCATCGCGTAGTCGCTCACCGCCTCGAGCTCCGTGCCGTCACCGATGCGGAAGAAGCGCCGGTCTTCCTTGACGTAGGTCTCCTTGTAGGACTGGCTGACGCTCGCGACCACGCCGAGCTTGCCGAAACGATCGCCGAAGACCGCGGAGAAGCTCTGGCCGGGCCGGCCATCCTTGCGAACCGGGCTCCAGCGGTTTTCGAGGGACCGGCCGGCCGCGGTGATGTCGTCGCGGACGAAACCGACGCTCGGGCTGTAGATCCCCTGCCGCACGATCTTCGTCGCGGGAATCGAGGAGGGCAGCGCGCGCGCGCCATCGTCGAAGCCGAAGTAGTCGCGGTTGCCGAGCGGGCTCAGCGGGATGCTCTTGCCGGTGGCATTCGAGGAATGCTGGCCGCCAATCGAGATGTCGAACACGCGGCGGCTCGGGAACTTCATCGGAACGACCTGGACAAGACCACCCGCGAACTCGGCGGACTGGTCGGGCGAGTAGGTCTTCGCCACCTGGACGCTGTCGATGAGGCCGCTCGGGAAGAGGTCGAGCGGGACAACTTTCTTGTCGGGCTCGGTGGTGGGGATGACGGAACCCGCGAGGGTGGTGTTGCTGTAGCGCTCACCCAGACCGCGGACAAAGACGTACTGGCTGTCCACGATCGAGAGGCCGGTGACGCGGGCGAGAGCGGAGGCGGCGTCGGAATCGCCGTTCGCCTTCATGTCGTCCGAACCCATGTTGTCGGTGATGACCGAAGCGCCCTTGCGCGCTGAGAGCTGGGCCTCGGCGGAGGAGGACACCGCGTTGGTGTTGGCTTCGACCGTGACCTCGTCGGCGAAGGCCCTCATGGCGAGGCCGATGTCGACCTTGGGCGACTCGGAGGCGCGAACGTCGACTTTTATCTTTCGCTCCTGGTAGCCCGCCATCACGATTTTCAGTTCGTAGGAGCCGGGAGCAAGGTCCATGACGTACCGGCCGTCGGTGTCCGTAACGACCATGGTGGTCCCGCCCACGACCTCGACGGTGGCGCCCGGCAGAGTGATTGCGTTCTGGAGGTCCCGCACCGTACCGGCCACACGAATGGGTTTCCCCGCCGAAGTCTGGGCGGCCTGGGCCGCCGCCTCGCCGGGAAAGGCGGGCAGCACAAGAACAAGAAGGGCGAGCAAGGAGGAACGGAATCTTGGTTTGGTCATCGGGCGGCGAGTTTGCCGGTCCGAGATGACACCCCCACGACAGAAGCGTTACTTCCGTGTAAAGGCCATCCTTAGCCGGGGGGCGTCAGGAAGGCCGATAGTGGTTGGACGGGGTTGCTTCGTCGGTCGCGTCTCGATCGCCTCCTCGCAATGACGAGAGGTCCAACTGGCTGATTGCTATCGGGCTAGGCGTACCGGCCTTCTATGTACTCCGCGGTGCGCGGGTCCTTCGGGCTGAGGAACAGGTTCTCCGTCCGCGCGTGCTCAACGACCTCGCCGAGCAGCATGAACAGACACTCGTCGCTCGCCCGCCGCGCCTGCGCCATGTTGTGGGTCACGATCACGATGGTGTAGCGCCCGCGCAGCTCGAACATCAGATCCTCGATGGCGCGGGTGCCAGAGACGTCGAGCGCCGAGGCCGGCTCGTCCATGAGGATGACCTCGGGCTTCAGGGGGAGCAGGCGGGCCAGGCAGAGCTTCTGCTGTTGCTCGAGAAGCAGGGTGGTCGCCTTCGTGTCGAGGCGATCCTTCAGGTCCTTCCAGAGCCCGACTTCGGTGAGGGCCTTTTCGACCGCCTCGTCGAGCACACTCCTTCCGAGTTCGCTTCGCGAGGCGTGGATGCGCAGGCCGAAGACCACGTTCTCGTAAACCGAAATGGGCAGCGGGTTGGGCCGTTGGAAAACCATACCGACTGCCTTGCGCAGTTCGACGAGCGAAACCTTGGGGTCGTAAATGTTCTGCCCGAGGACGCGGATTTCGCCCGTCGTCCGCACGTCGCCGTAGCGCTCGTTCACACGGTTGAAGCAGCGCAGGAGGGTCGTCTTCCCGCACCCGCTCGGGCCGATGAGAGACGTGATGATCCCGTGCTTGATTTCCACCGACACGTCGCGCAGCGCCTGGAAGCCCCCGTACCAGAGGCTGAGCCGGCTCGTCTCGATGGCGT
>CAYNHK010000334.1:0-3761 GCA_964396875.1 uncultured Acidobacteriota bacterium | reverse complement strand
CGTCCGTCCTGAAGACGAAGAATCCGATCGCTGTGCGACGCCAGGCCCTCGTTGTGAGTGGCCCAGAGGATCGCGATGCCGCGCTCGCGCGCGACGGTGTGCAGCTCATCAAAAAGGGCCGCAGCGGTCTTCGGATCGAGATTGCCGGTCGGTTCGTCGGCGAGGAGAACCTGTGGTTCGCCGACCAGCGCCCGTGCGACCGCGACGCGCTGCTGTTCGCCGCCCGAAAGTGCGTCGGGCGCATGATGAAGCCGCGCCGCCAGCCCGAACCTTTCGAGGAGCGCTTTGGCCGCTTCGGTGGCCTTGGCGTCTTCCACACCCCGCAGTCGCATCTTGATCGCGACATTCTCGATGGCGGTGAACTCGGGCAGGAGGTGATGGAACTGAAACACGAAACCGATGGACTCGTTGCGCAATCGCGCCTGCGCGGCAGGACTCACGCCCGAGAGCGAAACTCCGGACAGGATGGCCTCGCCCCGGTCGGGCGTGTCCAGGGAACCCAGCACGTTCAGAAGTGTCGACTTCCCCACACCGGAGGCGCCGAGAAGGGCCACCACTTCACCGCTGGAAATGGCCACGTTCACGCCCCGCAGGACGTCCACCGGACCGGTCGGCCCGCGGTAGGACTTCCACAGATCGCGCGCCTCGAGAACGATGCCGCTCATTCGGAACGCAACCCTTCGGTGGGCAGGAGAGAGGCCGCTTTCGAGGCGGGATACAGTGTCGCGACGAGGCTCACAAGAAGCGATCCCACGATCACCATACCCGCGTCAGAGGGCAGGAGCTTGAACGGCAGATACGCGACCTGGTACACGTCGGCGGGGATCCGGATCAGCTGGAAGCGGTCGAGAATCAGGCACGCGGTGGTGCCGGTGAGCGCTCCGAGCAGCGTCCCGACGAGGCCGAGGGCGGCGCCCTGCCAGACGAAGACCCGGCGGATCAACGGGCGGGTCGCACCCAAAGACATCAACACCGCGATGCTCCGCCGCTTCTCGGTCACCATGATGATGAGGGTCGCCACGATGTTGAGGGCGGCCACGAGCATGATGAGGCCGATGGTCAAGGCGATCGCGACTTTCTCGAGCTGAAGGGCTTCGAAGAGGCTCCGGTTGGTTTCGATCCAGTCGTTGGTGACGTAGCCCGCGCCGAGCGCCTCCATGATCCTGGTCTGCGCGGGATCGACCGCGTACATGTCCAGCAGGCGCGCCTCGACCATCACCGAGCCCGATCCTGAAGGAGCGAGGAGACGCTCGGCTTCGAGAAGCGCGATCCAGCCCCAGCCCGCGTCGAACTCGTACAGACCGGTCCTCACGATCCCGGCCACGCGGAACTTCGCCACCTGGGGCATCAGACCGAAAGGAGTGAGGCGGCCTCGAGGGATGGTCAGGGTCACGATGTCGCCGGGTCCGACCGCGAGTTGGGCCGCGATCTCGCGCCCGAGCATGATGCCGGGGAAGCCCTCGCCGTGCGGCGGCAGGGCGGCGAGCGACCCCTCGACCACCTGCTTCGGGAGATCCGTGACCTCGCCTTCGGCGCCGCTGATTCCCTTGATCGTGGCGACGGACTGCGAGGACGGGGACGACACCAGCGCCTTGCCGTAGAAGGACGGGGCCGCGCCGGTGACTCCCTCGACCTTGCGGACACGGGCCGCCACACCGGTTGGATCGTCGAAAGGCTCGCCGCGCGATTTGAAGACCGAGACGTGAGCCGTGGCTCCGAGGATCCGTGATCGGATCTCGCCCTGGAGACCGGTCATGAGGCCCAGGGCGATGAAGAGGGCCATCACTCCCACCGCGATTCCGAGGACCGAGATGGAGGCGATGACGGTCAGGAAGCCCCCACCCTGTCGTTTGAGCAGGTAACGCAGGGCGATGGACAGGTCGAGGGGAATTCGCATTCGGGGCGGTGGCGCGTTACGTTAAGCCATGTCCACTCTCAGGCGCACACTCCCGGCCGTCGCCGCACTCTCGGCTTTGATCCTTCTCCCGCGGCCCGGCTCCGCCGTGGCCACGATGCCCGCGGTCTTCCTGAACCACTTCTTCGTGGTCATCAGCCCGGAGAGCTACGCGGCGGTTCTCGCCGACCCCTACCTCACCACCACCTTCGCTCCGTTCGAGAAACGCACCACGGCCCGGAACGACCAGACCTACACCGGCGCCTACTGGTATGGCCGCAAGACCTACTTCGAAGTCTTCGAGCCGCCTTCTCAGGGACCCCTCGGAACGAGCGGAGTCGCCTTCAGCGTCGATGGCTTAGGTGAATCGGCGGCGGTGAAGGCCGCCTGGACCGAATCGCTCGGCGCCGCCGAGACGTCCGCGGTCACGCGGCGCACCGAAACCGCGGAGCCCCCGTGGTTCCACATAACCGCGGCGCGGGGATTCGGATCCGGCCTCCGGCTTTGGTTGATGGAGTACCACAAGGACTTCCTCGCCTCCTGGTATCCGGAGTTGACGCCAGCGCGGGGGACAACCCGCGCGGAGGCGCTCGATCGCTACGTGGCGAAGATCGGCCGCAGCGCGGACCGCGAGACCGCGGTTTTGCGCGATGTCACCCACCTGACCCTCGCCCTCGACGAAACGAGCCGCCACCTGCTCCGCAGCCACGTGCTTCCGGCAGGCTGGTCGCCGTCGCCGTCTTCCGGCGGCGAAGCCCCGGTCGTCTTCACGGGTCCTGAGGGCGTCGTCCTGGAGGTAGTGAAGGCCACGGAGGCGCGTCGCGGAATCATCGAAGCGCGGTTCTCCGTCCAGGCGACACCTCGGCCGCACGCGGCGACTCTGGGGCAGGTTCGGCTCGAGGTCGGGCCGACATCGGCGCGTATCCGATTCGCGCCCTGACCCGCCCCTAGCGCTTCGACTTCTTCTTGCGCTTCTTGTCCTTCTTGGACTTCTTGGATTTTCCGGACTTGTCTTTCTTTCCGGCCTTGTCCTTCTTGACGCTCTTGTCCTTGGTGGCCGCTTTCGGGGCCGGAGCCGCGGCGGCGGGGCTCGCCTGCGCCTGAGCCTTCTTCGCCTTTTTCTTCGCTTTGGGCTTCGGCTGTGGCGGAGCGGCCGCCATCTGGGCCATCGCGGCTTCGCCCCGCTTCATGATCTCCTCGGGCGTGAGCTCTTCCTTCTGCGAACTGATCGCCCACACATGTCCGAAAGGATCGCCCACCATTCCGTAGCGGTCGCCCCAGAACTGGTCGGTGAGGGGCATGAGCACCTTGGCCCCCGCCGCGACCGCCTTCGCGAACGCGGCGTCGCAATCCTCCGACCAGAGGTGGATGTTTGCGCTCGCCCCCTTGAGCGTCTTCGGCGACTTCACCGCGCCAAAGCCGGGCATTTCGTCGGCAAGGTAAACGCGCCCTCCGCCGATCTTCAGATCGGCATGAGCGACCTGATCCCCCATCGGCATCAGCGTCATCACCTCGGCGCCGAACGCCGCCTTGTAGAACTCGATCGCCTTCGCGGCGCCGCGGATGCAGAGGTAGGGAACGATGCTGCTCACGCCTTCGGGAATCGCCTGGACCATGGTGGAGCCTCCTGGGAAATGGGAAGCGGATCTTAGCGCCGTCGCGAATCGGCTGCGTTTGCCTTTGGTTGGAGGTCAGCCGTCCGAACGCCTGCCGCCTTCGGGCCTCATCTGCGGGAAGAGGATCACGTCGCGGATCGACCGCGAATTCGTGAGAAGCATGGCCAGGCGGTCGATGCCGAGACCGCAGCCGCCGGTCGGCGGCAAACCGTGGCCGAGGGCGCGGACATAGTCCTCGTCCATCTGATGCG
>CAYNHK010000333.1:0-3772 GCA_964396875.1 uncultured Acidobacteriota bacterium | reverse complement strand
CCTGCACCACGAAGGACGGCAAGATCGAGATCGTGACCGGTCTTGACATCGATGCGTTCTCGAGAGAACGCATGAGCCTTACCCTCAAGGAACTCGACGAAGAACGCGAAGGCGTCAAGCACCTGCTGACTTAAGGCGCGGTCAGCGACGCGTTCATGTCCCCGCGGCGTGGCCGCGTACGAAGGCTGGAGCCGGGGCCGGCAGGTTCGGAACAGCGCAGCAGCAGATTGCGCCTGAGGAACGAGACCAGGGCTTGTCCCGCCACGTCGTTACCTAAATCGTTCCAGTGGCCGTCGTGGCGGAAGTACGGCGCCCCGCTCCAACCGCCGACCGAAGCCCGGAGTTCGTCGGTGAAGTCGACGAAGTGACTCTGGCTGTTCTGGCTCAACTCCCGCAGACGGTTGCGCACGAGAGACCGGTCCCAGGCCTCAGCCGAGAGGCCGTAGTTCATCAGCGTGTGGTCCCAGTCCTCGTCCACCACCTCGAAACTCGCGGGGATGTGGGCGACCACGGGAATGGCGCCATCGGCGCGCACCGCGTCGGCGAAAGCGTCCAGGATCTGGCCGGTTCGTGTCCAGGCGGCCCGGACCTCGGCCAACTGGCCGCGCTTCTTGTAGACGCGGAGTTCGTCGGGCAAGCTGTCCGGTTGGTAAGGCGATACCAGGCCGCTTTGCGCGAGTTGGGCGTAGAACCTCGGCGCGCCCGTAATGAGCCGTTCGAGGACCAGAAACTTGAGAGCCGAGCCTTCGATCCGGCGCTTCTTCGGGGCCTCGGGCACCGCGGGCATGGGCGGCTCGAGTGGCGTGTTGACCGGCGTCAGTTCGCCGTCCCGCACCTCGAGCAAAGGCGTCGGCGAACCCCAGTAGCGCGTGCGGACGGTCTGAACGATGTCGTTGTAGTACACCGCCATTACCACCACGTCCGCGTCAAGGGCGCGGCCTTCCCGGCGATACCACAGGTACTCCTGATCGATGGAGTAACCGTGAACGCCCGCGTTGATCACTTCAGCGGCACAGCCCGCGCTGGCCGCGGAATCCTCGGCGCGCCGGGTGATCCCTTTGTCCCGTTCGACCGCATACGCCTCGATGAAGGAATCGCCCATCACCAGGACGCGACGGGTGCCCGGCCTCTTCGTGGAGGACCGCTCGATGTCGCGGAATCCGAGGCTGTTGATCTCGACGCGCGTCTTGTATTCGCGCCGGTTGTAGGTGACGCTCGCTCCCGGCCGATTGCGCCAGCCGAGGATCGGATCGAAGGCCGTATAGGCGGCCTGTTCTCCGGAACGCCCGGGAGGGCGGCCGGCGACGATGACGCGCGCCGCTACTTCGAGAACGCCGACACCGGCGGCGGTGGCTGCGGCCAGAAGGGCCAGATTGACGGTCAGCGACTTCACTCGTCGCGAGATCTTCAATGGCCTTCCGGTTGGCTCCGAGGCGCCTTTGGGGCTGCGCCCAGGGCGTAGGCGCGTCCTTCGCCCATTGCCTGGACGAGCCGAAGGCGCCTACCGAACGTCTCGATCTGTCTTTCCTTCTCCGTCCATCGATCCGGCTGATACATGTCGGTGTGGACGATAACGTAGCCCACCTTCAGCTCTTCAAGGGCGGCGAGGCCTCTCTCCGTGGGGAAGTCGTGAAGCTCCCGATAGAGATCGGTGTGGAACGGCGGCACCAGGCTCGAGTATCCGTTCACCATCTTCTGCCAGTGCGCGGCGCCGTGGATCATGTACTCGGAATGGAAACGCGCCTGGCGCACGGAGTTGTCGGGCAGGGGAATCGGAAGTTCGACTACCCGGAAGGGCTTCGGTTGGGTCGCGAGCCAGGCGTCGATGGGAGGCGTCACGATGGGATCGTGCGGCGCGCTCCAGGGCAGGGGGAGGCATTCGATCGTGGCGAGCGCGATCAGTGCCCAGGCGATGCTGCGTCGGCGGATGCGATCGAGGCCGAGGGCGGCGAGGGCGGCCATCGCGGTCAGGGTGAGAAGGAAGAAGCGTGAGGGAACGCGGATCAGGTCGAAGCCCGGGAGAATCGAGTAGGCCAGCCGGTACAGCCCGAACGCGGGGCCGAGAGCGAGCCAGAGCGTGATGAACGCGAGACCCGCGAGTCCCAGGGTGGCGCGGGTGCGGGAATCGCGATGGCGAATCAGGCCGAAGAGACCAAGACCCGTGAGTCCCAGGAAGACGAATCCCGGGAAGAGTGAAGCGTTCGCGGTCTCGACGCCCTCCCCGAACGGAACGATGTTCGAGAGAACCAGGCTCTGCGTCCGCGTGGGTGCCGCAAGCCAGCTGCCCGCGGAGGGCGCCCAGCCTTCCGCGTCTTCGATCGACCGGGTCAATCCCACCTGTTCGCGCACCTCGTAGTACGGGATCACGAAGGGCACATTGATCAGCAGCAGCAGCGCGCCCGCCAGCCCGCAGTCCCGCAGGATCTTTCCCGGCCGGATGTCCTTCGTCGCCAGCGCCGACGCGAAGAGGATGGCGAGGGCCAGGGCGAGGAAGAGACCGCCATGCCCGCTGGTCAATGATTGCGCCGTGAACAGGGCAAGGGTGGCGAGAAGGTCGCGACGTCGGCCCTCGCGCAGGTACAGGATCGCGAAGGCGAGCGCCCAGGGCACGAAATGCAGGGTGGCTAGATGCGCCTGGCTCAGCCGCGCGAGCTTCGGTCCGGCAAACGCGCCCACGATCCCCGCAAGAAGTGCCCCCCGTGTCGAGGCCCCGCACTCGCGCGCGAGCCGATCGCAGCCCAGAGCGGTGAGGAGGGTCGCAAGGAGCAGAACGAAGTTGAGGATGAGATCGAGGTTGGAGGTGAAAAACGAAAGCGGCAGGGCGAGCGTCGCCGCGCCGATGAGATGCTCTGAATATGCGAGCGTCCTTGTCTCCGGGAAGAAGATGTTGGCGTCGAAGATCCCGAGCGGATTCGTTTTGAGCGCCTGGAGATCCCACCCGAGAGTCCAGAGGTACAGCCGGGTGTCGGGCCCTTGAGCGAAGCTCCGTGCCCCGGGGTCGAGGCTCACGGGGAGCGTGAAGGCGATCAGCAGCAGCGCGTAGACCGCTGCCCTTGAAGCTCCCTGCGAACTAATCGCCTTTGGCCGCCCGCTCCGGTCGCTTTCCAATCGTCGCTTTCACGAAGTCGCGATTCATGAGCGCGATGTTCTCGAGCGAAATGCCCTTGGGGCAGGCCGCTTCGCACTCGCCGTGATTCGTGCAGCCGCCGAAGTCCTCGGCATCCATGGCCGCCACCATCTTGCGCACGCGCTCCATCCGCTCGGGCTGACCCTGGGGCAGGAGAGCGAGGTGGGCGACCTTCGCGGAGGTGAACAGCATGGCCGAAGCGTTCGGGCAGGCCGCGACGCAGGCGCCGCAACCGATGCAGGCCGCGGCATCCATCGCGCGGTCTGCGTTTTCCTTGGGCACCGGTATGGCGTTGCCGTCGGGCGCGTTGCCGGTGGCGACGGAGACGAAGCCGCCGGCCTGGATGATCCGGTCGAAGGCGCCGCGATCGACCGCGAGGTCCTTGATGACGGGAAACGCCTTCGCGCGCCACGGCTCGATCGTGATCTCGTCGCCGTCCTTGAACTGGCGCATGTGGAGCTGGCAGGCCGTGGTGTTCTTCTGCGGTCCGTGCGGCCGGCCGTTGATCACCATGCTGCAGGCGCCGCAAATCCCCTCGCGGCAGTCGTGGTCGAAGGCGATTGGGTCCTGGCCCTTGCCCATGAGCTCCTCGTTGAGCACGTCGAGCATCTCGAGGAAAGACATGTCCCTCGAGACGTCGTCCGC
>CAYNHK010000332.1:0-3774 GCA_964396875.1 uncultured Acidobacteriota bacterium | reverse complement strand
GAAGCCGAAGGGCTTGGTGGCCGCGGCGTCGATCACTTCCCAGACGCTGACGTCGAGGCGCCGGCACATGAGCGCGACTTCGTTGACCAGGCCGATATTGACGCTCCGGAAGGTGTTTTCGAGGAGCTTCACCATCTCCGCCGCACGGGGAGAGGAGACGACGAAGATCGTCTCGATGGCTTTGGCGTAGAGCGTCTTCGCGGCGTCGCCGCACGCCGGCGTCATCCCGCCGATGACTTTGGGCGTGTTGTGAGTGTGGAACTTCGGGTTGCCCGGATCGACGCGCTCGGGCGAGAACGCGAGAAAGAAGTCGACCCCGACCTTGAGCCCCTTCTCGGACAACATCGGAAGGATCAGCTCGTCCGTCGTGCCGGGATAAGTCGTGCTCTCGAGGATCACCAGCTGGCCGGCGCGCATGTTGTCGGCGATCATCCGGGTGGCTGAAACCACCATGGAGAGATCGGGATCCTTGGTCTTCGAGAGAGGGGTGGGCACGCAGATGATCAGGGCGTCGCACTCGCGGATCTTCGTGAAATCCGTCGTGGCCTGACACAGACCCTTGTCGACGAGTGCTTTGAGCCTCGAGGTCTCCACGTCCTGGATGTAGGACTCGCCTTTGTTCAGGCTGTTGACCTTGGACTCGGACAGGTCGAAACCGGTGACTCTGAGACCGGCGGCGCCGAACTCGACCGCGAGCGGGAGGCCCACGTAGCCAAGCCCGAGAATGCCCACCCGTGCCTCGCCCGAGTTGATGCGGGCCTTCAGTGCGTCCAACGTCACGTTCGCCAAGTTGTATCTCCGGTCTGTCGTTTAGGAGGTCCGATTTTACCCGCGTTTGCGTCCGGACGCGTCAGGCATCTCCTGCGCCGGCAATTCACCCGCCGTCTTGGACGGGGGCAAGGTCCGCGGTCACGGCCCCGCGCGCGGCGAGGATCCGTTCGATCGATTTCGCGACCACGCTATCGGGGGTCGAAGCCCCGGCGGTGACGCCCAGGGTGAGACGGCCCACCTTCGAAGGCAGCCAGTTGAGCAGGGTCTCACTGGAGGGAGCGCCGAGCAGGCGATGGGTCAGGGCCCCGGTCTTTGAGTCGATGCACTCCGGCGACTCCACGTAGTAGGTGGGGCATCGCTGCGAGCAGATCCGCACCAGAGCCTGGGTATTGGAACTGTTGTAGCCGCCGATCACGAGCATGACGTCGGGCGGAGTCTCTTCGAACATCTTGAGGACCGCATCCTGCCTGTCCTGGGTGGCGGTGCAGATGGTGTCGAACGACCGGAACCGGGTAGCCGCCTCAAGGGCGCCATAGCGCTCCACGTAGACGCGGCGCAGCATCTCCTGCACGCGCAGACTCTCGCTCATCAGCATGGTGGTCTGGTTCGCGAGGCCGATCCGTTCGAGGTGCTGCGCCGGGTCGAACCCTTCGCTCACCGCCTGGGCGAAGCGGGCCATGAACTCCTCGCGAGACAATGCACCGCGCACGAACTGGCAGACGATCTCCGTTTCGGCCTCGTCACGCACGCATAGATACGCGCCGCGAGGATGAAGCAGGGCCTGGGAGGCGGTGGCCCGCGTCTCTTCGTGGTAGTGCTTGCCGTGGATCACCACGGTGAAGCCGTCGCGTGCGTATTTCGAGACGTTCTTCCACACATTCAAGACGCTGCCGCACGTGGTGTCGATGAGGAGCGCATCGATGCTGCGGAGGTGCTTCATCTCGTCCACGGTGACGCCAAACGCCGGCAAAACGACCACGTCGCCCGCCTGGACCGAGGCATAACGAACCTGGGGCACGCGTCCGTCATCGAGGATCGTGAAGCCCATGTCGCGCAGGTTCTGGTTCACGGACGGGTTGTGGATGATTTCGCCGGAGAGGAAGAGCCGCCGATCCGGGAAACGCTTCTTGGCTTCGTAGGCGTACTCGATGGCCCGGTCCACGCCGTAGCAGAACCCGAACTCACGCGCGAGACGGATGACCAGGCCGCCCGCCTCGGCCGCGTAACCCAGTTCCTTGATCCTTGCGATGACGCTGCTCGCGTAATCCTGGTCGAGCAGGGGCGCCACTTCGGCCTTGAGGCCGAGGCCCTTCTGGAAATAGGTCTGCTGCACCAGCACGAGGTTACCAAGCGCTCCCCTTTGCCGTGATGCCGGGCCCGTGGGCCATCTAGAATGACGTCCTCATGTGCGGCCGATTCACCCTCGCGACGCCACCCGAGATCCTCGCCGCCCTCTTCGGTGTCGACGCTTCGGACTGGAACGACCCTCGATACAACATCGCCCCACAGGTGAAGGTCGTGACCGTGCGCCATGAAGGCGGGAAACGGCGGGCCCAGTCGCTCCTCTGGGGCGCGCTCAACCCCCGGGACGCGCGGCCCTTGATCAATGCCCGCTCTGAGACCGTGGCCACGTCGCCCCTCTTCGCGCCGGCCTTCGGAAACGCGCGCGTGCTTGTTCCCGCGGACGGCTTCTTCGAGTGGACGAAGAGCGGGACCCGGAGGATGGGCCGCTATTTTCAGCAACCGGGCGGAGCGCCCTTCGCTTTCGCGGGAATCGCGGTGACTCCTCCCTCCCCGGCCGGCCCCCGCGAGCCAGCGGCCGTGATCCTCACAACGCGTGCCTCTGAATCGGTGCGCGAATACCACGATCGGATGCCCCTTCTCGTCGCCCGCGACGATTTCGATCAATGGCTGGATGAAGGCGACGTCAAGGCGGCGGTCGACGTCATCGCGCATGGCGCTCACACGCAGTGGACCTCCCACCCGGTCGGCCCCGCGGTCAACAACGTCCGCAACGACTCGCCGGAAAACATCCGACCGACTGAGCCCGAACCGGAGCGTCAAAGTCGGATGTTCTGAACGGATAGTGGGGGGACGGGGTTGCTTCGTCGCAGTTACCGGAACGATTGGCTCCTCGCAATGACGACCGGTCCAACGAGCTTGGTAGTGGCTGGAACGGAGACATAACCAGGGTTGTTTGGCCTCTCGTCATTGCGAGGAGCCATTCGTTCTGGCGTTGCGACGAAGCAACCCCATCACCCCACTAGATGTAGATTCATTAGCTCCCCATGCCCACCAAAGCCAAAGGCCGCCGCCCGAAGATCAAGACTCCCCCGCTCCTCTTCGACAAGACCCAGACCCTTCTCGCGAAGATCGCCAAACGCGTCGAAGGCACCTTCCTCACCTACTGGACGTCCACGTCGGGCTCCGTCTGCGACAACGACGTCATGGCCCTTCACGAGGTCCTGCGGGAGATCGGGCCGCAGGAAACGATCACGCTGTTCGTCAAGTCGGACGGCGGCAGCGGCATGGCTTCGCTGCGCATGGTGCATCTGCTGCGCAGCTCCTGCAAGCGCCTTGTGGTCCTCGCCCCGCTGAACTGCGCCTCGGCGGCCACGATGTTCGCCCTCGGGGCCGACGAGATCGGCATGGGGCCGCTGTCGTACCTCACCGCGGTGGACACGTCGCTCGAGCATGAGCTGTCGCCGGTGGACCACACCAACAACCTCGTGGCGGTGAGCAACGACGAGGTCGATCGCGTGATCAAGCTCTGGCGCGACGCCACCCACGTCGAGGGCCGCAGCATCACCCCGTACCAGGAACTGTACAAATACATCCATCCCCTGGTGATCGGCGCACTCGACCGCGCGAGCAGCCTCTCCCGCAAGCTCTGCCAGGAGATCCTGAGCTACCACCTCAAGGACGAGAAGCGGGCCGAACGGATCGCGAAGGAACTCAACTCCTCCTATCCGGCCCATCAGTACCCGATCACCGCCCGCGAAG
>CAYNHK010000331.1:0-3830 GCA_964396875.1 uncultured Acidobacteriota bacterium | reverse complement strand
CCGCGACTCGCTAGGGCCGCGAGGCCGCGATCGAGGGAGCGGGGAGCTTCACGGTCAGGTCCCGCCGCACGTTCGCGAGGGGCGCGTCGTCATCGAAGGTGACGCGGTCCGGTTTCTCCGATCGAACCCCGAGCGACGTCCACAAGGCGCCGAGATCCGGGGCCACCGCCTTGTTCGACCAGTCGTCGTAGATCTCGCGCAAAGCGGTGGTGCCGGTGGCGGTCTCCGCGACGAGGGCGAGCCTTGCCACATCCCACCGCACGGCCACGCTGCCGCCGGTGTTGAGGACCGCGCGCAGGACATCGTCGAGGGATTTCACGCCTTCGGTCCGACGCCGGATCTCGAGGTCGACATGGAGCCAGAACATCGCGCCGCCCCAGTACCTCCGGCCCCAGGTGAACGTGCGGTCGAGACCCTGGTCGCCCTCCTTCGGCAGGCCCTGCGGCATCGCGCGCACGAACTCGGCCCAGACCTGCCGAGGCTCGTAGCGCCCGCGACGCGCGCGCAGCAGGGGCTCGATGTACGTCGAGAGGCCTTCTTCCATCCATCGTTGGCGGAAACCCATGTTGGGGAAGGCGACGTGAAGCATCTCGTGGGTCATCACCCAGTCGCGAAGGAGATCGGCCTTGCGCGTGCGCTCCCCCACCACCACGAAGATGGACGCGCCCCCCATGCCCATGGTGACCGCGGAGCCCACGGCGTAGGGGCCGCCGCTCGCGACGATCACCTGGAGCCGCGATACCGGGAAGCGGCCGAAAAGGGAGACCACGTCGAGGGCGCCCTGCCGGATCCAGGCGAGGAGGTCCTCGTCGCGCACACCACGCTCGCCCTTGCCCAGAGCCACGTCGATGCGTCCGCCCGCGAGGTCGATCGTCTTGTGAGTGAACTCGCCGAGTACCGCGTGGGGGCCGTCCATCACCACCAGATCGGTGTCCACATGGTTGGGCCGGGCGTCCATCACCCCGGTGACGAGCTCCAGTCCCTTCGAACCGGCGAAGGAAATTCGAAGACGGCCGCGTGCGCGACGATCCTCGGGGCGCACCACCCATCGCACGAGCGGGGCCATGACGATGCCCTGCTTGTCTTCAAACCCCCAGTCGCCGCGTTTGTCCGTAGCGATGCCCTTGCCATAGTCGACCGAATAGGTGAGCTGACAACCCGCGCGCTCACAGGCCGCCGCCCATTCGGGGTTGTCTTCGATCCGACCGAAGGGCGTTCGCGAGGGGCCGAGGACAGCCACCGCCCGGTCGAAGATGACCCCACCTTCGTCGCGCGGGAAGCGGGGCTTGAGGCCCGAGGGCCAGGCGATGTCGACCCGCAGGATGCGCTTGCCGGAATCGGCCTCGACCTTGCATTGGATGAGAGGTTCGACCGCGGCCCGGGGCGTCGGACTCGGCTGGGCGAAGGCGTTCGCCGCGAGGAGGAGTGTCGCGATTACCAGCGCCGGTGGGGCAAGCCTCATGCCGGGCACGACGGTACCATGAGGGTCCGCTCTCAGCGCTCTTCGGGCAATCGGAGTTCGAGCGTGAAGAACCTGGCGCGGGTCGGACACGCGATCGGGATGGGCGGGATCCGGAGTTCCTCGATCACCAGCCGGTCGCTTTTCGAGGCGCTTTCGATCCGGCCCCTTCCAAGCGGAACGCCCTGGAGCATCACCACCGCGGTTTCCCTCGGCGCGAGGTCGCTGCAGAGCCAGCGCACGAGGGCCTCGCGGTTCGGAATCGCTTCGCTGCGCGTCGCCCCGCGCGGCCATACTTCGATGGGCTCATCAGACTCGGGAACGAGGACCACCGCCTCGGCTTGAAGAATGTCGCCGGCCTGCGAACCGAGCGCCTCGGTGATCACCTTCCCGGACGGCTCCCTCGACGCCCTGCGAATCGCAAGGGCCGCGAAGTATGCGGCGAGGACCACCACGATGGTGATCGCGCCCCGAATCTCGTCCTTCACGCGGGCTTCCTTGAAGACATGCCGGCGGAAACGGTACCACCCATTCCCGGGGCGGTGAGTAAGGTCTTTCACCCATGCACCCCTCTCGTCTCCTGCACCCATCTCCGCTATTGGTGCGGACGATGTCGCGGCCGGGAGACAGACAAATCTAGAAAGCGCGCGCGCGGAGCGGGCCCTTCTTCAGGAGTTGCGACCTATCGACCCCGGGCACGCCTCTTGCTCACCCATCCTGACGCACCACCGCGCCTGGCGATACCCGAAAGACCGCGATGTGGCGCAGAGCTTTGATCGCAGATCAACGCAGCACGAAGGAACAACAAAAATGAAACTGAACATTCTCATGGCGGGGCTATGCCTCGCGGTCATCCCCATGGCGTCCCCCGCCGCGGCCCAGTCCACCCAGGCCCCGAAGTACATCATGGTCGACGGAGAGGTCATTCGCTACGATCCGGGCCGCGTGATCGTCATCCGCGGGGCGGATAACCGCGAAGTCCTGTACAACCTCAATTCCGGTCTCGTCGTGCCCGCGGACGTCAGCGTCGGCCGGCGCGTGACCCTTTACACCGAGGCCGCTGCCGACGGAGGCACTCAGCTCGTCAAGCGCGTCACCACCGTCACGATGGGCCCCGATGGAAACGTCCGTCGCACCACCGAAGACGTCCGCAACCTGCCCTCCGGCGAAACCACTCGCACCGTCGTTGGTGACGTGATCCGCTACGAGCCGGGCCGCGTCATTGTGGTGCGCGGAACCGACGACCGTGAAGTGTCCTACAACCTCAACGCCAACGTGACCGTTCCGGCGGATGTCCAGGTAGGCCGACGCGTGACCCTTTACACCGAGCCCGGGCGCGACGGCGGCACGCAACTCGTTTCCCGCGTCACGACCACCAGCATCACACCTGAGGGCAACGTCGAGCGGACCACCGAGGACACACGCACGACGCCTTACGGCGCGACGACGACCACGTCGACCACGAGGGTCAGCGGCCGTGTGGATGCCTACGTTCCTGGCAAGACACTCACGATCACCCGCGCGGACGGCACCAGGGCCACCTACGTCATCACGGGCACGTCGACTGTCCCCAGTGATCTGGCGCTCGGCAAAACGATCGCGATCGTTCCCGTAACGACCGTGAACGCGAACGGCGAACTGGTTGTCCGCACGATCAGCTACGTCAAGCCCCGGCAGTAAGCGAACCAACCACAGACGAAAAGGCCCCGGGGATTGCCCCGGGGCTTATTTTCTTTGGGCTGGGGAGCGGTTGAGCGGCTAGCCGAGGCGCTTCTCGAGAGCGTCGAGTTCCTTCACGAGGGGCTGGGGAACCTTACCGTCGAATTTGGAGAAGAAGTCCCGGATCCCCGGGGTTTCGGCTTTCCAGTCGGCGGTATCGACCGAGAGCACGGCGTCGAGATCCGCGGCGGGCATATCCAGACCCTCGAGGTTCATAGCGTCCTTCGTCGGCACGGCGCCGATCGCGGTCTCCGTCGCCTTGCCCTTGCCGGCCACGCGGTCGAGCATCCAGAGCAGGGGGCGGAGGTTCTCGCCGAACCCCGGCCAGATGAACTTGCCCGCGTCGTTCTGCCGGAACCAGTTCACGTGGAAGATCTTCGGCGGGGTCTTCACGAGCGTGCCCATCTTCAGCCAGTGGCCGAAGTAGTCCGCCATGTTGTAGCCGCAGAAAGGCAGCATGGCCATGGGATCGCGGCGCACCACACCCACGGCGCCCGTGGCGGCCGCGGTGGTCTCGGAACCCATGGTGGCCGCGGCGAAGACGCCGTGCGTCCAGTCGCGGGTTTCGAACACGAGCGGGGCGAGTCGCGACCGGCGTCCACCAAAGATGATGGCCGAGATGGGCACGCCCATCGGGTCTTCCATCTTGGGG
>CAYNHK010000330.1:0-3847 GCA_964396875.1 uncultured Acidobacteriota bacterium | reverse complement strand
CGTACGACCACAAAGCCTTGACCTGCGGCATGACCATCGGGAAGAGAGGCGAGAGCAGGTCCTGCAGCAGATCGCCGATGAAGAAGTCCTCCTGGCGCGGCTTGCCCACGACGGTCGCGGGGTAGATCGCATCGCGGCGGTGGTACACGCGGTCGATCTCGAACACCGGATAGTCGTGGACCAGGGAGTAGTAGCCGTAGTGATCCCCAAACGGCCCTTCGGGCCGCCGCACCCGAGCAGGCACGCGGCCGACCAGTGCGAACTCAGCGTTGGCGACGAGGGGAACATCGCTCACACCTTCGACGAGGTCGAGTCTCCGGCCCAGGATGAGCGAGGCGAGCAGCAACTCCGGGATGTTCTCGGGCAGAGGTGCGATGGCGGACAAGATCAGGGCGGGCGGACCGCCGACGTGGACGCTCACGGGGAGCGACTCGCCACGTTTCTCCGCGACGTCGTAGTGGAATCCCCCGCCTTTGCCGATCTGCCAGTGCATCCCCGTGGTCTTGTTGTCGTAGACGTGCATCCGGTACATGCCGAGGTTGGTCCCGAGGCCGTCCGGATGAGCCGTGAGGACGAGGGGCAGAGTGATGAAGGGACCACCGTCTTCGGGCCAGCACGTGAGTGCGGGGAGCCGCGAGAGATTGGGGCCTTCGCGCACCTCAGTGACGGGGCCTCCGCCTTTTCGCTTGAGGCCGACCTTGAGACCCGACATCACGAGATCGCGAGCGGCCCAGGCCTTTGCCGGCGTGGGCGGCAGGGCATGCTGGACCACGTCCACCGCACGGCGTACGAAGCGCGCGGCGTTTCCGCCAAACGCCATCTCGGAACGCCTCGGCGTCCCGAAGAGATTCGTGACGAGCGGAAAGTCCGAACCGACGACGTTCTTGAAGAGCAGAGCCGGGCCGCCGGCCGCGATCACGCGTCGGTGGATCTCCGCCGCTTCGAGCCGCGGATCGACCGGGGCGTCTATCTCGACGAGGTCGCTTTCGCGACGGACGGCAGCGATGAACTCTCGAAGGTCGGCGGACATGGGCTTGAATCGTAACCGCCCGGAGCGACGAACCGTGCGGCCCGCTGTGTTCGGTTCCGCACCGAATCGTTCATGTAACCTTGTCTTTGTCGGCGTCCGCAGTGGACGACCGTCGATTCGAGGAGAGCCATTCATGCCCAACACCAAACAGCCCGACTCCGGAATGCCCGACTTTTCGGGCGTCACGGGCGGCGCTTCGACGACTGCTAAATCCGCGGCGCCGGCGGTGGTCTTCGAGACCTACACCGTGAAGTCGGGTGACACGCTTTCGAAGATCGCCAAGAAGAAATACGGAAATTCGAGTCTCTGGAAGCTGATTCACGAAGCCAACAAAGATCGAATCAAGAACCCTGACCTGATCCAGGTCGGCTGGGAACTCAAGATTCCCGCCAAACCCTAAAGACCCCCGGAGAACTCAATGCGACGCACTACCATCCTCACCCTCGTAGCCCTCACCGCCGCCTGCGGCAGCAAGCCGGCGCCGCCCCCGCCGCCGGTGGCTGTCGCCACGCCCGTCCCGACCCCCGCGATGCCTTCGGTCGCCTCGGTCACGCTCGGCAACGCCATCGGATCCGACAAGGTGGTCACCGCCGCCTCGGACACCTTCGCCACCAAGGACGTGATCTACGCCTCGGTCGCCACCGCGGGTGTCGGCCACGTCAAGCTGCGTGCGCTGTGGTCGTTCGTGAAGGGTGATCAGACCGCGAAGGTCAACGAGACCACCATGGAGTTCGATTCGACCGGTCCGGCGACCAACGAGTTCCACGTCGAGAACTCCAAGGGTTGGCCGAAGGGCGACTATCGCGTCGACATCTTCCTCGGCGACGCCGAGGCGCCCGCGACCACGAAGACGTTCAAAGTTCAGTAATTCCCGGGGAACCCCGCCGCTTGAGGGCACTCGTCACAGGCGGCGGCGGATTCCTCGGTTCTGCGATTGTCAAGAAGCTCCGCGCCCGGGGCGATGATGTCGTTGTCGTCGCCCGGGGCGACTATCCGGAGCTGGCCCACCTTGGCGTGAAGCTCATGCGCACCGACATTACGGATCGGGGGGCGCTCACCGAAGCCGCCACGGGCTGTGATGTCGCGTTTCACACGGCCGCGAAGGCCGGCGTCTGGGGTTCGTACGAGAGCTACTACCGGCCCAACGTGGTCGGAACGGAGATGCTGATCGCCGCCTGCCTCGCTGCGCGAGTTCCGAAGCTGGTCTTCACCGGATCCCCGTCGGTCGTGTTCGACGGAAAAGACCAGGCAAATGGCACTTCGGCGCTTCCCTACGCTGAGCCGGCCTCGAGCCCGTACTCCGCCACCAAGGCCGCGTCCGAGCGCCTCGTGCTCAAGGCCAACTCAAAGCAGCTCGCCACGGTGTCCCTTCGTCCGCATCTCATCTACGGGCCGGGCGATCCGCACCTCGTGCCTCGGGTGATCGACCGCGCGTCCAAGGGCCGGCTCGCCCTTGTCGGGGATGGGCGGAATCGGGTCAGCCTGACCTTCATCGATAACGCCGCCGCGGCCCATGTCCAGGCCGCGTCTCAACTGTCGTTCGATGCGCCCTGCGCGGGCCGGGCCTACTTCATCAACGACCCCGAGCCGGTGGTGTTCGGTGAATGGCTCACCAGACTCGTGGCCCGGCTGGGACTGCCGCCGATCAAACGCCGCCTCTCCATCCCCGCCGCGGTGGCCATCGGAGGCGTGCTCGAATTCGTATGGACCACGTTCCGCTTGAGCGGCGAACCACCGCTCACCCGGTCGGTCGCGCGGAACCTCGGCATCTCGCACTGGTATTCGATCGACGAAGCGGTGCGCGACTTCGGCTACGCACCGCCGGTTACGGCCGAGGATGGGTTCGAACGAACGGTCGAGTGGTTCAAGAGCCGAACCTCCCCGTGAAGCGCCTGGAAGTCGAGGTGCTCCGCGCCCAACTCGGGGATTTCGGGGACCTGGGGGCGTACGAGCGAGTGTTGACCCCGGAGGAAACAGCTCGCGCCAATGGCTACAAACTCCCAGAGCCACGGCGGGTGTTCATCCTCGCGCGCGGGCTGCTGCGTCTCGAGCTTGGGAGGCGCATGCGGTGCCAGCCGGGAGAGATCCAGTTCGACCTGCGGCCCTCCGGCAAGCCGGATGTCCGGCGCACGGGTACGGATCGCCCGGACTGGAGGTTCAGTGTGTCGCACACCGGGCCGCACGCGGCCATCGCGTTCTGTCGCGGGACGGATGTTGGCCTCGACATCGAGAGGCTCGACCGGACCGTCGAACCTCTTGCCATCGCAAAACGGTACTTCACGCCCGCGGAGCTTGCCGCACTGAAGTCCTGGCCCGACGCTCAGCGGCCGCGGGCCTTCCTTGCCGGCTGGACCAGAAAAGAGGCGATCGTGAAGGCGCGGGGCGTCACCATGGCCGAAAGCCTGACGACACTCAGCGTCGGCCTCGACCCCGACGACCTCCACCCGTCCCACGAGGACGCCAGAGGGTCGCCGGCCCGGGCCGCCTGCCGCCTCACCACGTTCGAGTTCGCGGCTCTCAAACTGATCGGCGCGGTGGCGCTGGTTTCGCCTCTGCCGCCCCGTTTGCGCTTCCGCGTGGTGAACGGCGCGGCATTCGATTAGCCTCCATGCGCCCATGAGTTCCGAGACCCTCTACACCCCCACCGAAATCACCGCCGCCCTGCGCCGAGTTCGCGAAGCGCTTTATGTCGTCCGGCGCACGTCGGATCAGGCGATGGGCCTTCGTTTCTCACCGGCTCCGGTGGCCGGCGAGGAGATCGCAGGAGCTCTGCCCCCGCTGTACCCCGAGTGGCTCGGCGATCGGTCGTTCCAGGAG
>CAYNHK010000329.1:0-3897 GCA_964396875.1 uncultured Acidobacteriota bacterium | reverse complement strand
CTGCGGCTGGAGCTTCGAGTGTTCAACGATGTCGTTCCAGGCGAGCGGCTGTTCGATCATCATCAGGTGAAAGCCATCGAAGGCGCGCAGTGTTTCCGCGTCCTCGAGCGTGTACGCGCTGTTCGCGTCCACCATCAGGCGGATCTTCGGAAACTCGTTTCGAATGGCGTGGACGAGGGCGAGGTCCTTCCCCGGCTTGATCTTGACCTTGATGCGTTGGTAACCCGCGGCGACTTCCGTCGCGACCTTCCCAAGCAACGCGGGGATGTCCTCCTGAAGACCGATCGAGACGCCCGCGGAGATCTTCTCTCGTCCATCGCCTCCGAGGGTTCGCCAAAGCGGCTCGCCCTTTGCACGAGCGAAGAGATGCCAGATGGCCATTTCGAGCGTCGCCTTCGCCATCTCGTGGCCTCGGATCCTCGCGAGAAGCGCGTCCGTCTCTTCGGGCGATTCGAAAACATGCCCGAGCACGAGGGGCGCCAGGAAATCGCGGATGACATGGGCGACCGTCCCATTTGTTTCGGGAAGGTAGTAGGGATCGTGTTCGGCCACGCATTCGCCGACCCCCCAGGCCCCGTCTTCGGTGAAGACCTGGGCGAGCAGGAAGGACTTCTCGGTGACTGCCCCGAAGGAAGTTTCGAACCGGAACCGAAGGGGCATCTTCAGAAGCCGGAGTTCGATCCGCGTGATCTTCAGCTTCATCTGCTTTCCTTCGATTGAGCCAGGCATTTCGCGCACGTCCCGAACACCTGGTGCTTGTGTCCCTCGATGCGGAAGCCGATCTTGCGGGCCTCCTCCTCCTGGAGCGCTTCGATCTCGTCGCACGTGAATTCGAAGATGGCGCTGCAGACGTTGCAGATGAAGTGGTCGTGGTGTCGCCGGTTCAGTTCGCGTTCGAAGAACGTCTCCCCCTTGAGAACGAGGGCCTGGGCCAGGCCGGCGCTTTCGAGGAGCTTGAGGGTTCGATACACCGTGGTGCGGCCAATCCCCGGGGAGCGGCGGCGCACGAGGTTGTAGAGATCGTCGACCGAGAGATGTTTGTCAGAGGAAAGGAAGATGTTCACGACGACATCCCTGCGCGCGCTCCGGTTGAGACCCTCGCGCTTGAGGTGTTCGTCGAGAACACGGGCTTCGTCGGCAAATACTCTTTGCATTGAACAAGTTAAACTATACTTTAGGGGCCGCAGGTGACTGAGGGTCAAGTCGCGGGGTGAGTGCGCTCACAGGGCAGCTTCTTGTGAATGCCGGGGTTCGACTAGAGTTCACGCCTGCCCGTCGGAAAATTGTTGTAGTTTTTCCCTTATTTCAGGGCGATTTATTCGCCTGAATCGCTCGCCCTTCATCCCCCAGGACCGCCCTTGACCAAGCCAAATCGCGCCTTTTGGATCGTGGCGGCGATCTCCGTGGTGGCGCTCGTTCCCCTGTACGGGGACCCCCGTCGATCGCCCGTCACCCACTCCGAGTGGGCCCGGATGATGATGCGCGGCCTGAACTTCGAGGACAACCTCGAGACCATCGACAACGCCGACGATATCTTCCGCGCCCTCGCCTGGAAGGACCAGAGGAACATGGTGGCGTCGGAGTACAAGCGGGGGACCGATGTCACGAAGCGCGGCGAGTTCGTGGACACCGGTGCGCTCGTCGGCGAGGTCGCCTACGACCTCGCGGTGGTGAGAATGGGCGACTACAACGTGCGCCTCAATCTGCGCGGCGAGTTGAACGAGCCGTTCAGAGTTGAGATCAGGAAAGACGGTCAGGTCGATGCCGCGGTCGTCTATCAGCCAACGGGCAGCGGGGCCGAGTTCGTCTCCGTCGACCTGGGTTGGATCAAGCTGCAGCCTGGGAATCACACGATTTCCGTCGCTCTGCCTCCGAACTCGTCTCTCGAGTCGCTGCACATTTCTCCTCCCTGCCTCGGTCCGATCGAGCCCGAAGGCGGTTGGCGGGCGCCTGCCCTGACCACGGACAAGGACCTCGCGCGAACCATGCTTCAAGCGCTCGAACTCGAAAGCGAACTTCCTCCTGCCGACGAACCGATCGAGTTGCGTGCGGGAAAGTTCGACATCCTCGCCCCGGATTCGCGCATGGGTGAATCGGGAAACGAGGACGACGCCTTCGAGCTTCGAGCCGAGTTTGAAGGACTTCAGGCGATCGTCTACGCCGATATCGCGGTCGCCGGCTTGTACTCCGTATCGGCCTGGACGACCACGGGCGACGGCCAGACCTGGATCGCCGACTCCTGCCGCCGCGCCGACGTCTGTCCGACGGCGGACCTGGCGCCCCGGTGGCGCAACCTTCTCACCCTGGAGCTCAATGTCGGACGCCACTCGTTCTCCGTCCTGCTGACCAATGGAGCCGCGGTCGGAAAAATCCGGCTGCAGCGTCTCAAGACCGCGCCCGAGGACTACGTCGCGGCTCTCGAGCGAGTGGGTTTCCGGGTCGGTACGCCGGGTCCGATCTCGCGCGACAAGGCGCGGGAAGCCATGGAGTGGCTGCGCGATCGTTGGAAGCAGAAGATGGGAACCGACCCCGCGTGCATCATCCAGTCGCCTCTGGGTCGTACCCTGGGCGCCCCCGGCCAGATCGCCGGTGGTCTCACCCTCTCTCCGCTCAGTCCCCTCACTCCCCCCACCGGTCCACCCCAGGGCCCGCCGTTTGGTCCCCCGCCCACGAATCCCCCGTTGCCTCCGGCAAGCCCGGTTCTTCCGGTTCGGTAGTCGCCGCCCCGACTGCTAGGCTCCACGCGGGCCTGTAGTTCAGCGGTTAGAACCGCCGGCTCATAACCGGTAAGTCCCGGGTTCGAATCCCGGCGGGCCCACCAACACCGCTGAACTCACGCGAACTGCAAATCAGCCGAAACCAGCCATTTGGCCCATATTCATGGGCTTTCCGTGTGGTAGCCTCCTGTTCGTCGATGTTCGGGGACGACGGGGGGTGACAAGAGGTCTTGTTGCCCCGGTGTTGCCCCGAGAAATCTGGGAGGGCGACACGTGGCGATTGCACACGACCCGAAACCGACGTTGCCCCGGGGCAACAAGCCGACGAAGACGCGGCTCACCTTCACGGACGCATGGCTTAGGGGTCTCAAGCCCAGCGGAAGGCGCGTCGTCTACGCCGACATCGGAGAGCGCGGGCTAGTGGTTCGTGTGGGGCCCACCGGCACGCCCACGTTCTACGCCGTTGTCCGTGTGAAGCGCGGGGGGGTCCTGAGGCACAAGCTCGGCGTGTATCCGAAGCGCTCGCTATTCGACGCTCGGCGGATGGCCGGGGACGTCTCCAGGCTCGCTCACGACGGCATAGACATCCGCGTCGTCGAGCGCGAACAGGCAGAGAGAGAGGCAGCGGCGCTGAAGCTCAAGGCGTCCCGCGAGAACTTCGACATCGCGGGAATGTGCGAGTGGTACATCAAAGACCGGGAGACAGCTGCGAAGAAGAAGATTGCGAAGAAGTCCGCGCTCAACTACCGGGCGCTGGCGCGGCACTACCTCGACGGTCAGCACGGCGACGGATTCCGAGGCCGGTACGCCGGCGACGTGTCCGCCTTCGAGATTCGCGAGATGCTGAAGACCATTGCGCAGACCTCGCCAACTCAAGCGAACCGGCTCTTTGAACTCATCCGCGCCTCGTACCGGCTCGCGAGCTACGAGGGGAGACTCGAGTCCGTCCCGGCGCTCAAGCGGCCGGCGGAGAACGCGACACGGGAGAGGCTGCTCTCTCAGAAGGAGATTCGCGCCTTCTGGAACGCGACCGAGACGGCGACGTTGATTCCTCGAAAGCGGGCGACTCCGAAAAACCCCCAGAAGGCGAAGCGGGCGAAGGCGAAGGCGGACGACGAAAGAAAGCCGGTCTCTGTCCAATCTCGGGGGGCGCTCCGAATGCTCCTCACCCTGGGCCAGC
>CAYNHK010000328.1:0-3903 GCA_964396875.1 uncultured Acidobacteriota bacterium | reverse complement strand
TGCCTTCCATCTCGAGCACGTTCGACTCCATGGACGCGATCTGAACGTAGCGGGGCTGCAGGGCGTCCTCGCAGGCGAGGATGCGGTCGGGCGAAACCCACAGCTTCCGGCCGGTGTCGGAGGCGAGCAGACCAATGCCCGAGCCGGCGGCGGAGAGCAGAAGCGAACCGGACCCTGTCGCAATGACGAGACGTTCGCCGGACGTGGCGCGGGTCTCCTTGACCCAGAACGTGACGTGACCCTCGGAGGAAACCAGGGCGCCCCGCTTGAAGAAGATGCGCCCGTCGAAGGGAACGTTCACGAGGTCGCGGCGTTTGAGCACCATCTTCGGCGCGGTGCTCGGCGCGCGCGGCCCGAGGAAAAGATCCTCTTCCTCCGCGCCGAGGCGAAGAACCTCGGGCCGAAGCGCGACCGGGGCATCGGGGACGGGGCCCGCGTTCTGGGCCTGGATGTCCGCGCCCGGGACCTGGACGAGTTTCGACGCGCCGAAGAGGGCCTCGTCATCTTCGTCACCCCCGCGGAAGTCGTTGTCGAGAGGGGCCGCGATCGGCTTCGACGCGGCCGCGAGGTCGGGGTTGGTGTTGCGCGGAATCTCTTCGGTGTGCGCGCCGTGCTGGCGGAAAGCTCCCGCGGTGTCCGAAGCGGAGCGGGCCAGGCGGTACTGATGGATCGCCTCGCGAATCCGGCCGTGGCGTTCGTAGGTGGCGGCGAGGTAGAAGTGGACGCGCGGCTTGTCGGACGAGAAAGCGAGGGCCTGGGTGAACGCGAGTTCCGCTTCGCGGAACCGATTCAGCTTGAAGTTGATGAGGCCGAGATTGAAGAGAATCGCCGCGTCGTTGGGTGTGCTGGCCGCGAGTTTGCCGAACACTTCCTCGGCGCGTTCGAGCCGGCCCTGCTTGAAGTACAAGACCCCGAGCAGGCTCAGGACAGTGACGTCACGCGGCTTGAGGAGGTAGGCCTCGGCGAGGTCCTTCTCCGCGAGGTCGGCCTTGCCCTCGGCCAGAAAGCCCCGCGCGCGCTGGACGTGTGTCTCGAACAAACCGGTGGAAAGGGGCGAGACGGACGGCATGTCGGAACTCCGGCTCCTGGATCAGGGCATCCCGCGAATGGTTCGAAACGCGGACCCGTCCCGCGGGGGAGAGTCTGCGAAGTGAGTGGAGCCGGTCCCGTCCACCCAGCGATAGTACAGCCGCGGCGGGACGTTCACGAGCTTGCGCGCCGGCCGGGGCTTCGCGGCGGCGGCGGTCGGCCGGGCGTTCTTCGGCTGGAGCGAGGGCGGGAGCGATCCGGAAAAGCCGAGGGTGGTGGTAGCACCGGCCGTCGGTGTTCGAGCCTCTCGCGACGTCGTCACGATCACGGGGCCGCCCCCGAGGACCTGCCGCAGCTTCACCACGTAGTTGCGGGTTTCCCGATAGGGGGGCACGCCTCCGTAGCGGAGCACCGCGTTCTCACCCGCGTTATATCCCGCGGCCGCGAGTTCGATATCGCCCTTGAAGAGACCGAGCAGGTAGCTCAGATATTCGGTGCCGCCCATGATCGCCTGCGCGGGGTCGAAGGCATTCGAGACACCGAAGCGCCGCGCGGTGGCGGGCATCAGCTGCATGAGACCCCGAGCGCCCTTGGACGAAACCGCGAACTCGTCGAACGCCGATTCGATGCTGATGATCGCGCGGATGAAGTCGGCGCTCACCCCGAACTTCGAGGACGCGTCCTCGATGTAGGGGTCGAACTCGGGCCGCGCGCGGCGGCGGAAGCCGCGAGAGTGAATCACCACGCCTTTGGCCGAAAAGCGAAGACGGAACTCGCTCGTCTCCGGCGCGTCGGTGGCCTCGAGGACACCGAGGGCGTTGCGGCGGAGGTAGACCTGCGCCTCGGCCTCGGCGACGGGCCAAAGCTCGAGGACGGTCAAAACCGCGAGACCGGCACAGATCTTCTTCATGCGCTGGCGTGACTCTCTCATGCCGGGACCTCGGCCAGAAGCCGCTTCGCGGTTTCCCGGGCGTTTCTACGCAGGATCTCGACGTCGCTGTCGCCGGCGCCGAGGGCGCCCTGGGCGAATTCCGGACGGCCGCCGCCACGCAGACCCAGCTCCTTCATGATCTCAGGGGCCTTCATGCGGCTCATCAGGTCGCGCGAAACCGCGACGATGACGGAAACACCATCACCCGCAGAAGCGGACGAAACCGCGATGAAGTTCTTGTCGCCACGCTTCTGACGATACTCGTCCACCAGGGCGGCGTGGCCCTTCCGGTCGACATCGGTGAACAGCGGCGTCCAGACCGTGACTCCCTCCATTTCCACCGAATCGCTGCTTTCGCTGCGGCCGCCTCCACCCGACGCGAGCTTGATCTTCAGTCGCTCGATCTCGCGATCCCGCGCCTTCAGTTCGTCCTTGAGTTTCGCGTATTCGTCGACCAGCGTCCCGCGGTCGGCTCGCGCGAAATGGGAAAGTTCGTCGAGGATCGCGACATCGCGCTGGATCTTGTCGAGCGCGGCGCCTCCGGCCACCGCCTCGACGCGCCGAGTACCCGCGGAGACGCCGCTCGTGCCGGTGAAGAGAAAGAAACCGATGTCGCCGGTCTGGCTCACGTGGGTTCCGCCGCAGAACTCCTTCGAGAAGCCCGGGACCTCGACCACGCGGACGCGCTCGCCGTACTTGTCGCCAAAGAACGCCAAAGCGCCCGAGTTGAGGGCTTCGTCCCGCGTCATCTCGATGGTGTTGATGGGCTTGTTGGCGAGGATCTCGCCGTTCACGCGGTTCTCCATCACGCGCATTTCGCGCTCATCCACGCCCTGGAAGTGCGAGAAGTCGAAACGGAGACGGTCGTTGGCAACGAGGCTGCCGGCCTGCTTCACGTGGGTGCCCAGAGTTTCGCGGAGCGCTGCGTTCAACAGGTGGGTGGCGGTGTGATGTCGCATGGCGCCCTGACGGCGCTCTTCGTCGACCACCAGACGGACCTTCATGCCCGCCTCAAACGTGCCTTCGTCCACGGTGACCAGGTGAGTCGAAAGCCCGGGCACCGCGCTGCGGCACGACGAAACCGTGGCCACGGCTCCCGGCGACGAGATGACGCCGCGGTCGCCGATCTGGCCGCCGGCTTCCGCGTAGAAGGGCGTTCGATCGACGATGATCTCGCCCGATTCGCCCCGGTCGAGACGCTTCACCTGCTTGCCGTCCTTGAACGTTGCGAGAACGGTGGCGCCGTCTTCTTCGAGGCGGTCGTAGCCGACGAATACCGTCTTCGCCTTCTCGAGGAGGGTCAGATACTCGGGAGCACCCGAGACCGCACCCATCTTGCTGGCATGGCGCGCGCGTTCCTGCTGTTTGACGAACTCGGCGTCGAAGCCCGCGTTGTCGACCTTGAGGCCGCGGTCCGCCGCGAGTTCTTCGGTGAAATCGAGGGAGAGGCCGTAGGTGTCGTAGAGCTTGAAAGCGTCGGCGCCGCTCAGGATGCCCGTCTTGGTGGAAGCGGCTACGGAGTCGAACACCGCGAACGCCTGCTTGAGTGTGGTCGAGAAACGATCCTCCTCGACCCGCACGATCTTCTTCACCGTGGCTTCGGAGGTCTTGAGATCGGGATACGCCTTCTGCATGCGCGCCACCAGCTCGCTCACCAGATCGGCGAGGAAGGGGCGCTCGAGGCCGAGCTTGCGGCCATGGCGCAGGGCCCGCCGCATGATCTTGCGCAGAACGTACCCGCGGCCTTCGTTTCCAGGGAGAACGCCGTCGGAAACGAGGAACGTGGTCGCGCGGAGGTGATCGGCGATGACGCGAAGGGAGATATCGGTCGCCGGATTCGTTCCGTACTTCACACCCGCGAGTTTCGCGGTCGCTTCGATGAGCGGCGCGAAGAGGTCGGTGTCGTAGTTGTTGAGCTTGCCCTGGACCACCGCGGTGACGCG
>CAYNHK010000327.1:0-3925 GCA_964396875.1 uncultured Acidobacteriota bacterium | reverse complement strand
TCGTGGCGCGGCCAGCCGACCGATCCCCGCGTGCCGATGACGAGCGCCGTCGAACTTCCGGACACCCAAGGAGCGAGATCCCGATGAAGACCCGACGACTCACCACGGCTCAAGCACTGGTCCAGTTCCTGATTCAGCAGCACACCCGCCGCGACGGCGTCACACGGAGGTTCATCCCGAAGGTCCTCGGGATTTTCGGCCACGGGAACGTGGCGGGTCTCGGAGAAGCGCTCCAGGCCGCGGGTAACGATCTTCCCTACATCCCCGGCCGCAACGAACAGGCGCTCGTCCACGCGGCCGCGGCCTTCGCGAAGATGACGAATCGCCTGCAAACCCTCGCCTGCACGAGTTCGGTGGGACCGGGAGCGACGAACATGATCACGGGAGCCGCCGGGGCCACGATCAACCGCGTGCCCGTCCTTCTCCTGCCCGGCGACATCTTCGCGACGCGCCAGGTGGCGCCCGTTCTCCAGCAACTCGAGTCCGGGGCTTCGGGGGAGATTTCGGTGAACGACGCCTTCCGGCCCGTCTCGCGTTACTGGGATCGGATCCAGCGCCCCGAACAACTCGTGACATCCGCGCTCGACGCGATGCGTGTGCTGACCAGCGTCGTCGACACCGGTGCGGTGACCCTGTGTCTGCCCGAAGATGTGCAGACCGAGGCCTGGGACTTCCCGGAGGCGCTCTTCGAGCGTCGCGTCTGGGAAATCCGGCGGCCGCGTCCCGACGCCGAGGCCTTGAAGCGCGCGGTGGAGCTGATTCGCGACGCTGAGCGGCCGATCATCGTGGCGGGCGGCGGCGTGCTCTATTCGGAAGCCGCGACGTCCCTCGCCCTTTTCGCGAGCGCCACGGGCATTCCGGTCGCCGAGACCCAGGCCGGCAAAGGCTGCTTGTCGTTCGACCACGCCCTTTCCCTTGGCGCCATTGGCGCCACGGGTACGCGCGGGGCGAACGTTCTCGCCCGCGAGGCCGACCTTGTGATCGGCATCGGCACGCGATACTCCGACTTCACCACCGCGTCCAAGACCGCGTTCCAGAATCCCAACGTCCGCTTCGTGAACATCAACGTGGGCGAATTCGACGCGTTCAAACACGGAGGCGTCGCGGTCGTGGCCGATGCCCGGGAAACGCTGGTCGCCCTGCTCGAAGCGTTGCCCGGCTTCCTCGCTCCCGCGGAATGGCGCGCACGGGCCGGAGAGGCGAACCGCGACTGGGACAAGGAAGTGGAGCGGATCTACACCCTCGACTCCCCCACGCGGCCGAGCCAGGGCGAAGTGATCGGCGCGGTGAACGATGCGGCCGGCGAACGCGGTGTGCTGGTGTGTGCCGCGGGCAGCCTTCCCGGCGACCTGCACAAGCTATGGCGCGCGCGCGACCCCAAGAGTTATCACCTCGAATACGGCTATTCCTGCATGGGCTACGAAGTCGCGGGCGGGATGGGGGTCAAGATGGCGGCGCCCGATCGGGAAGTGTTCGTGATGGTGGGCGACGGCTCGTGGCTCATGATGTCGTCGGAGATCGTGACCGCGAATCAGGAAGGGGTGAAGTTGATCGTCGTTCTGATCAACAACGGCGGCTACGGTTCGATCGGCAGTCTGTCGAAGTCGCTCGGCTCGGGGGGCTTCGGAACTCAACTTCGGTACCGGGACGACGATGGTTCGCTTTCGTCCCGCCAGGTTCCGATCGACTTCGCCGCGAACGCACGCAGCCTCGGTCTCAAGGTGCACCCGGCAGACACGCTCAAGGAGCTTCGCGCGGCTCTCGCCGAGGCGAAGGCATCGGCCGAGACCACGGTGATCGTGACTCATACCGATCCTTCGGTAAAGGTGGGGGGCTACGAGTCGTGGTGGGATGTTCCGCCGGCGGAGGTGTCGACGAACGACGCGGTCAAGGCGGCGCGAAAGGAATACGAAGAGGCTCGAAAAAAGGAGCGTTGGTATTTGTAGTTGGTAGTGGGGGGAGGGGATTGCTTCGGCCCATTTCCGGAACGATTGGGCCTCGCAATGACCGGCCTACTCCTTCTGTTTCCGGCCGGTCAGCGGATCAGCGCGGCTCGCAGTTGTTCCGGGTCGGTGATCGGGGCTTCGCAGGCGTAGTTGCGGCAGACGTAAACCGCGGGGGCGCCTTGCACGAGGGTCTTGCCGCGGAGCAGCGGTTCGTTTGACGGAGACCCATCGCCGCGGACGATCACGCGTTGGCGCAGGAAGACGTCTTTGACCGCGCGATCGAGGGCCTTCGTTCGCTCGTCATCGGGTGGACCCACGATGACGATCTCGGCCGGACCCTTGCGCAGGAAGTCGAGGACGAGCAGGGACGTGGGGAACACCCGCGGCTGGCGTTCGATCGCCACGCCCCAGGCGGCGATGGCGCGCGTCGCCGCATCCTTGAACGAGCCGCGGTCGTAGAACACAGAAAGACGCGCGAGCGCCAGAGCCGCCTCCCCGTTTGCCGAGGGCGTGGCGCCATCATGGCCTTCGCGGTGACGCAGGAGCAGCGCCTCGTTGAAGCGGGATGTCGAATAGAAGCTGCCTTCCTTCGAGACGAAGAGCTCGAGGATCGATTCGCCGAGACTTCGCGCGCGGTCGAGCCACAACGAACCGCCCGAGGGAAGCGCCTCGGAGAGATCGATGAGCGCGTTTGCGAGGAAAGCGTAGTCCTCGAGGAAAGCCTCACCCTGGGCCACGCCCTGGCGCGATGAGCGAAGGAGCCTCTCCTCGCGGCGATGGTGCTGCCACAAATACGCGGCCGCGCGTTCGGCCGCCTGCACGTAGCGAGGTTCACCCAACACCCGGCCGGCTTCCGCGAGACCGCCGATCATCAGGCCGTTCCACGCGGTGAGCGTCTTGTCGTCGAGGGCCGGGGGCACTCGTTTCGATCTCTCGCCGTAGAGCAGACAGCGGCCCTTCGCGATGATGGCGTCGAGCGCCGCCTCATCGACGTCGTGACGTTTCGCCACCTCGGCCTTCGAAGAACGAGTGCGAAGAATGACGTGGCCCTCCCAGTTCCCCTTCTCCGTGACGTCGTAGTAGTCGCAGAACGCGGCGGCCTCCTTCTCGTTCGCGAGCAGGGCCACAACTTCATCCTTCGTCCAGACGAAGAACTTCCCCTCCACACCCTCCGAGTCGGCATCCGTCGCGGAGTAGAAAGCGCCCTCGGGCGATGTCATCTCGCGAAGAACGTAGTCAAGCACCTCGCGAGCCACGCGCTCATAGGCCGGGGTCTTCGTGATCTGAAAAGCCTCGGTGTAGACGCGCGCGAGCTGGGCGTTGTCGTAGAGCATCTTCTCGAAATGCGGAGCCAGCCACTCGCGGTCGGTCGAATAACGCGCGAAACCGCCGCCCACGTGGTCGTAGATACCCCCGGCGGCCATGGCGTCGAGGGTGGTCGTGGCCATGAAACGCGCCCGACTCTCGGCCTCACCCTGCCCCTGCCGGAGCAGGACGCGCAGGGCCTGGTGGGGTGGGAACTTGGGAGCCGAACCAAAACCGCCGAAACGCGAATCGAACTCCGACGCGCTCTGCTCTTCGAAAGCCGCCCAGGCCTCGAGCGATGGATCACTCGCGGGAAGGGCGAGAACGTTCTCGCGCAGAAAACCCGCGACCTGGCCCGCCTGTTCGAGCAGGCTCGCCCGGTCCTCGCGCCAGATCGCGGCGATGCGCTCGAGCAGGGTACCAAAACCCGGCCGGCCATAGCGGTCCTCGGGCGGGAAATACGTGCCCGCGAAGAAGGGCTCCTGCTTCGGGGTCAGGAAGACGGTCATGGGCCAGCCGCCCTGGCCGTGGTTCATCGCGAGCGTGGCCGCCATGTAGATGTCATCGAGGTCCGGCCGCTCTTCCCGATCGACCTTGATGCAGACGAAGTTCTCGTTCATCAGCGCGGCGATCGTCTCGTTCTCGAAGGACTCCCGCTCCATCACATGGCACCA
>CAYNHK010000326.1:0-3934 GCA_964396875.1 uncultured Acidobacteriota bacterium | reverse complement strand
CCCACTTGTTGGTGGGGACGTAGTCGCGCCCGTCTTCCTTCGTTTCGGCGGGCGTCGCGCGGGTGTCGTCGAGGGCCAGGATCTTCGCGGCGATGAAGGCCGAGTAGAAGCGGTACGCGAGCATGTACGAGCACGCCGCCGCGACCACGAACCAGGTTCCCGTGATGGGCTCCCCACGGGAGAACGCGATCCCGGACAAGGCCCCCGCGCCCGCGAGTGCAACCAAGACCCAGCCAAGCGCCCGAAGTGTGGAGTTCATACGTTCCTGATGTTTCCCTCTTCTCGAAGTCCCTTGGGTCGCCCAAAAACGAAGCTGCTCCAACGCCGACAATCCGGCGAGGATAGAGCAAGACGATCCCGCGCGCGACCCCTCGATGTGAGCGGAACAAAGTACCTTTGTGTCCCGTAGTGCCTTGTGGTACGAGGTATCACGATGACCTTGGAGAACTGGCAGGAACAGCTGAGGCGAGGCGGGCTCGAATTCGCGGTCCTCCTCACCCTCACCGGCCCGCCGCGATACGGTTTCGAGATCATCCGGCACCTCGAGGAGTCGACGGATCTGGTGGTGAATGAAGGGACGGTCTACCCATTGCTGGCCCGGCTCGCCCGCCAGGGGCTGCTCGTCACGGAATGGGTGGCGGACGAGGGTCCTCATCCGAGAAAGTACTACCGGCTGACCCGGCTGGGTCGCGAGCGGCTGGACACGATGATGCGGCATTGGACAACCTTCGCCGGGAAACTGGATGCGCTGGCGAAACAGGCGCGAGGAGTGGCGCGATGAAACTGAGCGATGCGGGAGAACTCCGGGTTCGCGGATATCTGTTCGTGCTCCACCGATCCCTGGCCACCTTCATGTCAAAGGAGATGGCCCAGGAATCGATCCGTGAGGTGGAGTCGCACATCCTCGAGCGGGTGGCGAGGATCGAAGGTGCTATCGACGAGAAGGCGGCGCTCGAAGGCGTGCTAAGGCATCTCGGGCCGCCGATGAAGGTGGCCCAGGCCTACGCGGCGGAGATCACGTTCGAGGAGGCGGTGGCCACGGGCCGGCCGGTGCCGGTATTCCGCGCGCTGTGGCTGGTGGCGACCTCGGTGCAGGGTTTCGTGGCGGCTCTCGTGCTGCTCGTCGGTTACGCCCTCGGCCTTGGTTTCATCATCGTGGCCGCGCTCAAACCCATCTTCCCGCAGAATGTGGGCCTGATCCTGCGTGACGGCGTGCCCATGGCCTTCGGGGCGGTTTCCACGATCGGCCCGGGGATGGAAGTGGTGGGGGGGTACGGCCTTGTGCCCCTCTCGCTGTTCGCCGGCGCCCTCACTCTTCTCATCACCCACCGACTGGCTCGCGCTTTCGTGGCCTGGTGGCGGGACCGGCTCAAGGGACCCACGGACGATTAGGCTCGCGGGGCAGTCCGCGATCAACCGGTGAGGTAAATTCACCGCATGAGTGTCACCGCCTTCCGCCTCGCCTCCCCGTTCGCTCTCCTCATGGTCGCCGCCTGCACGAGCGCGCCCCCGCCGGCTCCCGCTCCGAAGACCCTGGCCGACTTTCCAAACGTCAGCACCGATGCGATCCTCACCGACACCCGGCAGCTCGCATCCGACGAGTTCGAGGGGAGGGCGCCCGGGTCGAAGGGTGAGACCCTCACCGTGCAGTACCTCGAGAGCGAGTTCAGGAAGGCGGGACTGCAGCCCGGCAACCCCGACGGAAGCTGGGTGCAGAAGGTGCCGCTGGTGGCGATCACCGGTTCGCCCTCGCCGCTCGTGATTCAGAAAGGCGGTGCGAAGAAGTCCTTCAAGGTCAGCGACGACTTCGTCGCGTTCAGCAAACACGTCGTGGATGAAGTGGCGCTCGAGAACTCCGAACTCGTCTTTGTGGGCTACGGCGTTCAGGCTCCCGAGTACAACTGGGACGATTTCAAGGGTGTGGACGTCAAGGGCAAGACACTCGTCGTCCTCGTCAACGACCCACCGGTCCCGGCCGCGGCGGACCCCAAGGAACTTGACCAGAAGATGTTCGGCGGCAGGGCCATGACGTACTACGGCCGCTGGACCTACAAGTACGAGAAGGCCGCGGAACTCGGCGCCGCCGGCGTGCTGATCGTCCACGAGACCTACCCCGCCGGCTACCCCTGGCCCGTGGTTCAGGGCATGGCCGCAGAACGTTTCAATCTGGCCGCGCCCGACAAAAACCTCGGCCGGGCGAAGGTCGAGGGCTGGCTGACCCTCGATGCGGCCACCGCTCTCATGAAGATGGCCGGGCAGGACTACGAGAAGCTCAAGGCCGCGGCGGGCAAACCCGGTTTCAAGGCGGTGCCCCTCGGCGTCAACGCCTCCCTGAATTTGAAGCAGGCGATGCGGACGGTCGATTCGCAGAACGTCATCGGAAAACTCCCCGGCGCGGATCCCGTGCTCAAGGACGAGTACGTCATCTACACCGCCCACTGGGATCACTTCGGCCAATGCGCTCCGGTCGACGGCGACAACATCTGCAATGGCGCGCTCGACAACGCCAGCGGGACCGCCTTGATGCTCGAACTCGCGCGCAAGATGGGAACGATCACGCCGGCTCCCAAGCGCACCGTCTTGTTCCTCGCCGTCACCGCGGAGGAACAGGGGCTTCTCGGTTCGGAGTACTACGGCAGCTTCCCCCTCTACCCGCTCGAGAAGACGCTGGGCGTCATCAATATCGACGGCATCAACCAGTGGGGCCGAACGTCCGACCTCGTGGTGGTGGGTCTCGGCGCATCAGACCTCGACGATTACGCGACCCTTGCCGCGAAGGAGCAGAGCCGCACCTTGAAACCCGACGCGGAGCCGGAGAAGGGTTTCTACTACCGCTCCGACCACTTCAACTTCGCCAAGAAGGGCGTGCCCGCCTTCTACGCGGACTCAGGCGTCGACTACATCGGCAAACCCGCGGACTACTCTCAGAAGAAGCGCGACGAGTACACGAACATCGACTATCACAAGCCGTCCGACCAGATCAAGACCGACTGGGACCTGAGCGGCGCCGCCGAAGACGGGAAGCTCCTTCTCGCGATGGGATACCGCGTGGCGCAGGCCGAGAAATTCCCGGAATGGAAGGTCGGAAACGAGTTCCGTTCCATCCGCGAGGCGGCCCTCGCGCGAAAGAAATAGTCGCGCGAAAGCGTGGAGCGCGGGCCGCGTCCCGGCCTGCTTATGGAGCAAATGCATCAGGGAAGGCCCTGAAACTCGCGTGTTATTCTGCGCGCGGTTTCGATAAGGCGGAGATGTTCTAGTTGCCCGGCTATATACCCGTAGTTATCTTTCTTGCCCTCATCCTCGCCTTCGCGGTCGGCGCTCTCGTCGCCGCCTGGTTGATCCGCCCGTCGCGCGGCACCGCCGCCAAGGCCGAGAACTACGAGTGCGGCGCGCAACCCATCGGAGAAGCCTGGGTTCAGTTCCCGGTGGGCTTCTACATCGTCGCGCTCCTGTTCCTGGTGTTCGACACGCTCGCGGTGTTCATGTTTCCCTGGGCTCTCACCATCCGCGAACTCGGGGCGAACGGTCTCCTCGCCATGTTCGGCTTCATCGCCATCCTGGGCCTCGGCTGGTTGTACGCGTACCGGGAAGGACTGCTCGAGTGGAAATAAAGCCGCCCAAATGCACCATCCCTCCCGCGAACTGGGAGGAGATGAAGGACCTCCAGGAGTGGAAACAACTCCATAAGGCCCGCCCGGACGGCGACAAGTATTCGCCGCTCTTCGAACAGGTGACCGAAGGAATCCACTCGTTCCCCGGCGGTTTCGTGGTCACCACCGTGGCCGACAGCTTCCTCAACTGGGCGAGGAAGTCCGCGGTGTGGCCGGTCAGTTTCGGCCTCGCCTGCTGCGCCATAGAGATGATGGCGACCTTCGCGTCGCGTTTCGACGTCGAGCGCCTCGGCATGGTGCCGTGGGCCTCGCCCCGGCACTCC
>CAYNHK010000325.1:0-4015 GCA_964396875.1 uncultured Acidobacteriota bacterium | reverse complement strand
CGAGAGCCCGAACCTGACCTACAAGCCGGAGCGCCTGACGATGGAGAAGGGCGAGAGCGTTTTCTCGCCGCAGGACCGGATCGGTCAGTTGACCATGCGCAACCTCGACATCACCGACACCCGCGACAAGCTGATGACGTACGTGAAGACGGGTCTGATCGCGCCGTCACTAGGGTCATCGATGCCCCTTCTAACCGACGGCGAGCACGAGAAGTCGGAGGCCGGGAAGAAGTAACCAGTCAAACCCATGCTTCGCTCCAAGAACTCTCCCTTCGGGAGGATGACAGCAATTGTCCTCCTGTCGTTGATGGCTCTGGCGTGCGGTGGGCAATCCGGAAGCGGCGCGGGATCAACGGCCGAACCCACTTTGTTCCTGATTCGCGACCTTGTGCCTGGGCCCGCCAGCCCGTCGGAGTTCGGCGGGTTCGCGAGCGATGGGAATGAAGCCTTTTTCAGGGTTGGGGGCGAGATCTGGAGGACTCAGGGTTCGGACTCTTCCACTCGGCGATTCACCGCGCTTCCCGACGGCGTGACCTTCAGTTCCGGCTTCTTCCGGGCGCCTGGCTTTCTGTTCCTCGCGGGCACCTCTTCGGCTGCAGGCTATGAGCCGTGGCTGGTGAACGAGACCAGCGCGACGCTCCTTGATGTGAATCCTGATCCACCGAACTCCACAGAGGTGACTGGCAGTTCCTTTCCACAACTCATGACGGCCGTTGGGTCGCGGATGTTCTTCGTTGCGTGCGAAGGCAGCGGTCACTATCTCTTTGTCACCGATGGCACGGCTTCGGGAACGCGAAGGCTGGCCGGTCCTTTCGACGGGCGCAATAATTCCGGCGGCAAACCATGCCTCAGTTTCCTGAACATCTGGACCCCTACGGCGTTCCAAGGCAAGTTGTTCTTTCTGGCGAGCAGTCCCGAGAACGGTCAGGGTCTCTGGTCCTCCGACGGAACACCCGAGGGGACGAAGCAGGTCTTTCAGAGTGACCCGAATCCGCATGACGGGACTCCATTGGGGCGGTTCATTCCTCCTCCCGCTGTCGCCGAGCTGGTCGTCGTGGGTGGCCGGATGTACTTCCGCAGCTCGCGCGACCTTTGGTCGAGCGACGGAACGTCGTCTGGCACGATGCCAATGACAAGCGAGGGCGTCTTCCCGACAGACTTAGTCGCCTCCGCGACGCGCCTCTTCTTTCTGAATGTCCAGGGGATCTGGACAAGCGATGGTTCGAGGTCAAGTACCCGTTTCCTTTCCAGTGTCCGCTATTCACTGCAGGGAACCACATCACCGAATCCGGACATGTTCGCGACCGGAGACACGCTCTACTTTGGCGGGACCAATTCGCCGGCGTTCTATGACCCATGGATCTGCGATGGTGTAACCGCGCGATGTGAATTGCTTTCGGACATCCGGCCTGGGATCGAATCCTCCTGGCCGACGGACTTCGCGGTTGCTGGCTCCACGGTCTACTTCTCTGCTTACGACGGCGCGGGTCGGTACATCTGGGCCTCGGACGGTACGCCGTCAGGCACGCGAAGACTGGGCGGACAAACAGCTCCAACCACCGCTGGCGGCGTCGGTGGGGCGCAGACCCGCTTCATCGTCCGCGTGCGTGACGGATTCGTGTTCGCAGGAAAGGACCCCGAGCACGGCACGGAGCTATGGGGTATTCGTACGCCCTAGTGGCGGGAAGAGCCCAGGCTAGCGCCCGCCGAGGGCCGCGCGCCAGTTCTGGACGAGCGTTATCGAGCCCGGGCCCGCGCGCTCCGGGATGATGGCGATGAACTTCTGGCGGTCAGGCATCGCGTCCATCCAGGTGATGCCGGGCGGAAGATTCGCGATCTGCCTTGCGGTGCCCGCGCGGGGATTGGGTCCGAGGTCGAGGTCGACGCGCCAAAGTCCTCGCCATCGGTCGTCGACCAGGAGCATGCCCTTCATGTCTGTCGCCCACCAGTGGAAGAGCGCTCCGCCCTGCGAAACCTGGACCCGCCGGCCCGGGGGAGGAACCGCCTGGATATACACCTCGAAGCGGCCGACATCGTCGGAGGCGTGCGAGAGCCACTTTCCGTCGGGTGAGAAGCCGCCCCCGTTGTCCCGGCCTTGTCCCTGGACCACGGGAATCAACTCGCCTTGACCCGCGGCGGGTAGCAACCAGATGTTCTGCTGCGACTCGGGATCGAGTTGGGTCAGAGCAAGCCATTTCCCATCCGGCGACCACGCGGAGACCTGTTTGAAGGGCCGTCCATTGCGGAACAAGGGAGTCTCGGGCGTCCCGTCGCCCACGCTCTTGACGTACACCTCCTGGGCGCCTTCCCGGTCCGCCGCGAAGACCACCCGCGAGCCGTCCGGAGACCACGCCGGCATGTCGTTTCGGCCGCGCCCCGAGGACAAGGGTGAGGCGCCGCCCCGTCCGAGGTCGCTCAACCACACGCTCGATTCAGAGGGCGACGTCGAACGAACGAACACCGCCTGGCTTCCATCGGGCGAGATGGTGACCGTGTCGTAGTGGCCGGGAGGAAGATTGAGATCGGCGCCGATCCGGCCAACGGCATCCATCCAGACCGCACGGGTGTTGGTGGAGGGAGTGGAAAAGTAGGCGAGCGTCCCGTCCCTGGCAACGGACGCCGAAGTGCCCGCGGTATACGAGAACGCGGGATCGAGAATGCTCGTCGGCTCATCCGCAAGCGCCACCGGTTCGCCCGTGGTCTTGAAGGAGCGCGCGTCGAACGCTTGCGCCGCCAGACGTCCCTGGCGCGCGGCAAGAAGGAATCCGGGCGCGGCGTACACCGGAGCGCCTTCCATCGAACCCACGAGCGTGGGCGCGCCTCCGGCGAGTGAGCCGACGAAGATGTCGAATCGGCCGTCGCGTCCCGGCAGTGCGGCGTAGAGGAAATGATCCCCGTCGGGGAGAAACGTGGGGAAACGATGGCCCCACTGCTTCCGGCTCTCATCGAGTGTTGTGACGGGCGCCGGCACGCCCCCCGTCGCGGCGACGCGCATCAAGGGCCCCGCCCACGTCGGCGCCAAGACGATTACGTTCGATGGGCTCCACGTGCCGCCGCGTCCGTTTGGAGTGTCACAGATGACTTCCGCACGCCCGCCCGCCGCGGGAACGACCTTGAGTTTGGAGGCGGTGAAGAAGGCGATCCGCTGCGAGTCGGGAGACCAGAACGGCAGGTTGCCGCCGTCCGCCTCCTCCAGACGTCGCGCGTTCATGGTGTCGAGCGAACGCACCCAGATCTGTGAGTCCGATCGTTGAGCGTCGCCCACGACGAACGCCACCATCGTGCCGTCCGGCGAGATCGCGACCCCGGTGGGGTCGGGGAAGATCGACGTGCTGGGTGGCGCCAGGATCGAGAGGCGCACGGTGCCGGTATCCACCGCGGGCCCCGTCATCAGGGCGGCGAAGCCGGCCATCAGTGCGGTGACGATCACGCCGATGGCGATGCCAGAAAGCCACGCGCGCCGCGGAGCCCTTGCCGGTTCCAGTTTCGGTTCCGACCAGAGGTGGAGGCCCGACTTCTCGTCCAGTTCGAGTCGCGCATCGCCGATGTCGTGGAGCCGTTGTTTGGGATTCCGTTCGAGGCACTTCCTCAAGAGTTCGCGCAGCCTTGGGGGAGTCGCGGCGGGCAGGGCCGTCCAGTCGGGGTCGCGAGTCAGGACCGCGGCGAGGATGTCGCTTGAAGTCTCGCCGGAGAAGAGGCGCCGTCCTGTCAGCATCTCGAAAAGGACCACGCCGAACGACCAGATGTCCGAGCGCCGATCCAGCGGTTTGCCGCGGGCCTGTTCGGGGGACATGTACGCCGCTGTGCCCAGGATGATGCCGGCCTCGGTGGCGTGAAACGACATCGTGGGTGAGTTCTGGAGGGATGCCGCGTCGCCGCTGTTCGCCGAAGCCGTGGCATCGAGCGCTTTCGCGAGACCGAAGTCGAGGATCTTCACCACGCCGTCCGGCGTCACCTTGATGTTCGCGGGCTTCAGATCGCGATGCAGGATGCCCTTCTCATGGGCGGCCTCGAG
>CAYNHK010000324.1:0-4031 GCA_964396875.1 uncultured Acidobacteriota bacterium | reverse complement strand
CCTACGCCGCGCCCGAACAGTGGCGATTCGAGCCCGCGACCCATCCGACCGACGTGTACGCATTCGGCTGCGTGGCCTATGCGGTACTGACCGGTTCCCCGCCCTTCCTCGGCCCTTCGCAGGAGGAGTACTGCGTCCAGCACCTCAAGGGAACGCCGCCGCCGCTTCCCGCCTCACCCGCGGTCCGGGCCCTGGTGCAGATGTGCCTGACCAAGGACCGGGCCGCCCGGCCCTCGATCGACACCGCGATCACCCTTCTGAAACGGGCCTGGGGCAAGCATTAGAGAGCCTTAAGGTTTCCACAAACGGACAGCGATCGCCCGTTCGCGGACGTTCCAGGCGCCCATCACAGGAGGTTCCGCGCAAAACCATGGCATGGGACTTGATGCCTTCGGTTTGCGATGCTTGATCGATTGACGTCCTACGCCTTGGCCGGCTTGAGGTCCATGAGGCGCATGCCCTTCATCGTGGGTGGGGCCGTCGCCACCGTCGCGGTCGCGGTTGGTCTCAACGTAGCGGTCTTCGGCCTCATCCACCGCGCCCTTCTCGCTGCCCCGGCGCACGTTGCCGATCCCGCCCGCGTCGTCACGCTTGGTTTCGGAACCCCGGGCGAAGACAGCCGGCTCGCGACGATGAGTTCGACGTCGTACGTCGCGTTCCGAGCCATCAAGGAAGGCGTGACAGCGATCCAGTCCGCGGCCGCGTTCCAGCGAACAGCGGCGACGATCCTCATCGACGGCGACCAGCGCAATGCCAACGCCATGCTCGTCTCGGGAGACTACTTCGAGGTTCTTGGAGCGAGGCCCCTGCTCGGCCGCGTCCTGGGCCCGGGGGACGACGAATCCGGAGCGGCCGCGCCCGCGGCCATCCTGACTCACGCCTTCTGGCGGACCGCGATGCGCGAGGACTCGGAAATCATCGGCCGAAGGACGAAGATCGCGGGGATCGAGTACACGGTCGCGGGCGTCATGCCACGGGGCTTCAGCGGCCACTCTACGGCCGCGGTGGACGTGTTCGTTCCCTTCGCGGCGGCCATGCGGGAGACGCCGGGTTGGGACCGCCAGGCGTTTCGGAACATCGCGGGCGTCATCGTCCGTCTCTCCCCGGGCCAGACGGAAGCAGGGGTCGCGGCCCAGGCGGGCTCGGTGCTCGAGCGTGTTGTGGGCACGAAACCGCTTTCCGGCACTGAAGTCGCGGCCACCGAAAGGCGGGTGGCGTTGTGGCTCGGCGCGCTTGCGGTTCTGGTGCTCGTCATCGGCCTCGCAAACAGCGCGATCCTGCTTACCGTCCGCGGGATTCGCGCGCGACACGAACAGGCGATCCGTGCCGCGCTTGGAGCCTCACAGTCACAACTGCGCCTGCAGGTCCTGGTCGAAGCTGTCGTCCTCGCCGCCGGCGCCACCGTTGCTTCGCTCTTGATCGCGGCCTGGTTCGACGATGCTCTGCGGGTCGTCCTCTTCCCGAACCTTCGCGCCGAGGGCGGAAGCAGTATCAACACACTCGCCGCGGCCGGGATCGCCGGCCTCGTCGCCGCCCTGGTCGCCTTTGCCGCCGGGCTCGCCCAGATCCCCTCTTCCACCGAACCAGCGCACCTCCGCGCGGGAACTCCCGCCGCCGGTCCACGCCGGCGAAGCATGGCCCCGCTGCTCCTCATCCAGACGACACTCGCCGTGGTCCTCCTCGCCGGCGCGGGCCTCTTCGGCTCCAGTCTCCACCGCCTTCGCGCCCAGGACTTCGGCATGGACCTCGACCGCGTCGTCGTGGTTGATTTCGAGCCGACGTCGGCCGATCTGCCTGGCCAGGACGCGTTCTTCTCCGACGCCCTGGCGCGTGTGTCGGGCCTTCCCGGGATCGAGAGCGCCACACTCATCGATTCCCTGCCCTTCGCTGGGCACAACGTCCCCCCGATCAGCGTGCCCGGCCGGCCCGAAGCGCCTTCGGTGGGCGGGCAGCTTCCCTTTCTCACTGCCGCCACACCCGAGTTCCTGACGATCCTCGGCATCGAGGTGATCGATGGCCGAAGCTTCACGGCCGCGGATGACCGCGCGGCGCCGGTGGTGCTCGTGAACCGGACCATGGCCGGTTCGGTATGGCCAGGTGAAAGTGCGATTGGCAAGTGCATCCGCGTGGGCTTCGATGCGGACTTCAATCCCGAAACCTTCGATCCCTCCTCGGGTCCGCCGATGCCTTCCGAGAAGGTCGCATGCCGCGAAGTCGTGGGTGTTTTCCGCGATGTGCGCCAGCGCTCGGTTCTGCCGGAAGGTGGCGAAGACCGCCTGATGCAATACCTCGTTCCTTTCTCTCAGGTGCCGAAGCCGCCGTTCGTCCAGGATCCGACGAATATCCGCGGCCTGCTGGTGAAGGTGCGTGCGGACAACGCGAGTTCGCCCTCGGCCATCCGTCGAGTCATCGTGGCCGGCCGCGGCGACCTGCCCTACCTGCGTGTGCGTCCGTACGTCGATCTGCTGGATCGTCAGATGCGCCCCTGGACCATGGGGACGCGGCTGCTCGGGCTCTTCAGCGCTCTCGCGCTTCTCGTCTCGGCCATCGGCATGTTCGCGGCGTTCGCGCACGCCATCGCGGAGAGACGTCGCGAAATGGCGATCCGTCTCGCCATCGGGGCGCGTCCTTCGGAGGTGCGTGCACTGGTTCTGCGAGAGGCGCTCACCATCGCAGCGGGCGGCGTTGTCATCGGTCTTCTGGCCTCGGTTATGGCGGGCCGGGGCATCCAGTCTCTGCTGTTTGGAACCACACCGGCCGATCCGCTGGTGCTCGGCTTCGCGGGTGGCGCGATGCTGCTGGTCGCGGCTTTCGCGACATTCCTCCCCGCGCGCGAAGCCGCCCGGGCCGACCCGAGCGTCCTCCTGCGCTCGGAGTAGTCCCTTCGACACTCGGACGGTGTGCCGTAGCCCTTCTGCCGCGCAGGCTCCTGGCCGAAGGGCTATCCTTCGCCCCTGTCCGGCTCGACCCGCCCCCCGGGTGAGCCGCAACCAAGGAGACCAGAACCCATGGCGTACGCCCGTCTTCGCCGCGGCATGGCCGCGCTAGCAGCCCGTGGTGAAAGTCCGGCTGCGCCCCAAGCGAGGAATTTTTCGTCAGGTCAAGGCGCTGGACCGAAGGAATACCGGGAGTATTTCGAGGTTCAGCAACGCCGAGCTGGCGGAAAAGACCCGCTTCGGGCGCGGCCCGACTTTCGCCACGGGCTGCTGGGCCTGATTCCCCTCGCCGCCCTCGCCGTATCCATGATTCCTGTGGTGGCGCAGGAGAAGGTCACAGACAAAGGGTTGCCCCTCAAGGTCGAGCGCAAGATCGCGTTCGAGACCGATGAAGGCACGTGGGTGTCCCTCGACGTTTCGCCGGACGGCCAGACGATCGTCTTCGAACTCGCGGGCGATCTTTACACCCTGTCCATCGCCGGCGGTGATGCGAAGCCCCTTTCGACCGGCATGGCCTTTGAGTCTCAGCCGCGCTATTCTCCGGATGGGACGCAGATCGCGTTCCTTTCCGATCGCGACGGTGCGGAAAACCTCTGGATCATGAAAGCCGACGGAACGGGACCGAAGGCGCTCACGAAGGAGAAGCAGGCTTCCTTCGCGTCCCCTGCATGGGCCGAAGATGGCCAGAGCGTGATCGTCTCGCGAAACGTGGCGGGCCTGCGCACCTACGAACTGTGGGCGTACGACACGCGCGGCGGTTCGGGCATCCAGATCACGAAGGCCAAACCGCGGCCCGAGACAACGCCGGCGGAACAGCACAATGCGCTGGGCGTCACCGCGTCGAAGGACGGGCGGTACCTCTACTACGCGACCAAGCGCGGGGGCTTCGCCTACAACGTCAACTTCCCGCTCTGGCAGATCGCACGGAAGAATCGCCGCACCGGCGATGAAGACGTTCTGACTCAATCCAACGGCAGCGCCTTCCGACCAGTGCTCTCACCCGACGGCCGCTGGCTCGTCTACGGCACGCGTTTCAACACCCAGACGGGTCTGCGCGTCCGTGATCTCAACAGCGGTGAAGACCGCTGGCTGAAG
>CAYNHK010000323.1:0-4062 GCA_964396875.1 uncultured Acidobacteriota bacterium | reverse complement strand
GCGCCATGATTCCTCTGAACGAAGAGGCCTTCGCGCTGGGTCAGCGTGCGGTTCGAGGTGATGCCTGAGGCATAGTTCCAGGGATGAGCGATATCGCCCACCTGCGGAAGAGCTACGAGCGGGGGGAACTCAACGAGAACGCCTCCGACCCCGATCCGATGAAGCAGTTCGGGCTCTGGTTCCAGCAAGCGCTCGACGGTCAGCTGCCGGAACCGAATGCGATGACCCTCGCCACGGTGGGCGACGACGGACGCCCGTCGACCCGCGTGGTCCTGATCAAGGGATTCGATGAGCGCGGCATCGTCTGGTACACGAACTACGAAAGCCGCAAGGGCCGGGAACTCGCGGCGCACCCTCTAGCCGCCCTCCAGTTTCACTGGGTCGAACTCGAACGTGTCGTGCGGATCGAGGGTCGGGTTGAGAAAGTGAGCGCCGAGGAGTCGGACGAATACTTCAAGACGCGTCCGCTCGACTCCCGCATCGGCGCGTGGGCGTCGCCCCAGAGTCAGGTGATTCCGTCGCGCACCGTGCTGGTGACGAACGCGGCCAAGTATGGCGCGCAATTCTTCACAACCCTCGTGGCCGGGGGCCCGCCCCGGCCCCCGCACTGGGGCGGTTATCGGCTGATCCCGGATACCTGGGAGTTCTGGCAGGGCCGCAAGTCGCGGCTGCACGATCGGCTCCGCTATCGGCGCGAAGGCGAGGATTGGATCCGAGAACGGCTTGCGCCGTAACCGTCGCGGCTAATAGTGGCGGGACGGGGTTGCTTCGTCGCCCGCAAACGGACTGGCTCCTCGCAATGACGACAGGCCCAACTTCCTTGGTAGTGGGATGAGCGCCGTCATTCGAGCCACTACCGAGGTCCTTGGACCGGTGGTCATTGCGAGGAGACCATCGAGAAGCGACCGACGAAGCAACCCCGTCCAACCACTATCGCCCTCTACCCCCGATCCGCGTCCGCAAGGCGCTGACCGGCGACCATCGAGACCGAGTTCGTTTCGGCATCGGCGGTCCACAGGTTCGTTCCGTCGAAAGTGATCGCGCTTGGCTTGGGACCTCCGGCCCACGTGGCCACCACGCTGCCATCGTGGGTCCTTCGCTGGACAACGCGTCCGGGCTCGCCGACGAAGAACCATCGCTCCGAGACCGTTTGGGCGAGGCTTCCGGGAAGCACGAACCGCGCAACCACCGTGAGATCGTCGGCTCTCAGTTTCAGCACGGCCGCCGTGGTCGCGTTGTCGTTGACCCAGACGAAGTCTCCGACCCGCTGGACCGCATTCGGCGCGCCCACGACGGTCCGCGCCGCCAGGACCTTGCCATCGCTCGCACGCAATTTCGTGACGGATTGGATGGGACCGTTCGCGACCCACACGCTTTCGCCGTCGGTCGCCGCCTGTCGCGGCACGCCCCCTGCGGTGAACGCGGCGACCTCCGCGCCGTCCGAGAGGCGGAGCTTGCGCAGCATGTACGTGGGCCAGGTTTCAGCGACCCAGAGGAAGCGGGTGTCGGCGACGATGTACATCGGCTGCCCGGGGACGCGGTAGGTTCCGACCACACGCCCATCCGTGGGGTCGACCTTCATCACGGTGGAGTACTCGCCGGGCAGCCATTTGTGGTTCGAGACCCAGACGAAGTTCCCGTCCCAGGCGAGCGCCATGGGCCAGTCGCCGACAGGGAATGTCCCGGTCACTAATCCGTCGCCTGGACGAATGCGAGTGATGCTGTTCGACTCGCGGTTGGCGACCCAGATGGAGCCGCCTCCAGAGACCAGATCGGCCGGGAACCGGCCCACAGGGATGACCAGATCCACGGGTCGCGTCCTCATCGCGAGAGGCGTTGCCGCGGAGCGCAGCGTCGCGATCGCTACCGTCGCCACCGCCGCGATCGCCGCGCGCCGCGTCCATCTTCCCCGGGCGGATTCCAACCCGGCTGCCTCGAGCCCGTCAATGCCCTGAAGAATCTCCCGGGCCGACGGGAACCGCTGCTCACGATCCTTGGCGAGGCATCGAGCCAGAAGTTGGGCGAGAGGTGGAGGAACCCGGGCCGGGTCGTACGGCGGCACATCGTCGCGGAGCACGGCGGCGAGCGTCTCGGCGGGGGTGTCGCGGTCGAAGGGCCTTTGCCCGAGCAACATCTCATGCAGCATTACACCGAATGCGAAGACATCGGCCCGCGCATCCACGGACTGGCCGCGCACCTGCTCGGGGGCCATGTAGCCGACCGTGCCGAGGATCAGCCCCGCCCGAGTTTCGAGCGTGGGCGTAGCACTGCCCGGCACGACGGAGGACAGCGGCCAGGTCTTCTTGGCCAGACCGAAATCGAGAATCTTCGCCGTCCCATCGGTGCACAGGAAGACGTTTTCGGGCTTGAGATCCCGATGGACGATCCCTTCGGCGTGGGCCGCCGCCAGCCCGTTCGCGATCTGGCGCGCCAGGCTCATCGCCTCCACCAGGGACGGCGGTTTCGCGCGGAGCCGGCTGCGCAGGTTCTCGCCGAGGAGGAGTTCGGTGACCGCGTAGGTGAGATCCTCGTGGCGGCCGTAGTCGAAGATCGAGAGGATGTTCGGATGCGAGAGCGAAGCCACCGTCCTCGCCTCCCGCTCGAAGCGCCGCGTGGTCTCGGCGTCTTCCCGCCCGCTCGTGGCCAGGACTTTGAGCGCAACCGCGCGGGCGAGTCGCGTATCGCGCGCCCGATAGACTTCGCCCATTCCGCCCGAGTCCAGAAGCTCTTCGATCTCATACGGGCCGAGCCGATGACCGGCCGCGAGGCGCAGACCCCGTCCCGCGGTCCGAGGAGTCAATGGGTCCGCCGATTCCCGATACCAGCCGAGCAGGGATCGAACCTCGCGCGCGAGGTCAGGGTCTCTGGAGGTCACCTCATCAAGGAGCGCCTTTCGGCTCGCGGCATCCGCCTCGAGGGCTTCCGCGAGTACCTGCTTGACCTCCTGCCAGCGCTCCGAGGCGCTCGGAGCAGTCAGGGGCCGCTCCGCCCCAGATGTACCCGGCGCGCCATCCACGCCCGCGCGGTGGCCCACTCGCGTTTTACGGTGGCCGGGGAGATCTCCAGGGTGGCGGCGGTGTCTTCCACGGACAAGCCGCCGAAGTAACGGAGTTCCACCACCCGCGCCTGCCGCGGATCGAGCCGTTCAAGATCGGTGAGGGCCTCGTCCAGCTTCAAGGCCTCAAAGGCCCCGTGGTCTTCGAGGTCCCCCGCACTCTCGAGACTAACGGTCAGTCCCACCGCATTTCTCTTGAGGGCCTGTCGGCGTCGCGCGTGGTCGACCAGGATCCGCCGCATGGCCTGAGCCGCCACACCGTAGAAGTGGCCGCGGTCGGCCCACCTCGCCCGCGTGCCGACGAGACGCAGGAACGCTTCGTGAACGAGTGCCGTCGCCTGGATGGAGCCGAGTCGATGCTCCCGGCGAAGGTAAGCGCCGGCTATCGCCCGGAGTTCCGCGTACGTCACCTCGAAGACGCGGTTCCTCGCTGCTTCGGAACCCTCGTGCCACGCCTGAAGCAGGTCCGTGACCGCGGCCCCCGGGCCACGCAATCCGTCCCCTTGCGTTTCGGCGGACCTCATCTTCAAAGAATTATAGGGGCCGTGAGCCCGGGCCTTCCCCGACTGCGCCTGTGTCAGTAAGAGGGTATCCCCATGAAGGCCATGAACCGAGCCGTGTGTCCGCCGCCGGGTAACTCCGCATGAGCCCGCCGACCGTCGATGCGGTTGGGGAAGAGCACCTGGAGCGCCTCTTCGCCGAGGCGCTGCCGGACATCGAGGCGGTGTGCCGATCGGTGGGCCGGCGGTATCGCATGCGGGACGCTGAACTCGACGACCTGGTGTCGGCGGTGAAGCTCTCGATCATCACGAGTCACTACCGGGTTCTGGCCCGGTTCGAGGGGCGTTGTTCGTTCCGCACCTACTTGCGCACCGTCGTCTTGCGACTTCACCTGGACGCCCGCCGGAAGGAGTTCGGCAAGTGGCGCGCCTCGGCCAGCGCCAGTCGGCGGGGTCCCCTGGCGATGACACTCGAACGCCTGATCTACAGAGAGGGTCTGTCGCGTG
>CAYNHK010000322.1:0-4101 GCA_964396875.1 uncultured Acidobacteriota bacterium | reverse complement strand
GGTGCCTCGACATCGTCTACGCCGACAGCCTCAACGCGGTGTCCCTCGACGGCTTTCGCTTTCTGGGCGGCGGATCGACGAAGGATCTGACCCCGGTTTTCCAGCGCAGTATCGAACTCGTCGCCACCCTTCCCTGCGACATTCTGGTCAGCGTTCACCCGGGCTTCTCGGGACTCTTCGACAAGGTAAAGAAGAGACAGGCCCAAGCCTCGCCCGACCCATTGATCGATCGCGGCGCCTGCAAGGCCTACGCTGCGGGTGCTTTCAGCCGGCTCGAAGTTCGGCTGAAGGCCGAGCGCGACGGAACCGTGAAGTAGGAACTTTCAGAAGGAGTCGGAGATGGCTTTGACACGACGCCGTTTTGTTGGGGCGCTTGGGAGCGTGGCGGGCGCTTCCGTACTGGGCGGCCCGGCCCACGCGGGGCAGGGTGGACCACCCTTCGGAGCGCGAAGCTCGATGTCGGCCGCGGAAGCGGCCAACCTCATCAAGCTCGACCAGAACGAGAACCCGTATGCGCCCGGCCCTTCGATCACGAAGGCGGTGATGGAGGCGCTCACCCAGGGGAACCGGTATCCGCGAAACATCGCGGACCTGGTGGGCGCCCTGGCGAAAACCCACGGTGTCGCGCGCGAGAATGTCCTGCTGGGCGCCGGCTCCGGGGAACTCCTGCGATCGGCGATCCCCGCTTTCGTCGATTCGAAGCGTCCTCTCGTCGCGGGTCTGCCGACATTCGAGACCTGCACCAGAACCGCGGTGAGCCTGGGCCTGCCCGTGCGCGAAGTCGCGGTCGATGTCTCCCTGCGCCTCGACCTGCCCGCAATGGAAGACGCGGCGGCGGGCGCCGGCCTGCTCTTCTTCTGCAACCCCAACAACCCTACCGGCACGACCTGGCCGACCAAGGACGTGGAGGCCATGATCGACCGTCTCGGTCAGCGTTCGCCCGAGACCGTGGTCCTCGTCGACGAGGCCTACGCGCAGTTCGTGGAGAACCAGAACTACTGGAGCCTCGCCGCGCGGGCGGCCCGCGACCGACGTGTCCTGGTTACCCGCACCTTCTCAAAAGCCTGCGGTCTGGCGGGCATGAGAGTCGGCTACGCCATCGGACACAAGGACACGATCGCCGCACTGCGCCTCACCACGACCTCGGGCTTCCTGCCCGTGACGTCTATTGCCGCGGCCATAGCCGCGCTTGCCGACGAGACGTTCGTCCGTCAGCAGATTGTCGCCAACAATCAGACCCGCGCCATCGCCGCGAAGACGTTCGAGGACCTTGGGTTCAAGGTTTTCCCCTCCGACGCGAACTTCATTCTTGTCGATATTCAGCGCAAGCCCGAGGAGTTTCAGGCGGCGTGCAGAGAGCGCGGCATCGCGGTCGGTCGGCCTTTTCCGAGTCTTCCCACCCACTCGCGCATCTCGATCGGCACCGCCGAAGAGATGCAGAAGGCAGCCGCGGTCTTCAAGGCCGTGCTCGCGAAGAAGGCCTGACGGGCACGTTACCGGCGGCCCGTCACTCGCAGCGCAACGCTTCGGTTGGTTCCACAGCCGCGCCACGGCGCGCGGGGACGAGGCATGCCGCGAAGGCGGCGACGAGCAGGAGACCGGGGGCGGCGAGGAACGCGATCGGATCGAGAGGCGTCACGCCGAAGAGGAGCTTCTCAAGGAGGCGCGAAAGCCACATCGCTGCGACCATGCCCAGACCGAGGCCGGCGATCGTAACCGCGAGGCCCTGGCGCAGGACAAGGCTCACGATGTCGCGGCGCGAGGCGCCGAGTGCAGCGCGGACACCGATCTCTCTCCGGCGTTGCGTGACGCTGTACGACAGGGCGCCGTAGAGACCGAAAGCCGCGAGGGCCAGCGCCAGCATTGCGAACGAGGCCACGGTCACCGCGGCGAAGCGCGGCTGCGCCACTGCGGCCGCGAGACGGCTCGACAGCGTCACCGTGTCCACGGTCGAGGCCGGATCGAGAGTGCGCAGAATCGATCGAACGGTCGGGGCCAGATCTGCGGGATTGAAAGTCGTCTTCACCACGATCTGGAAGCCTTCCGGCAGGCGTCGGCCAAATCGCGGCAGGGCAAACATCTCCGTCAGCGGCTTCTGGTCGAGGCCGTTCTTGAGGACGTTCTTCACCACGCCCACGATTTCCGTGGTCACGGTCGGCGTCTGCGAGCGGAAGATCCCTTCGAATCTACGCCCCACGACGGGCTTGCCGTCATTGAGGTAGGTCTTCACGAACTCCTCGTTCACGAGCAGGGACTCGATCGGCGATGCGGCGTCGGAGGCGTTCAGAAGGCGGCCCTCCTTGAGCCTGAACGAAAGCGCCTCGGCGAAACCGGGAGTCATGGTGTACGAGGTCGCCCGTGCCCGGATCTTGCCTTCAGGCGCGCCGGGGCTCGGCATCTCGAAACTCGCGACCGACGTGCTGTTGTCGAAGGGCGTCATGTTCCCGGCGCCCGCGGCGGTAACTCCAGGAAGGGCGCGCACCCGACCGACCGCTTCTTCGGCGAGAGCCAGCGTCTTCTCGAGCGGGCGCTCCTGCCCTCCGGTGTCGAGGCGGGCGATGAGGACGTTGCTGCTCTCGTAGCCCGGATCCACCTTCAGGAGCTGACCGAAACTTCGAAGCAGCAGGCCCGCTCCGATGAGCAACATCACCGCGAGCGCGGCCTCGAGCGCCACCAGACCGCTGCGCAGACGCTGGGTCGAGACGCCCGCCGATGCCCCCGAACCGTCCCGGAGCGCCGGAACCAGGCTCAACTGCGAGGAACGAAGCGCCGGAAGGACGCCCGAAAGCAGACCCGCGATGACCGACACAGCGAACGCGAAAGCGATGGCGAGGCCGTCAAGCGCTATGTCCTGCAGTCGAGGGAAACTCCGCGGGGCGAGGGTCGGCAGCGCGGCGAGAAGCGCTGACCCAAGGCCCAGTCCGAGGAACCCGCCGCATAGCGAAAGCACGAGACTCTCGGTCACGAGCTGGCGCACGACCCGGGAGCGGCTCGCACCGAGCGCGGTGCGCACCGCCAGCTCGCGCTGCCGCGAAATGCCGCGCGTGAGCTGAAGGCTCGCGACGTTGGCGCACGCGATCAGAAGCACAAAGCCGACTCCGCCCGCGAGAACGAGCAGGGCGGGACGAATCCGCGAGGTCAGATCGCTGAGGAGTGTCTCTGCTCGGATGCCCACGGGCCCTCCTTTTCCAAACAGCGCATCGGCAACGGGCGGCCGGGGAACGCTGCGGGCGAGGAGGGTCCCTTCTTCCGCCGCCTGCTCGGGCGTGACACCCGGCCTGAGGCGCGCGATCGCCCCGAAGATCGAGATCGATTGATTGTTCGGATCCGCCGAGCCCCGGGGTACCGCGAATGCGGTCCACAGGCGGCCTTCACGTTCGGGGAAGTAGAAGCTCGCCGGAGCCACGCCGACGATGGTGTGGACCTTTCCATCGAGAGTCAGCGTTTTCCCGATCGCGGAAGCCTCGCCCCCGAAGCGTTCCTTCCACAAACCCTCGGACAACACCGCGACCGGGGGCGCGTTTGAGGCGCCGTCCGCTTCGACAAGGAGGCGGCCGATCACCGGCCGCACGCCGAGCAGTTTGAAGGCCGAGGGCGTCACCGAAGCCCCCGCGATCTTGACCGGCTCGGCGCCCGTGGTGTCGGTGTAGCGCTCGGTGCTGAAACCGGCGAGACCTTCGATCGTCTTAGCCTCGGTCTTGGGGTCCGTCCAGACTTCATACGTGAAGTTGGTGAAGAGAGCGCCGGGCACGCCGGCCGTAGCGCCCTGGTGGAACTCGCCGAGGCGGACCAGCTGCTGCGAATCGGGATACGGGAGCGGGCGCATGAGCACACCGTACACAATCGAGAAGAGCGCGGTGTTGGCGCCGATGCCGAGGGCCAGGGACATGAGCGCCGCGAGCGTGAAGCCCCTTTGCCGCGCCATACCTCGAACGGCGAGCCGAACGTCGTGGACCAGGCTGAGTACGTTCATGAAACCGAACGTAACAAATCCTGTGCCACCTGTCGCGCGACCGACCCACCGCGATTTTCAGGGGATTTCGAAGGATCCGCGCGGATCCGGGTGTTCACAAATGAACAACGCGGGTCCGGTTACGGCTC
>CAYNHK010000321.1:0-4180 GCA_964396875.1 uncultured Acidobacteriota bacterium | reverse complement strand
CGCTTGAACTGTCTCCGGAGCTCGCCGAGGCGTTGAACGGCTCGGGCGTTCTCGCGGTCGAGGCGGGACAGTTGGATCGCGCGGCAGACCTGTTCACGCGGGCCCTCGCCAGTGATGTCAGCCTTCACGAAGCGCGGCTCAATCTGGCCGTGACCGAGTTCCAGCGAGGCCAAACCGCTCGAGCGATCACTCTGGCGAGGGAGGCCGCCGCGAACACCCGGGACTCGGCCATCCGGGCGAAGGCGCGCGCATTTCTTCGCGACCTTCAAGCCACACTGCGCTGAGCGTTCGCCTCCCGGCGCAGCGTTCGTCGGTTAGACCGACACGACGAGGCCCGTTTGTTGCATTGATTGAAGGCACGATTCACAGTTTCGAGATACAAACGACTGTACGTGCTCGAAACCTCGACGCATGCTGTTTAAATTGTTAGACTTTCGTCAAACACTAGGGAAGCCTTCCGCACCCGCGAGCGCTGTTCGTTTGAATTCACGATCCGTGAAAGTGAATTCCGCGGGGACCGCGACGGTCCAAGGTGGGCGGCCCATTTTTAGGAGAAAACACTTGACCCATCGTTTCCGTTATCTGGCGGCGGCGCTCGCGATCGCGCTCGCCGTTGTGTCGCCCGCCTTCGCACAGGGCACCAATGGCCTCATCGAGGGCGCGGTCCTCGATCAGCAGGGCCTGGCGCTGCCCGGAGTTGTCGTGACCGCCACCAACCTCAGCAACGGTTTCTCGCGTTCGGCCACCACCGATACCGCGGGCGCCTACCGCATCGGCGGTCTTCCCGTCGGCGTGTATGAGATCAAGGCGGCGCTCGCCGGATTCAATGCCCAGGCGCGCAAGGCCAATGTCAACGTCGAATCGACGACCGTCGTTCCGTTCCGCATGGCCGTCGCCGGCCAGACCGAGAACGTGGAGGTTACCGCCGAGGCTCCGCTCATCGACTCCAAGGATGCGGGCGTTGGCGAAGTGATCACCGCGGTCCAGATCGAAAACCTTCCCTTGAACGGTCGCCAGTTCGGCAACCTCGCGGCCCTTGTGCCCGGCGTCAGTCTCGGTTTCCACACCGACCCGACGAAGAGCACCCAGTTCGCGCCCCAGGTGGGCGGCGGCGGCGGACGCAACATCAACTACCTGATCGACGGCGGCGACAACAACGACGACACCGTCGGCGGCCTCGTCCAGAACTTCCCGCTCGATTCCATCGGTGAGTTCAAGTTCGAGACCCAGCGCTTCCGCGCCGACACCGGCCGCGCCAACGGCGGCACCATCAAGGTGGTCACCAAGAGCGGCAGCAACGACTTCAAGGGTTCCCTCTTCGAGTACTTCCGTGACAAGAGCATGAACTCCATCACCGAGACCGAGCGGCTCAACAACCGGCCCAAGGGCGACTACCGCAAGCACCAGTTCGGCGGCAGCCTCGGCGGCCCGATCGTCAAGGACAAGACCCACTTCTTCGTCTCGGCCGAGCGGATTCAGCAAGACACCACCCAGACCGTCAGCACCCGCGGCCTCTTCCCGGACAAAGACGGCGTCTTTGACGTGCCTTTCCGCGAGACCATGGGCGTCGCCAAGATCAACCACCAGATGAATCCCAACAACTACCTCTCGGTCCGCTACGGATACGACAAGAATGAGCAGCCTTACGGGGCCGGCCCGAGCACGCCGCCCGAGGGTTGGGGCGTCAGTACGAACAAGTTCCACTCCGTGAACGTCAACCTCAACAGCGCCCTTTCCGGCGGCCGCCTGAACGAGTTCGTCTACCAGTATTCGTACTTCAAGAACTTCATCTCGGCGAACTCCAACCTTCCCTACGAGAGCTTCCCCGGCGGAGTCACCATCGGTCAGAGCATCAACACCCCGCAGACCACCGAGCAGGCCAAGCACCAGTTCCGTGACGACTACAGCTGGACCATGGGCAAGCACGACCTCCGCGTCGGGGCGAGCTTCATCTACGCGCCGACCCTCGACATCACGTTCTCGACCGGCCAGGTCAACCAGTACACGCACCTCGGCGCCGACCGCAATTCGCCGATCAGCGCGATCTCCCGGAACGGCTCCATCGGGGGTGCGGGGGGCAGCGAAGGACGTATTCCGAACAAGCAGTACGCCTTCTACATCCAGGACGGCTTCCGGATGAACGACAAGCTGACCCTCGACATCGGCGTTCGCTACGATCTGGTGACCGGCTTCGCGTTCGACCAGGACAACAACATCATCTATTCCGAGCTTCAGGCAGCGGCAAAGGCCGGGGTCTTCGCGCGCAGCGGTTTCCCCTGCCCGTGCATCGGCCTCGAGGACTTCGGCAAGGAGCCCAAGGAAGACACGAACAACATCGCCCCCCGCTTTGGCTTCACCTACGACGCGAAGGCTGACGGCAGCCTGGTGGTTCGCGGCGGACTCGGCCGCTACTACGACTTCGCCTACACGAACGCGAACATCCTGTTCGCGGTGATCGGCGCACAGTCCTCGTTCGGCACGGTCTACAGCCACTCCAACTCGTCCGGCATCCGCAACGCCGACGGCAGCTTCTACCAGGTGGGTCAGCCCCTGCCTCCGAACCAGCTCGCCGGTGCCACGGCGCCTCTCCCGAGCCACGCCGCCAGCCCACTGCCGAAGCAGCCCTACACGGATCAGGCGAACTTCGGCATCTCGAAGGCGCTCGGCAAGGACTACGCGGTGGAGATCGATGGCGTGTACGCCCACGGTCAGGACCTTGGAACCCGTATCGCGGTGAACACACGCACTGACGGCGGGACGTCTCCGCGCCGTCTCTCGACGTTCCTTCCGCGCTCGGGCAATGCGAACTTCCGGGTCGACGTGATGCTGGGCGAGAGCTACTACAAGGGCATCAACATCGCCTTGAAGAAGCGCTCGGGTGGCAAGCTCAGCTTCACCGCCTGGTACTCGCTTTCGAGCTCCAAGTCGAACGCCAGCCTGCGCGCCACGGATGAGTTCGGCGACTTCAACTCGCTCAACATCTACGATCCCTTCAACGAAGCCCAGATGGCCCCGACCCGCACCGACGCTCGTCACCGTGTGACGATCAACGGCACCTGGAATGCGCCGGGCGGCTTCCGCGTCTCGCCGGTGTTCCGCTACAAGTCGGCCACCCCGTACAACATCACGACCGGTGTCGACAACAACCGCGACGGCGTGAACTACGACCTGCCTTCCGGGATCACCACCCTGAACGCGGGCCGCGGCGCCGACTTCAAGCAGTTCGACCTCCGTCTGGCTCGCTTCGTGAACCTCACCGCGAACAAGCGGATCGAGCTCATCGCCGAAGGGTTCAACGTCACCAACGCAAAGAACCCCGGCAGCTACATCGGCAACCGCAGCCTGGCCACATTCGGCACGCCGACCACCTACGCTGGCGACTTCCAGCGCGGGGAACAGCGTCTGTTCCAGCTCGGCGTCCGGTTCGATTTCTAACGCACCCGTAGCTGTTTAGTCGTGCGAGGGGGCCCTTTCGGGGCCCCCTCTTTTTTTGAGCCTCCCCCGGGGGTTCCTTGACGCTTTCCTTCCAAGGCGCATAGAATCTCCCGCTTCCCGAAAGTGGGCACCTCCAAAGACTTTGGAGGCGTGAGCCCCGAGAATCGAGGAAGAAAATCTAAGAATAGAAGAGGCTTTACCCTTTCCATGTCCGATGTCGAACTGAACCCCTACGCGCAAACCCCGATGGACCCCGAGGAGTACGAACGTCTCCTTGATATGTATGACGTGAGCTTCAAGAACCTCGCCGAGGGCGAGGTGGTGCGCGGCATCGTGCTGCGCGTGACGCCCATGATGATCGTGGTGGACGTAGGCTATAAATCGGAAGGCGTCATCGCCGCCGAAGAGTTCAAGGACGAGGCCGGCCAGGTCACGGTCAAGGTTGGCGATCAGGTCGACGTTCTGATCGAGCGCACCGAGGATCGCGACGGCTACATCGTCCTCTCGCGCGACAAAGCCGAGAAGATGAAGGTGTGGGACGACGTGGAGCGCGCGTATCAGGAGCGCCGCATCATCACCGGCAAGGTGCTCGATCGCGTCAAGGGCGGTCTTGCCGTCGACATCGGCGTCCGCGCTTTCCTCCCCGGTTCCCAGATCGATATTCGCCCCGTCCGCAACCTCGACGCTCTCAAGGGTCAGGACATCCGGATGCGCGTGATCAAGGTCAACAAGAAGCGCGGCAACA
>CAYNHK010000320.1:0-4230 GCA_964396875.1 uncultured Acidobacteriota bacterium | reverse complement strand
GCTTGAGCAGGACCTGCATCGCGGTGCTCCGGGCAACCAGATGCGTGGTGCCGCTAAGGCGGGGCGCGTGTGGAACCAGGCCGCAGACGCCACAGACCGGATCCGTACGTTCCATACGGTACATTCTGGAACACTTGGGTGGGGCGAGTCGAACGCCTGGTCTCCCCTGGAGCCCGAATCCAGGCGGTCTGGCGGTGTTCTTTCGTGGCACGCGACGTGCACGAGGTCCTGCGATGAAGAACCAACTGCCTGCCCGCCACACCACAATGTTCCGCCGCACCGCGTTTGCCGTAGCTCTGCTTGTCAGCGTCGCGCTTTCGTCGCCCGCCTTCGCGCATTGCGACACCATGAAAGGGCCCGTGGTGACCGCCGCCGCCGCCGCGCTCGAAGCCGGTGATCCAAGCCTCGTTCTGCACTGGGTACGGCCCGCGGACGAGGCCGCAATCAGGAGCGCCTTCCAGCAGGCCCTGCTGGTTCGCGCTCTCGGGCCCGCGGCGAAGACGCTCGCGGATCGCTACTTCTTCGAAACTCTCGTGCGGATCCATCGCGCGGGAGAAGGCGCCCCCTACACCGGGCTCGTAGACAGCGAACCCGAGCCGATCATCTCGGCGACGGATCGGGCTCTCAGGCTCGGAACGACCGACGAACTCGAGAACCTGCTCGTCGCCAAAGTGCGCGCTGGTCTGGCGCACCGCTTCGCGGCAGCGCGCGCGTCGAAGGCATTTCGACCCGGGGATGTCGCGGCGGGGCGGAAGTTCGTGGCTGCCTACGTGCCTCTGACCCACTGGGTGGAAGGCGTCTTCATCGCGGCAGAGGGGACGATCGAGCACTCTGCGCCGACCGTCGAGCATGGGCACCGATAGCCCAACTCCAGGTGGTACATATTGGAACCATCGGTGGAACGGGCTGCTCCACCCTGATCGATTCGCCTCGAAACAGGCCTGTTGGCCGTCATTCCTGTGTTGGCGCGGAACGTGCAACAAGCCCCCGTATGGAAAATCCAACACTCAATCGCCAGCAGCCCGTCGCCAGCGTCGTCCTCGATCACTCGGAGTGCGCCCAGGTCTTTCAGCGTCACCGCATCGACTTCTGCTGCCAGGGAGATCAGAGCATCGAGGCGGCCGCCAATGCCAAGAAGGTCGATGTCGACGCTCTCCTGGCCGAACTGTCTCGCGCGATCACCGAGCGCCGGGGCGAGCGGCCGGACGACCCCCGCGAGCTGACCACGCCACGATTGGTCGCCTACATCGTTTCGAAGCACCACCAGTACCTCCGCAAGACCCTCCCCTTCGTCCAGACCCTGGCCACGAAAGTGAGCCGCGTGCACGGCGATCACAACCCCAAACTCCGTGACCTCGAACTCGCGGTCGAGGAAATCTCCGCGGCCCTGCTGCCCCATCTCGATGAAGAAGAGCGGTCGCTCTTTCCGGCTCTCCTGTCGAAGGAGCCCGATCAGGCCTCCATCACCAGACAACTCGAGTCGATGCAGGTCGAGCACCTTGCCGTCGCGAAGCTCCTCGAGCGGATTCGGGCGGCCAGCGACGAGTTCGCTCTTCCCGAGTGGGCCTGCAACAGCTACAACACGCTTTTCTCCGAGCTCAAGCAGCTCGAAAGCGATGTGTTCACCCACGTGCACCTCGAGAACCACGTCCTGAGGCCCCGCTTCGCCGCAGAGCCGACCTCCGCCGAGTCCGTGAAACGGGGCCTCACCGGACCGAGCCTCTCCTTCGATCTCGCCGCGGAGACGCAGGCCCTTCTGAATACGCCCCTCTGGGAGCGCAGCGGTCACACCGCTACAACCTTGGTCAAACACGAAGACTTCCGGCTGGTTCTGGTTGTTCTGAAAGCCGGTCGAAGCCTTCGCCAGCACCAGACGGACCAGCGACTCTCGGTGCAAACCCTCACCGGGCGCGTGCAGATGAACCTGCATGACCAGACAGCCGACCTTCCCGCCGGCCGTGTGCTGGTCCTGGACAAGGCGATTGAGCACGACGTGGTGGCGCTCGAAGACAGCGCGTTCCTGCTCTCGCTGAGTGGCGTGCCTGCGGACTGAACCGAGGCGTGCGGGGCGCCGGTATGACCGCGGTCCTGTCTTTGCTTGATTCCCCTCGAATATGCTGGTGAAACGATGCCGACCCAAGACCCGCTGCGTCGTCACCTCAGTCTTGGGACGCTCTCCTTCGGGATCTGCTTTGCCGCCTGGGGTCTGATCAGCGCGTTCGCGGTTCGTTTCCGCGAGCGGTTCGAACTCTCGGGCACCGAAACCGCGCTGCTCGTGGCGGTGCCGGTGTTGCTTGGATCCCTGGCTCGACTGCCGATGGGGATCCTGGCCGATCGTTTTGGGGCCCGCAAGGTTTTTTCGATTCTGATGGCCGCGGTCTCGATTCCCGTATTCCTCGTCCCGCAAGCCGGCAGCTATCAAGCCCTTCTCGCGACTGCTTTTTTTCTGGGTCTCGCTGGTTCGTCCTTCTCTGTCGGCGTCAGCTATGTGTCGCGGTGGAGTCCGCCCGCGAAGCAGGGTGGCGTCCTCGGTGTCTATGGAATGGGGAACATCGGCCAGTCGGCCGCTGTCTTCCTCGGACCGCTGATCGCCGCAGCCATCGGCTGGGAACAGGTGTTCACGGGTCTTGCGGGAGCGCTCTTCATCTGGGCCGTGATCTTCTGGATGTTCGCGCTCGACGCGCCGGCGAAGGGCGCGCCCAAGGGGATCGGGGACATGGTGGCGCTGCTGATGCGCGAGCGCCTTGCCTGGGTTCTCTCCGCTTTTTACTTCCTCACCTTCGGCGGCTTCGTCGCTTTCGCCATCTACCTACCCACGCTCCTCAAGGATGACTTTGGTCTCACGCCAGCAGATGCGGGCTTCCGGGCCGCGGGCTTCGTGATCCTCGCCACGTTCCTCCGCCCGGTGGGCGGCGCGCTGGCCGACAAGATCGGCGGTGCGCGTGTCCTCAACGCGGCCTTCATCGGAATAATCCCGTTCGCCCTGCTCCTCTCCTGGAAATCGATGATCCCGTTCACGGTCGGCGCACTCGGCTGCGCGGCCTTGCTGGGCCTTGGGAACGGCGCGGTCTTCAAGCTTGTGCCCCAGTACTTCCCGAACGAAACCGGCGCCGTCACTGGTCTGGTGGGCGCCATAGGCGGACTCGGCGGCTTCTTCCCGCCGCTTCTCCTCGGCTTCTTCCGCGACCGTACGGGCGAGGTGTGGCCGGGCTTCGTCCTCCTCGCCGCCACGTCATTCGGCCTCTTCGTTCTGAATCGGCGAGTCCTGTTGCCGAAGCAGGAGGCGCTCGAACTGAATCTCAGTCCCGCGCAGCAGCAGATCGCCGACCAACTCCGCGCCGGGGGCTGGGCCACCATGACCGCCGCTCTTCTGGTCGCCTCGATCGTGGTGGGCTCGCGGAATCTTCAGAACTTCGACGCCGCTCTCGTGATCTACACCTTCGCCTCCGTCTTCGCGGCCTGGGGCGTTGTTTTTCACTACGCGGTGTGGCTGCAGAAGCCGCCCACACGCATCTTCTTCAGACGGGGATTCGAGCTCGTCTTCAGTCGCGGTCTTCTGCGCAGCGTGCCCCGCCTCGCCGCCGTGACCTCAACCCATCTCCTCGGCCAGACCTTCATCCGCCATCGTTCGATCAGGCGATGGTGGATGCACCAGTTCCTCTTCTGGGGCTGCATGCTCGCCGCCGCGATCACTTTTCCGCTTGTCTTTGGCTGGATCCACTTCGGAACTCTCCCCGACGATCCATTCATGTACGTCACCTACGTCTTCGGATTTCCAACCGCCTCTTTCCCGGTGCGGACGGTCTTCGCCTGGCTCCTCTTTCACGGTCTCGACATCGCCGCGGTGCTGGTCCTCGCCGGCATCGCCCTGGCCCTCGGGCGGCGCATGCGCGACAACAGCGCGATGACCGCTCAATCTTTCGGCATGGACTTCTTTCCGCTGATTCTGCTCTTCGCGATTTCGGTGACGGGTCTCGCCCTTACCGCCTCCACCATGTTCCTGCGCGGCCAGTTCTACGGCTTCCTGTCCATTCTGCACGCCATTACCGTGATCGCGGCGCTCCTCTATCTGCCTTTCGGCAAGTTCTTCCACATGTTCCAACGGCCGGCGCAGCTTGGCGTGAAGCTCTACCAGGATGCGGGCGACGAGGGCGAGGGCGCCTTGTGTGCATCGTGCGGGGAACGTTTCGCCTCGCGCATGCATATCGACGACCTCAACACCGCGCTGCC
>CAYNHK010000319.1:0-4231 GCA_964396875.1 uncultured Acidobacteriota bacterium | reverse complement strand
GGTGCGGGTCACGAGGTTGAGAGTGCCTCCGATGGCGGCGTAGTTCTCCATCGGGTTCGAGGTGGTGATGAGCTCGATCTCCTCAATGGCATCCCAGCTGATGGCGGCCGAAGCAAAGCCCGTATCGGGCTCCTGGACGTTCGCGCCGTCGAGAAGGTAGTTGGTCTCGTTGCGCCGCGAGCCCGAGGACGTGCGCTCGACGACGCCGGGAGCGAGTTGCGATGGCCCGGTGACCGGGTCTCGGGAGAGCGGCAGATTGTCGATGACCTCCTTGGTGATGGTCTGGACGTTCTTCACCTGCTGGGTGTCGATGACCGGGGTCTCCGCCACCACGGTGAGCGACTCCGCTGCCCCGCCGGGCTCGAGCGTGGCGTTTATCACGAGAATCCGGCCGACGGAGAGCTCGATCCCGGTCAGAGCCCGCGTCTTGAACCCAGGCATCTCAACCCGGACTGTGTACGTGCCGACGGGGAGCTGCGTCGCGCGGTAGCGGCCCTCCGAACCGGTCGTCACGACGGCCGCCTGGATCAGGGCCGGGCTTGACACGGTCACGGTCGCGCCGGGGACGGCGAGTCCCTGGCTGTCCAGGACCGTTCCTTCTATGGTCCCGTCAATTCGGGTCTGCGCCATGCTCAAGCTGGACAACAGCGCGGCCACCACACCAAGGTGCCAGGATTTCGTGAACCTCATGCTACTTACCCTCCGTCCGTCCGTTCGGACTGATCGTCCTCAAGAAAGTACTCCGGCAAACATGTGCCTGTATACAGATCTGAATGTAACGGAGGATCGCAGGACAGTCACCAAAAAAAAATTGTGATTCTTGACCAATGCATACCTTTTTTTGACCACTCCTGCTCCGGGTTCCTCTCTTGGACTCTCGAGAATTGCCCTAATGGGCTGCTTTCAGGAGAGGTTTGAGGCGTGCGTTCACGAGTCCATCGCGATTCATGACCCAGAACTGAGGGGCGCCTACTTCGCGATCATCCACTCCTTTGGCGGCTTGAAACCCTCGCTCCCTTCGCGGAAGTCGGGCGCGCCGTCCATCCTGAGGCGGCGGAACCCCTGCAGACGCTCCAGAAGGCGCGTGGCGACATCCGGGTGCTCCGCGACGAGATTCGTCGTCTCGCCCGGATCCAGATCGAGCCGGAACAACTCGACCGATCGCGAGTTCGCACCGTCCTTCTTGCCGGCTCCCGCGATCGTCGTCTCGAGGACGCTCCCCCCGCGGACCACGAGCTTCCAGGCCCCATCCTGAATCGCCGCCGCCTCGGGAGAACCCTGAGCGATGTAGCTGAACCAGTCTCTCGCCGGCGCCGGGGCGGCGCCGCGGATGACGTCCAACATGTCCACACCGTCGAGGGGGTTGGGATCCGGTCCGGTGAGTCCGGCGATGCGCTTGACCGTGGGATAGACGTCGATGTAGCCCATCAGGGCCTGGACCTCGCGCCCGCCGCCGAATCCAGCAGGCCAGCGCACGACCGCCGGCACCCGCACTCCCCCTTCGTAGACCGAGCCCTTATCGCCCCGCCATGGGGTGTTGGCGCCGTATCTCGAGACCGCCCCGTTGTCGCTGAAGAAGAGGACGAAGGTGTTGTCGGCAACGCCCTTGGCGTCGAGGGCTTCGAGCACCGCTCCAACCGCCTTGTCGAGCGAGTCGACCATCGCCGCGTAGGTTCTGCGATCGGCATCCGCGACGTGCGCGTAGCGGGCCACGTCCTCGGGCTTCGCTTGCACCGGCGAATGCGGAGCGTTGAAGGGCACGTAGAGGAAGAAGGGCTCGTCTTTGGGACCGGCGGCGACGAAGGCAGCGGCCTCGCGGCCGATCAGATCGGTAGCGTACCCCTCATCGCGAGAGGTCGCGAAGTCGAGGTGCCAGTCGCGCTCGCCCTCGCGCTCGTGGGTGAAGTAGTCGATGTGGCCGTTGTAGTGGCCGTAGAAGCGGGTGAAGCCCCGGTTGAGGGGCAGGAACCTCTGCTCGTAGTGACCCAGGTGCCACTTGCCGAAGACGCCGCGACGCTGGTATCCCGCCTTCGCGAGCAGATCCGCCAGCGTGTGCTCCGTGGTGGGCAACCCCCATCGCCGCCAGGGCGTGATCACGGAGTCCCCCATGCCGTACCGGATCGGCCAGCGCCCGGTCATGAGGCCGGCTCGCGTCGGCGAGCAGAGCGGCGTCGTGTGGAAGCTCGAAAGCCGCACGCCCTGTCGCGAGAGACGGTCGATGTTGGGCGTGGCGGTTTTAGCACCCTGGTACCCGACATCGGCCCAACCCAGGTCGTCAGCAACCAGGATCACGATGTTGGGCCGAGTGGGACTTTTCGGCGTGGGTGGGGACGGCGCGAGTTTCGGCGACGTCGGTGGCGCCGAAGCGCCGGACGCGCACGACCACACCAGCAGCGAGAGCAACGCGACGAGGGCGGGCGGATTCCGTTCCATCATGAGTCTCCTCATCCGAGTACGCCTGCTTGAGCAGGGTCGATGATGCGTCGCTCCGCGCCTGCTTACTCCAGGCGGCGCACGTAGACGAAGTAGGCGCCGCGCGACTTCCCGTCGCGCCCGGTGGTCAGCCACGACTGCAGCGTCGTCGGTCCGGCATTCAGTTTGACGCGAAAAGTCGCATCGGGATCGAACGGGGACGTCACCTTCTCCGCCTCGACGTCTCCGATCTTCAGCCGCGCGCGCTGCGCGTCGATCCCGAGGCGGCTCGGCCGGGGCCAACGGCGAAGCTCAACCTCATAGGTTCCGGCCTGCATCACATCGATGGCCCAGTAACCGTTCCCGGGATGGGCGGAGTTGACCTGGTTGGCGTTCCAGACCACCTGGGACTCGTCACTGGTCCGCCAGTCGTGCGAACTCAGGGGCGTCGTGTTCGCGGCGTCCGCGCCGATGCCGATGCGCACCACGTCGCCGAAAACCGGCTCAAGACTCTCCCACCACTTGTCGTAGGAGCCGCGCAGATCCTTCACCGTGTCCGGGTGGTTCGATGCGACGTCCACCTTCTGGCCGGGGTCGGCTTCGATGTCGTAAAGCTGCTCGCCGTTGATCAGGCGAAAGCGCTCGGTCATCACCGCCGACTTTCGCCACTTGACGGGGATATCGATCCGCTGCGAGTGCACGAACAGAACGCGGTCGGCCGGTGCGGGCGCCCCCTTGAGCGCCGGGACCAGGCTGATGCCATCGAGCCTGAGTCCCTCCGGAATCTTCACGCCGGTCATCTCGGCCAGAGTGGGCAAGACGTCGATGTGGGCGCTGAGACGATCGACCTCGCGGCCACCCGTGATCCCGCCCGCCGGCCAGCGCACGAAGAACGGGACGCGGTGTCCGCCGTCGTACTCGGATCCCTTGCCCGCGCGCATGCCTGCGTTGTATCCCTTCCACGCGCCCGGCTCTTCCCGCCAGTTGCTCCAGCCTTCCGCGGATCCGTTGTCGGTCATGAAGATCAGGATCGTGTTCTCCTCCAGACCCAGTTCCCGCAGCCTTCCCGACAGGCGTCCGACGTTTCCGTCGATGTTGGTGATCATTCCATAGAAGCGGGCCATGGTCGGTGGCACCCCGGCGTCGAGGTACGGCTGAACGTACTTCTGGTCGACGTAATAGGGCCAGTGGGCGGCATTGGTGGCTAGATAGACAAGGAAGGGACGGTCGCGGTCTCGCTGGATGAACTTGAACGCCTCATCGAACCAGACGTCGGTGGCGTAGCCGGTCACCGCCTCAGGAACGCCGTTGCGGAAGTAAGTGTCGTCGTAGAGATCGTTGCCGAGGGTGTCGCCTACATGTCCGAGGACACCGCCGCCGTGGTACAGGGCCTCCTGGAAGCCCTGGTCGTGAGGCCGCAGCGGGTAGTTGTCGCCCAGGTGCCACTTGCCGAACATCCCCGTGCGGTACCCCGCCTCCGCGAACACTTCGGCGATGGTGCGCTCGCCCGGCGCCATGAGCGAGCGACCCATGATCGTGTGCCAGACCCGGGTGCGGGTCGAGTAGCGGCCCGTCAGGAGCGCCGCGCGCGTGGGCGAGCAGGTGGGGTCGACATGGAAGTCGGTGAATCGGACGCCCTGCTTCGCGAGCCGATCGAGATTGGGGGTGCGGATAACCTCGTTGCCGTTGACTCCCAGATCCCCGTAGCCTTGATCATCGGTGATCAGGACGATGACGTTGGGCCGGCGGGCCTCGAGAGACCCTCTGGGACGCTGGTTCGTCGCCGCCTCGAGGCTTGCGAACAAGCCGCCGCAAGCCA
>CAYNHK010000318.1:0-4282 GCA_964396875.1 uncultured Acidobacteriota bacterium | reverse complement strand
GGCATCGCCGACCGTTTCGTGGGGATGTGGGTGAACGACCTCACCATCGAAATCGGGGACCGCGGGCGTGAAGCCATCCGCACGTTCCTCAAGCGGGGACGCGAGGCCGGCGTGATTACGAAGGACTTCAACATCGACTTCGTGGAAGCCTGATCGGCATGGCCCTGAAAGCCGCGCCGTTCGCCCTGCCGGTGGTCGAGCTTCAGAAACCGGATGGGTCCGCGGTTTCGTCGAGCGCCCTCCACATGGGCGGGCCGACGCTCGTCCTCATCGGCCACCTGAACTGCAAGACCACGCGTCAAACCCTGCCGTTCATCGACCGGATCCATAAGGACGGTGGCCGAGCGGTGGCGATGCTGCAGGACTCGCCCGAGGAAGCGGCAGCGGGTCTTGCGAAACTCGGTCTGTCGTTGCCGTTCTTTTGCGAGCGGAATCCGTACGCTCTTTCGGCGGCGATCGGTCTCGTGACCGTGCCCACGCTCCTCTTCATCGAAGGGGATGGAACCGTGGACCTGACGTCGGAAGCGTTTCGAAGGCCCGACATCGAAGCCTTCGCGGAACGCCTCGGCGCCCCCAAGCCAGTCATCGCGAACGACACGATGCTCGGCTTCAAGCCGGGCTGAATGCCAAGAGAACCCTCGGTCTGAGGGCAAGCAAGGGCCAAGCGAGTTGGACCTGTCGTCATTGCGAGGAGCCATCCGTTGGTGGCGGCGACGAAGCAACCCCGTCCAGCCTCTATCAATCCCCTCGCGAGATAATGCTCAACGTGAGCGACATTCTCGACATCTTCAAGCGCCAGGGCGCGCTGCTCGAAGGGCATTTCCTTCTCTCCTCCGGTCTTCATTCCGCGCAGTACCTGCAATGCGCGCGTGTGCTGATGGATACCAAGATTGCGTCGGATCTGGGCGCGCGTCTCGCCGCCCAGCTCAAGGACGCCGGCGTGACCCCCGATGTCGTGGTGGCGCCGGCCATGGGCGGGATCGTGGTCGGCCACGAAGTGGCGCGCGGTTTCGGTTGCCGTTCGCTCTTCACCGAACGCGAGGGCACGACCATGACCCTGCGTCGCGGTTTCGCGCTCGAACGCGGTGAAAAGGTGGTCGTGGTCGAAGACGTGGTCACCACCGGGAAGTCGACGCGGGAAGTCATCGCTGTGGTCGAAGCCGCAGGGGCTCGCGTCGTGGGAATCGCGTCTCTCGTCGACCGCAGCTCCGGAAAAGCGGGTTTCGAGGTTCCCTTCGAGAGCCTACTGAAAGTCGCGGTCGATACGTGGGCCGCCGGTTCATGCCCGCTGTGCGCCGCGGGTTCGACACCCCACAAACCCGGCTCCCGCCCCACATAACTTGTTGCTGCGGGAGTGACCGACGAGCGTAGCGACCCTGCTCTGGAGCAGGCCCGCCAGGCGGGGCTGCTCAGAAACTCCGCCTCTGCTTCCCCTCGTGAAGCCGAGGGGGCGCGGTACAACCAGCGGGTCACGCTGTCGTACGACGGATACGGTTTCGCGGGATTCCAGGCCCAGGACAAGGACAAGGGCCGGACGATTCAGGACGAGGTCGAGCAGGCCCTTCAACGACTCCACGCCGGCGCTTTCATCCGCATCGAAGGATCGGGCCGGACCGATCAGGGGGTTCACGCCCTGGGTCAGGTCATTTCATTTCGAGCGCCGCGGCTCTGGCCGGAGAACGAACTGGCGCGTGCTCTCAACTCGACTTTGCCGAAAGACATTCGAGCGATGGCGTCCTCGCCTGTGGCCGACGACTTCCATGCGCGGCGGTCCGCGGTATCGAAGCACTACCGGTATCTCCTCGATGTCTGCGAAACGCAGCATGCGGTAAGACGGCGCTACGCGGGGCATGCGGGCTTCAAGCTGGATCACGGCGCCGTCGACAGGGTGGCGGCGCTCTTCCTCGGCCGGAAGGACTTTGCGTCCCTGAGAAACGCCGGCACGGACGTGAAGACCACGGTGCGACACGTCACCCGGTCTGAAGTCCGCTGGGACGACTCGACTATGGTGTTCGATGTAGAGGCGGACGGTTTCCTGCGCCGCATGGTCCGCGCCATGGTGGGAGGCCTCATTTCCGCGGGTCGCGGGGCCACCACGCTCGAGGATCTCGCGGCCGCCATCGAAAGCCGCGACCGGAGCAAATGGCCGGCGCCCGCGGGGCCCGAGGGCCTGTATCTGGTCTCCGTCCGCTACTGAGTCGTATTCGCTATAGTTTCGCCTCCGCCGCTCCTTCTCTCCCGAGGGCTCTTTGGAACCTGATTCGATCGTCATCACCGGCGCGCGCCAGCACAACCTCAAGAACGTCTCGATAAAGATCCCCAAGAAGCAGTTCGTGGTCTTCACGGGTCCGTCGGGATCGGGCAAGTCGTCACTCGCTTTCGACACCCTCTACGCCGAAGGCCAGCGCCGCTACATCGAGAGCCTGAATGCCTACGCGCGGCAATTCCTCGGCCAGATGGACAAGCCGCTCTACGACTCGATCCGGGGCCTGGCGCCGACCATCTCGATCGAACAGAAGGCGGCTTCCGCGAACCCGCGCTCCACCGTGGGGACGGTGACCGAGATCCACGATTACCTGCGCGTGCTCTTCGCCCGGGTCGGCCATCTCTCCTGTCCGAAGTGCGGACGCGACGTGAAGCCCCAGTCTTCACAGCAGATCGTGGCCGAGATCGCCTCGCTCAAGGAAGGGAAGAAGTTCCTCATCCTGGCTCCGCTCGTCGACGGACGGAAAGGCGAACATCAGGATGTCTTCGAGACCATCCGGCGCACTGGTTTCACGAGAGCACGCGTGGACGGGGCCGTGGTGGCTCTCGAGGATGACATCCGGCTCGACAAGAAGCGGAAACACTCGATCGAAGCGGTGGTCGACCGGCTGATCGCGAAGCCCGACCTCGACCGCACGCGTCTGGCCGACTCGGTCGAACAGTCGCTGAAGCTCGGCAAGGGCGTGGTCATCGTCGCGGTCGAGGGCGAACCCGATCGCGTGATGTCGCAGCAGCGCGCCTGCTCCAACTGCAACCTCTCGTTCCCCGAGCCCACGCCGCAACTCTTTTCGTTCAACTCCCCGGTGGGGATGTGCCCCGACTGTTCGGGCCTCGGCGCCCGCATGGAGATGGACGCGGATCGGCTGATTCCGAATCCCGACCTCTCCATCAACGAGGGTGCGGTGAAGGCGTGGGGCAAACTGGACGACGCCACGAGCTGGGGCTCGGACATCGTGCGCGCTCTGTCGAAGGAGCGTGGCATCGATCTCAACAAGCCCTGGAAGTCCCTTTCCCAGGCCCACAAGGACGTCTTGCTCTTCGGCACCGGCGGCGAACGCGTCGCCATCAAGTTCAAGGGCTCCTGGGGCGGCGGCACGTTCCGCATGCGCTACGAGGGGCTGCTCAATTCGATGCTCCGCCGGATGAAGGAGACGCAGTCGGAGGACATGCGCCAGTATTACCAGCGCTTTCTTTCGCAGCGGCCGTGCTCCAGCTGTCAGGGCCGGCGGGTGCGCAGCGAGGCGCTGGCCGTGAAGATCAACGGCATCACCATCGCCGATCTGACCGCGTTGTCGGTGGGGGAGGCCCACGCGTTTCTCGAAGACCTGAAGCTCAAGGGCGCCGAGGCCACGATCGCGGTCGAGTTGCTGAAGGAAATCCGGAACCGGCTTCGCTTCCTGGTGGACGTGGGGCTCACCTACCTCACCCTCGATCGGGCGGCGCCCTCGCTTTCCGGCGGCGAGGGTCAGCGCATCCGGCTGGCCAGCCAGATCGGAAGTGAACTCACGGGCGTCATCTACGTGCTCGACGAACCGTCCATCGGCCTGCATCAGCGCGACAACCGCAAGCTCCTCGCGGCCCTCAAACGCCTGCGCGACATCGGCAACAGCGTGGTGGTGGTGGAGCACGACCGCGAGGCCATGGAGGAGGCCGACTGGCTGGTCGACTTCGGTCCGGGTGCGGGGCGGCACGGCGGCGAGATCGTGGCCGAGGGCACGCCCAAGATGGTGAAGGCCAACCCGAAGAGCGTCACCGGGCAGTACCTCAAAGGCACGTTGTGCATCGAAACCCCCAAAGCGCGACGGCCGGGAAATGGCCAGTCGATTCAGGTGGTGGGGGCGCGGGCAAACAACCTCAAGAACGTCACCGCCACATTTCCGCTCGGGAAGCTGGTCTGCGTCACCGGCGTGTCCGGAGCCGGAAAGAGCACGCTCGTCAATCACATCCTCTACCCGGCGGTGGCGCGCGCGCTGCACGGAACCGAAGTCACGGTGGGGGCGCACGACAAGATCAACGG
>CAYNHK010000317.1:0-4296 GCA_964396875.1 uncultured Acidobacteriota bacterium | reverse complement strand
GGCGACATCGCCTACGGCGACCAGCAGTTCGGCCGCTTCATCGATGAACTGAAGAAGCGCGGGGTGTACGACGATGCGGTGATTCTGTTCGTCTCCGATCATGGCGAGGAGTTCCTCGATCACGGCGGCTGGCTGCACGGCCGGTCCGTGTTCGACGAACTCGTGCGCGTGCCCATGATCGTGAAGTTCCAGGGGGCGCGAGGCGCGGGACTGAGAGTGAAACAGATGGTGGCGCTCTCCGATGTCCTGCCCACGGTTCTCGAAGCGGTGGGCCTGCCGGTGCCCGATCCGCCGGCGATCATCGGACGGCCGCTGCAAGGCGTGGCGTTCTCGAAAGTCCCCGAACCGCCTGTGGTCTCCGAGATCTCGCACCGCACTTTCGTCTCGTCCGGGATCCGCACCGGTCAGGCGAAGTACATCCGCCGCTTTTCGCCCCAGACCGACGAGCTGTATTTCGACCTCGAGAAGGACCCCAAAGAGCAGACGAACCTGATGAGCGACAGCCTTCCCGGGGCGAGGCGACTGCGGGCCGCGGTGGAGGAGACCATGCAGGTGACGCCGTACCGTTACGCGGTTCGCGCCCTTACCGCGCAGCCGCAGACCCTCCTCGTCGAGACCACGGGCTGGATCGAGGGTGTGGAGTCCGCGGGCCTCGGCATCGCGGAAAAAGTCCAGCTCAAGAACAACGGACGGTTGCTGGAGCTGACCCTGGCTCCGAAGGCGGGCGCGCCGCGCGAGGTGTTCTTCCGGGTTCGTCCGGTGGGCGTGCCCGTGACCCTGCGCGGCCGGATCGGCTCACGCGACATCACGCCTTTGGATGTCTCGCTCGGCGAGACCGGCGCCCGGCCCCGCGCGATTCCCTTCTCTCTCCCCGAGATGGACGGAGACTCGGTCGACGGAATCTTCAAGCCCGGCACGTCGAAGTCCGGAATCGTGGTCTATCTGGATCAACCGTCGGGCCGCAAGGTGCAGGATCTCGACTGCGGGCAGATCGAGGCGATGTGCGCCCTTGGCTACCTCGCGGGCGATGCGTGCAAGCAGAAGTGCGCGACGCCTTGAAGCCGCCGAGGCTGGTTGTCTTCGATCTCGACGGGACCCTGGTCGATTCGATCGGGGACATCGCGACATCGGTGAACGCGGCGCTCGTGGAGCGGTTCGGCGAGGCGGGCTCGCTCCCGATGGCGACCGTTCGCGGTTTCGTGGGCGGAGGCGCGCGTCAGTTGATCGAGCGTTGTCTCGCCGCACTCTCCCGGCCGGCTTCCGATATCAACCTCGTCTTCGACCGGTTCATGCCGATCTATCGCGCGCGTCTGGTGGAGACGACGCTCCTCTATCCGGGTATGCGCGACGCGCTCGACGCGGTGGGGGGGCGCGCTTCGATGGCCGTTCTCACGAACAAGCCCGGCGAGTTCAGCCGCGCGATCGTCAGCGCCCTCGGCCTCGAAGGCCGCTTCCTCGGCGTGGTTGGCGGCGACGATCTCAAAACGCGCAAACCGGACCCCGAAGGGCTGCTCAAACTCTGCGCGAAAGCGGGTGTCCCGCCCTCAGAAGCCGCACTTGTCGGCGATTCCGCGGTCGACATCCACACCGCGAAGAACGCAGGCGCCCTCTCGGTCGGCGTTTTGTGGGGTTACGACCGCGAAGGCGTCGAACGCGAAAAGCCGGACGTCATGCTCACGACGCCAGCCGATCTTGCAACCCTGTTCCTTTGACCTCTCGTCATTGCGAGGAGCCAACCCAGCCGCTACCAAGCCGATTGGACCGGTCGTCATTGCGAGGAGCCAGTCCGTTTGGCGAGCGACGAAGCAACCCCGTCCAGCCACTATCAAGCCTGGTAGTGGTCGGCGGGGGTTGCTTCGTCGCAACGCCCAACGGACCGGGCTCCTGCTGAGAAACCCGTTCAAGTACGCCATAATTCAGGTGGTTTTCTGGAGTCGGGGTTTGGCCGAGGACGGAGCGTGGCCGATGTCTTTGACCGCGGGGAGGTCGCGTGTGTCCGAGTGCGAAGGCCAAGGCACCGTTCCCCGAGCGCAGTGGGCCGCGAGGCTCCTCTGAGGTCTTCGCGGAGCGGCAGCTCCGCCCGTTCATAAGAGACGCCATGCGGCCCACGGAGACGAGGGGAACGCCCAGGTGCCTTGGCCGTAGCATCACCCGGAAGGCGCGAATAGGCGCGCCGCTTTTCGCCGGCCACGCGGGCCACCACCAGCAAGCCGGCCGAGGATCGCTTCGGAGCCTCGCTCTTCGACGAGCCCCTCGCGATGACGACCCCCGGTGCTTCTCGCCGCCCAGCATGGCCCCGGGGCGGGCGCCGGGCGCGGCGCTTCGACAGAATCATGCTCGTCTGTGCTCAGCGACCGTTCAGTAGTTGACGCGGTAGTTTTCGGCGGAGCCGCCGACCTGGGCGTCCACGCGTTCGAACGTGACACCCTCGATGTCACCCGCGGAGCCGACTGCGGCTTTGGTGATCAGGATCTCGCCCGACTTCGCGGTGTCCTCGCCGAGTTTGCTCGCCGCGTTCACCTCGCGGCCGAACACGTCGAGGTCGCCGATGCGCAGCATCTCGCCGTAGCCGATGCCCACGCAGAGCAGGATCTCGGTCTCGGGCGGTCGCGTCCGATTGAACTCCTGGAGGGTCTTCTGCATCTCCACCGCGCAGCGCACCGCCGAGGCGGTCCGCCGGAAGATCACGATCAGCGAGTCCGCCTCGATCTTGATCAGGATCCCGTCGTGGCGATGGATGACCGGGCTCAGCAGCTTCTTGTGCTCATGGATGATCTGCAGGAAATGCAGGATGCCGAACTTCTCGACCTGCCGCGAGAAGCCGGAGAGGTCCGTGAACATCACCGCCCACGTTTCCCCGAACAGATCCCAGATCCTCTGGTCGAGGGCCTTGAGGTCGACGCCGGGCTGGGTGCGCTCGGCGATGAGGTCCCACAGCCGTCGTTCGCTGCACTTCAGTAACTTGTCTCGCACGCGTCCTTGAATCTACTCCGGTCCCGTCACGACTCGAAACGCGCCGGCCGACCGCGAGAGAGCGCGCCTTTCGCTGTGCTACGCTCGATGGGCGAATCCTGATGAGAATGCACGTCTTCGGTGATCCCGCGGCCCTTTTTGCCGAACCCCAGCCCGAGGTGTCCCGCGTCGGAGACGAAAAGCAACTCCGTGAACTCCTGAACGACCGCGAGGCCCTCATCGTGGCCGACGCCGGCCTTCTCCTGAAGGGGGGCGAAGGACTCGCCGCGGCCCTTTCGATGAGTCCCGCCGCGGTGGTGGTGGTGGGACGCCTCGACGACGTCACCCCGGCTCTCGCCGCGTTCCCAACGATTCCCGCTGTTCTCGTGGCCCCCATTTCGAACCTGGCCCTCGAGCGCGCCTCTCGTTTCGCCCGCGAGACCGCGGGGCGCAACAAGGCGGTGTCCACTCTCGAGATCCAGATCGCGCGCCGCAACACCGAACTCTCCGAGCTCAACAAGATCGGCGCGGCCCTCTCGGCCGAGCGCGACATCAACCGGCTGCTCACCATGATCCTGAGCAAGTCGCGCGGCATCACCTCCGCGGACGCGGGAAGCCTGTACCTCGTGGTGAAGGGCGATCAGGGACAGCCGGACACTCTCAAGTTCGTCCTGCCCCAGAACGACTCCGTCGAGGTGTCTTTCCAGGAATCGCGGATGCCCCTCGACGAGACGTCGATAGCCGGATACGTGGCCGTGCACGGCACGCCGGTGAAGGTGGCGGATGCCTACGAGCTTCCCGCGGGAACGCCCTATCGGATTTCCCGCTCGTTCGACACCAAGTCGGGCTACCGTACGAAGTCGATGCTGGTGGTGCCCATGCGCGACCACCAGGGCGAGATCATCGGCGTCATCCAGCTCATCAACAAGAAGACCGACAAGAAGGCGAAGCTGCAGCCGAGTTCGCTCGCGGACAAATACGTCGTCTCCTTCGACGACCTTGACCTCGATCTCGTGATGTCCCTCGCCTCCCAGGCCGCGGTCGCTCTCGTCAATACGCGGCTCATCGAGGACATCAAGCGCCTGTTCGAATCGTTCGTCCAGGCCTCGGTGACCGCGATTGAAAGCCGCGATCCCACGACCTCGGGTCATTCCGGCCGCGTGGCCGAGCTCACCGTGGGTCTGGCCGCGAAAGTGGACGGCTCCGGGTCGGGTCTGTTCGCACCCGTCCGCTTCAGCCGCGATCAGATCCAGGAGATTCGATACGCGAGCCTGCTCCACGACTTCGGCAAGGTCGGGGTGCGCGAGAAGGTCCTGGTCAAGGCCAAGAAGCTCTTCTTCGGGG
>CAYNHK010000316.1:0-4303 GCA_964396875.1 uncultured Acidobacteriota bacterium | reverse complement strand
TCTCGATCTTGCCGTCCTTCGTGGTGCAGGGGAACCCGTAGACCGTGCCCGGAGGGATCTCGTAGCTGCCGTCCGAGGGCACGCCCATCGTCACCCACTCGCCGTTCGAGCCGAGAACCCAGTCGTGGACGTGGTCGATGGCCGCATTCGCCGCCGAGGCCGCGGAAGAGAGGCCGCGAGCCTCGATGATCGCCGCGCCCCGTTTGGCTACCGTGGGAATGAACGTGTCCTTGTTCCAGCCTTCGTCGCCGATCAGGTCCTTCAAGGACGCGCCGTCAACGGTGGCAAAGCGATAGTCGGGATACTGCGTCGCCGAGTGATTGCCCCACACGACCATCTTCTTGATCGACGCGACGGGCTTTCCGGCCTTCGCGGCGAGCTGGGACAACGCGCGGTTGTGATCGAGGCGGAGCATGGCGGTGAAACAGGACGGCGAGAGCCCTGGCGCCGACTTCATCGCGATGTACGCGTTCGTGTTCGCGGGATTGCCGACCACGAGCACCTTCACGGACCTCTTCGCTACCGCGTCGAGCGCTTTACCCTGAACCGTGAAGATCGCGGCGTTCGCGGCGAGGAGTTCGCCCCGTTCCATGCCCTTGCTCCGCGGCCGTGCGCCCACGAGCAATGCGACGTCCACGTCCTTGAAGGCGACATTGGGATCATCGGTCTGGATGATGCCCGCAAGCAGCGGGAACGCGCAGTCGTCGAGTTCCATCGCCACGCCCTTGAGCGCGCCGAGCGCGGGCGTCACCTCGAGGAGCTGCAGGATCACCGGCTGATCCTTGCCCAGCATGTCGCCGGCGGCAATGCGGAAGAGGAGGCTGTAGCCGATCTGGCCGGCAGCCCCGGTAACGGCAACGCGAACAGGAGGTTTGCTCATGATGTCTGTTGTCCTTCGGATTGGGTCCTGGTGTCACTCAACTGGGCGGTGGCTTCGACAGGCTCAGCCACCGTTTCTGGAGGCTTGGTCCCTGAGGCGGAGTCCGTGCGGATTCCAGTCGAAGGGACCGCGGTCTTAGAGGTTGCTGATTATGGCGTCGGCGAAGCCTGAGCACTTCACTTCGGTCGGGTTCTCCATCATGCGCGCGAAGTCGTAGGTCACGCGCTTCTGGTCGATCGATTTTTCAATGCCCGCTTCGATCGCGTCCGCCGCCTCCACCCATCCCAGGTAGCGAAGCATCATGCAGCCCGAGAGGATGACCGACCCGGGGTTGACCTTGTCGAGGTTGGCGTACTTGGGCGCGGTGCCATGCGTCGCCTCGAAGATGGCGTGGCCGGTTTCGTAGTTGATGTTGCCGCCCGGGGCGATGCCGATGCCACCCACCTGCGCGGCGAGGGCATCCGAGAGATAGTCCCCATTCAAGTTCGGGGTGGCGATCACCGCGAACTCCTTGGGACGAGTCAGCACCTGCTGAAGCGTGATGTCGGCGATCGAATCCTTGATGAGGATCAAGGACTTCCACTTGCCGTCGCCGTGGGTGGGCTGGAGCGCGAGCGAGGTCTCGACTTCCTTCACGAGTTCCGCCTGCTGCTTGGGCGTCATCATGTCGTAGCCCGGCTCGATCATCTTCGCGTTGTCCGTAGCCGAGAGACCCGGCGTCTTCTCCACGTTGCCCAAGATCCACGACTCGCGCTCCGTCACCACCTGGGCGCGGAATTCGCGGGTGGCGACCGCATAGCCCCAGTCGCGGAAGGCCCCCTCGGTGAACTTCATGATGTTGCCCTTGTGGACAATCGTCACGCTCTTCCGCTTGAACTGGATGGCGTATCGGATCGCGGCGCGCACGAGGCGCTCGGTGCCTTCGCGCGAGATCACCTTGATGCCCACCCCGGACGACTCCGGAAAGCGGATCTTCTTGACCTTCATCTCGGTCTGAAGCCAATCAACGACCTTCTTCGCTTCCGGCGTGCCTTCGGCCCACTCGATCCCCGCGTAGATGTCTTCGGTGTTCTCGCGGAAGATCACCATGTCGACATCCTGCGGCTTTTTCACGGGTGTGGGGACACCCTTGAAGAAGCGCACGGGGCGAAGGCAGGTGTAGAGGTCGAGTTCCTGGCGCAGGGCCACGTTGAGGGAACGAATGCCGCCACCGATGGGTGTGGTCAGCGGCCCCTTGATGCCGACGAGGTACTGGCGGAAGTCGGTGAGGGTCTGCGCGGGCATCCACTCCTTGGTGGCGTTGTACGCTTTCTCGCCGGCCAGGACCTCGTGCCAATGGATCTTCCGTTTGCCCCCGTAGCACTTCGCCACCGCGGCATCGAAGACGCGCACCGACGCGCGCCAGATATCGCGCCCGGTGCCGTCGCCCTCGACGAAGGGAATGATGGGGTCGTCGGGGACATTCAGGACGCCGTTTGCGATGGTGATCTTGGAGCCGGGCATGGGTGCGTGGTTTCCTTCGAATAGGGACGACCGAGTGGAGAGGGCTGCAGCCTCCTGGGCATTTCGTTGCGGAGCCGGGATTTTAGCCGAGCGGCAGTCGGGCGGGGGATGGTTCAAACGGACCATGCTCCGCGAATATGCTCCAGAGCACCTTCTTTCTGGAGATATCAATGACCGCTCGATCCATCGCCTCAACCCTCGCTTTCTCGCTTCTGGCCACAACGGCCCTCGCTCAAACTCCCGCGGAACTCAAGGTGGGCGACATGGCGCCCTCGTTCAAGCTCGAAGGCTCGGACGGAAAGACGTACAACCTCGCCGACTACAAGGGAAAGAGCGCGGTTGTCCTCGCCTGGTTTCCCAAGGCGTTCACCAGCGGCTGCACCATCGAGTGCAAGTCTCTGGCCGAGAAGGGCAGTCTCATCAAGGCCTATCAGGCCACGTATTTCATGGCCAGCGTCGACGCCAGGGACGGCGATAAGGGCAATAAGGCGTTCGCCGAATCGGAGAAGGCCGATTTCCCGATCCTCTCCGACCCCACGAAGGAAACGGCCCGGGCGTACGGCGTGTTGCACCCGGAACGCGGCTTCGCTCAGCGCTGGACCTTCTATATCGACAAGGACGGGAAGATCGCCCACATCGACAAGGCGGTCAAGCCCGCGACGTCCGCGGAAGACATGGCCAGCAAACTCGGCGAGATCGGCACGCCCAAGCGCTGACGGTTACGCGAGCGTGATGGCTCGCGCTTCCCGGACGCCCGCGATCTTCCTCAACGCATCGAGGACGGCCTCGGGCACGTCCGCATCCACTTCGATCAGCATCACCGCGCGGCCACCCGCGGCCTTGCGCCCCAGGTTCATCTGCGCGATGTTGACGCCGTTCTCCCCAAGCCTCGTGCCGATCCGACCGACCACGCCGGGGGTGTCGTCGTTCTTGATGGCGAGGATGTGCCCGTGCAGGACCGCGTCCACGGGGATGCCGTCGATCTCCACCAGCCGGAGCTGGCCCTCGCCGAAGAGCGTTCCCGCGACCTCGAGTTCGGTCTCCGAGGTGGTGACACGCACACTCATCAGGTTCGCATGGCGCGTGGTCGACGAAGAGACGGCGTGGGACGCCTCCACCCCCCGCGACTCCGCGCGCGCCATCGCGTTCACGAACGAGATCTCAGGGTCTCCGGCTTTGAGGGCGCCCGCCACTGTGGCTTGAAGAATCGGCTGCGGCTGCAGATCCTTGAACGTGCCGTAAAGCGTGACCGCCACCTTGCGCACATCTCCCGGCGCCACCTGGGCCACAAAGGAAGCGAGGCGTTCACCGAGGTCGATGGCGGGCTTGATCTGGTCGTACGCTTCGCCCGAGAGTTGGAAGAAGTTCACCGCCTGCTGGATGACGCCATCCTTCAGGAAGTCGCGCACCTGGTAGGCGATGTCGGTGCCGACGCGATCCTGCGCTTCCACGGTCTGCGCGCCGATGTGCGGCGTCGCCACCACCTTCGGATGTTTCGCGATCTTCCAGTCGACCGGCGGCTCCTTGGCGTGGACATCGAGGCCACAACCCGCGACCCGCCCGCTTTCGAGGGCGGCATAGAGCGCATCCTCGTCGATCAGCTCCCCGCGCGCGGCGTTGATGATCCGCACCCCCGGCTTGATCTTCGCGAAGGCCTCCTTGCCGAGCATATGCCGGGTGTCGGGGGTCATCACGGTGTGGAGAGTGATGTAGTCGCAACCCTCCAGGATCTGGTCGAAGGTCACCACCTTCACGCCCACCCGCTCGGCCACCTGATTCGAGACGAACGGGTCGAAGGCCCACACCTCCATGCCGAAGGCCTTACAACGCGCCGCGACTTCGCGGCCGATGCGTCCGAACCCGACGATGCCGATGCGCTTGCCCGAGATCTCCGTGCCGCCTGCGAAGGCTTTGCGGTCC
>CAYNHK010000315.1:0-4308 GCA_964396875.1 uncultured Acidobacteriota bacterium | reverse complement strand
GCGCGCAACTTCTTCATCGCCCTCAAGGACGCGTCGGGCGAGAACTTCACCTTCGCGTATCACCGGGATGAACAGGATCCGGCGGCGTCGAGCGTCCCCATCAAGGACACCTTGAGCGGCCACATCCTGAAGGACGGCCGGCCGCAGCTGATCAGTCGGGAGGAGATGGATGTGCTTCGCGCGCGCGGCGTTCCCGTCCTCGGCCCGACGTCGGAGAGCTGGATCGGCGTGCCCCTCGTCCTGCGCGAGTCGTCGTTCGGCATCCTGGTTGTCCAGAGCTACCGCAAGGAGATCCGCTACACCGAGGCCGATCGCGATCTGCTGAGCTACGTCTCGCATCACATCGCGGAAGCCATCGACCGTCAACGCAAGGAGGACCAGATCGAACATCTGGCGTTCCACGACGGCCTCACTGGTCTTGCGAACCGCCTTCTCTTCGAGGACCGTCTGACCACCGCCCTCGCCCAGGCGGAGCGCCGCCACGCTCCGCTGGCCATTCTCTTTGTCGATCTCGACCGCTTCAAGGTGATCAACGACTCGCTTGGCCATCCCACGGGCGACGAGGTCCTGAAGATGGTGGCGGAGCGCCTCTCCCAGGGCCTGCGTGAAGGCGATTCGCTGGCGCGCCGCGGGGGGGACGAGTTCCTGGTGCTCCTTCCCGACACCGGGCCGGAGGGTGCGGCGAGTGTGGCCCAGAAGCTCATCGAGAACATCCGCCTGCCCATGCGCAGTGGCGCCCACGATCTGACGATCTCGGCAAGCTGCGGCATCGCGGTGTTTCCGGAGAACGGCCCCGACACCGAGAGCCTGCTCAAGGCCGCGGACATCGCGATGTACCGGGCGAAGGAGGGCGGGCGCGACGGGTACCGGCTCTTCAATCCCGACATGAACGCGGCCGCGCAGCGGCGGCTGACCGTGGAGACGAGGCTGCGCCGGTCGATCGAGACCCGGCAGATCGGCCCGCACTATCAGCCCATTCTCAATGCGGCGGATGGCCGGATCGTGGCCGCCGAGGCGCTGCTCCGCTGGAGCCCCTTCGTCACCGCGACCATGCCGCCCAAGGAGTTCATACCCGTGGCCGAGCAGAGCGGTCTCATCGTGGCCTTGGGCGCTTACGTCCTGCGCGAGTCCTTGCGCCACGCGCGGGACTGGCCGCTCTCGCACGGTCAGCCGATGCGGGTTTCGATCAACTTCGCGGCCCGCCAGATCCAGGATCCCGCCTGCGTCGACCTGATCCTGCAGGTCCTTCGTGAGGAGGACGTGCCCGCGGAGAGGCTTCAACTCGAGCTTTCCGAGTCCACTCAGATCACCGAAGACACCGCGGCGATGGACCGGGTGCGGTTGCTCAAGGACCAGGGCGTCAGCATCGCGATCGACGATTTCGGCGTGGGTTATTCGTCGCTCTCGCGGCTTCGCCACCTGCCCTTCGACACGCTGAAGATCGACGGAACGTTCATCAATGACCTCACGACCGACCGCGGCAGCGGGGCGGTGGCCGCCGCGGTCATCTCCCTGGGCCAGAACCTCGGCCTCGAGGTGATCGCGGAAGGGGTGGAGACCGAGGCGCAAAAGGCCCACCTGCTCGCGCGAGGCTGCACCCTCATGCAGGGGTTCCACTTCGCGGCCGCGATGCCCTCGGGTGTCTTCGCCGCGTGGGTCAAGGAGCGGGAGAGACCCCAATAAATCGGGCACTTAAGGGGCTTCCCACCCCATAAATTGTGCTTTAAGATGCGAACCGAACATGATGCAATGCCCCTCGTGCTCGGCGCCTCTGGTTTCCGGCGAGGCCCGTTGCGTGTCCTGCCACGCGCTTGTGAACCCTCCCGCCCAGGGTTCCTCGGCTCTCGCTCCGCGGCTCGTGACACCTCAAAGCATCGAGGGGCTGGGCACGCCGTTCGATCAGGAACTGCTTCCGCCCGGTTCCGGCCCCGCGCCGAGCGAGCCGGTGAAAAGTTCGCCTGACGCCGAGTGGCGTCGCGAGGTTCTCGAACGAGTCCGAAAACGGAGGCAGGTGCGCACGCATGCCCTGCCCCTTTTTGTCGAAGGGCAAAGTCCGAATCCTCCCGCCGCCGAAGTCCCGATGCCCGCGGCCCAGGCGCCTCCAGTGCAACCATCGCCCCTGTCGATCGGCGCCATGCCGCTCGACACCGCGATCGTCGAGGAACTCGTCGAGTCCCTCGAGACAGTGGATCCGCGTCCGGCCCCTCAAGCGCCCGACTTTCTCGCCGCGATCGAGGCGGGAACACCATCGGCCTCGCCCGACGACCTCTTCGATCTTCAGCTTCGCCCCGCCGAGCTCGAGAGCACGGTCGGGCAAAACCGAAATGGCGATACCCCGAGCCAGAGTTTCGTCGAGCGGCCACGTCCCACGCTTGTGAGCGGGGTCGCCGGCCCGCGCTCGCTGGTCGCCGACCTTCCCCTGGTCGAGCCCAGCCGGGTCGAGCCGCCGCCGTCCGAACTTCCCCCGCGCATCGCGCCCACGGGGATCAGTTCGCGCGCGGCCTCGATGAATGACCGGGTGCAGGCGGCCTTCATCGACGTCGGTCTGTGGTCCGCGATGTGCGTGACCGCGTTCTATTTCGCGAGCCGCATCGCGCGCACGTCGGTTCTGGGTCTGGCGCCCTCGTGGCCGGGCCTGCTCCTCTTCGCGACCGTGATCGCAGCGGCGTACGTCCTTTTCTTCGGCGGTCTGTCCGGCGCGACACCCGGGAAGATCGCATGCGGCATCCAGGTGAGGCGCTACGACGGCACCTCGCTTGGACCCCTGGCCTCCCTCGGCCGTGGCGCCCTTGGCCTGCTGAGCGTGGTGTTCCTCGGCCTCGGCGTGTGGCCCGCGTTCTGGGACCGCGATCGGCGAACGCTTCACGACCGCGCGACCAACTCGCGCGTGACCATCGTCTGACCGAATCACCAGGGCGCGGCATGAGCGTCACCGAGCGTCTTGCCTTCGCTCTTGCCACCGGTTTTGGCTCGGGCTATTCGCCGATCGCGCCGGGAACCGCGGGCAGTGCGGTGGGCCTGGTCTTCGTCTGGGGGATGTCGTACCTGAATCTCCCGGGACAGATCGCGGCGGTCATCGTGGTGAGCGTCCTCTCGATCATCGCCGCCGACATCGTCGCCCGATCGACCGGTCTTAAAGACCCGGGGCTCGTGGTGGCGGACGAGATCGCCGGGATGATGCTCACGATGATCGCGATTCCGTTCACCCTCAAGACCGCGGTCATCGGCTTCCTTCTCTTCCGGGTGATGGATGTGGTGAAGCCGCCCCCCGCCCGCCAGTTCGAACGTTTCAAGGGAGGCGTGGGGATCGTCGCGGACGACCTCATGGCCGCGGTTTACGCCCACCTCGCGCTGCGCGGTGTCTTGATGTTGACGGGGATCTGATGCGGGCCGAACTCCTCGCGGTCGGCAGCGAACTCCTGGTGCCCGGGCGTCAGGAGACAAACGCAGCCACGATGACGCGCTATCTCCTCGAGCGCGGCTGCAAGGTGGTCGCGCGCACCACCATCGCGGACGACGCTTCGGCTCTCACCGATTCGTTCCGCCTCGCCTGGTCGCGCGCTGATCTCGTGATCGCGACGGGCGGCCTCGGTCCCACCGAGGACGATCTCACCCGCGAGTGCGCGGCCGAGGCCCTCGGCGTCTCTCTGATCCGCGAGGCGTCGTACGTCGAGTGGCTCAAGGAGCGCTTCAAGCAGTTCGGCCGGGTGATGCCGAGCGTGAATGAAAAACAGGCCGACCGCCTCGACGGCGGACGACTCCTGATGAACGCGAAGGGCACGGCTCCCGGCCAGATCTTCGAGCGCGACGGCAGGACTCTGGTTCTCCTCCCCGGTCCGCCCCGCGAGATGCTTCCCCTCTTCGAACGGGACGTCCTGCCACTGGTCGAGGCCGCGGCTTCCGGCGAGCGGATCGTGATGAAAGTCATCCGGATCGCGGGGATGGGGGAGAGTGATGTCGAACAGCTCGTCGCCCCGATCTACAAGGCGTTCACGAACCCGGTCACCACCATCCTCGGCGGGGCTTCGGAGGTTGAACTTCAACTCGTGGGCACGGGGTCCACGGACGCGGAGGCCTCCGAGCGCGTCGAAGTGCTGGCATCGAAGATCCGCGACGTTCTCGGCCCGCGCATCTTCACGGAGAGCGGCGAAACGATCGAGCGTGTGGTTGCGTCCCTTCTCATGACCCGCGGGCTCAAGCTCGCGATCGCGGAGTCGTGCACCGGCGGTCTCGTGACCTCCCGGCTCGTATCGATCGCCGGCGCTTCGACGTTCCTCGATCGCGCCTTCGTGACGTATTCGAACCAGG
>CAYNHK010000314.1:0-4356 GCA_964396875.1 uncultured Acidobacteriota bacterium | reverse complement strand
ATCCACAGTCTCTTCATGCTTCCTCCTCTGGCGTCATTGCCAGGGAGGAGTGTGAAGGGGGTCGCGCAAAGTATGCATGATCCCCGTCATGCGCTTTGAAACTAAGCGAGGTTGTCGAGCCACTCTTGGAGGCGGGCCAGAAGCGCGGCCTCCGTCTGTTTCGATGTCGCCGCTGCTCCTCGCGGGGTCTTGAAGGAATGGTCCGCGTCGTCGAATAGCGCAAGTTGGGCGATCGGGCCGAGGCGTTCGACTGTGGCCTTCAGGAGGTCCAGCCGGGCGAACTCGTCGCGCGTGCCCTGGAGGAACAGCATCGGCGCCCGAATGGCGTCGAGGTGGGCGTCGCGCAGCTTCTCCTCCTGTCCCGGCGGATGGAGCGGATAGGCCAGAAATGCGAGACCGTCGCACGCGAGTCCCTTCGCCGCGGCTTGCGAGGCCATGCGGCCCCCCATCGACCGGCCGCCGAGGAACACTTTCGAGGCGCCAAGCACGTTGCGCGCGTAACCAGCCACGACGGCGAACGTCTCCTCGCAAACGTCGGCCTTGTCGGGAAACTTCCGCCTCGCCTCCTGGTAGGGGAAGTTGAGGAGAATCGTCGTGAATCCCTTCGGATCGAGAAAGGCGGCGACGCTCAAAAGCTGTGGAGTGTGGCGCGTGCCACCCGCGCCTGGCGCGAGGATCACCGCGCACTCCCCCTGCCCGTGAAGGCTCACACTGATCGGTCGACCCCCGACGTCAAGCGCGACCACGCGTTCGTCCTTCGCCGCAGGCGCAGATTTCTTCACAACACGATCCTTTCCGCACCCACGCGCCGGGTCACGCGCTCCCGATCCAGCCACTCGAGCAGCGGAATCACGTACTTCCGTGAAAGGCCGGTGAGTTCCTTCACCTCGGCGACGTCGAGCTTCGCGCCGGACTTGAACCGATTTCGCGCGTCGGTCCGGAACGTGTCGAGGGCCAGCCGTCCCACCAGCAGGCCGTCGCCGAGTCTCTCCGCCACCCGCTCCTGCACCAGCACGCGCACCGCGTTCTCGCAGGCCTTCTGATCCTGCCGGAGCTGCACGTGGAGATTCTGCAGGGCGAGACCCGAAAGGCCCGCCGCGGCCATCGCGGCCTCGATCGCAGAACGCGCCGCGCCTTCGGGACCCGAGAGCTGAACGCGATGGGCCGCAAGCGCCACCAAATCCGCGGTCTCCTCCACCTTCCCCGCGCCCACCAACCGCGCGATCACGGTCTCGAAAACCGCGGGGTGGGCCTTTGCGAACACGCGACGCCGGAGTTCCTCTTTCGAGAGGCCCTTCGCGAGGGGATCCTTGTCGTGCGACTGTCGGATCCGCTCCAGAGCCGCGGTCTCCAACCCAACCAGCACATCGGCATCAACGAAGTGGTCCGGGGCGCCATGAAGCGGAACCGCCGACGTCACGCGGGCAACCAGCTCCCGAACCAGGGGCGCGGGCTCGGCGAGGCGCCCGACCAGGCCCCCGATGTCCAGCCCCGGCGCACCGGCCTCGCGAAGGAAGCGCGCCAGCGCCTCGATGTCGGTTTCCTGCGCCGCGATCTGAAGGGCCGCGATGTCGGCGCGGCGACGCGCGCGCGGGGCGGGATCAATCACGCGGCCTCCACCGATGGTCGCGACCGGCGAATAACTTCGCAGCACCACCCGGTCGCCTCGCCCCAGAACCACCGGCGATTCGAAACGAATCTGGGCGACCGTGGCGCCGCCCTTGCCCAGTTCTCCTTCGGTGAACTTCACCCGCCCGAGAACCTCGGCGCTCGCCGCGTGAACGCGCACCCGCGCGTCGTACTTGAGCGACGCATCGACGAGGAGCTGGATCGCGACATCGGCAAGACGCGTCTCGCGCAGGGTCCCCTCGCGTACGAGAACGTCGCCGCGAGTCAGTTCCTCGACCAGGACGCCGGCGAGGTTCATCGCGGTGCGTTGCCCCGCCACCGCGATTCCCACCTGGTCGCCGTGCACCTGAAGTCCGCGCACACGCGTCTTCTTTCCCGCGGGCAGGACCACCAGCTCCTCACCCACCTCCACCTTCCCGTTGGTGAGCGTCCCCGTGACCACCGTGCCAAACCCATTGAGCGTGAACACACGGTCGATGGGAAGGCGGAAGAGGCCCGCGTGGGAACGCGCGCTGGTCTCGTTGGCGAGGGAGAGCAGGGCCGCCTTCAACTCGTCGAGGCCGTCTCCGCTGCGCGCGGAGACGCGAATGAAGGGCGCGTCATCGAGGAACGACCCACGCACCAGATCTCGGACGTCCTGCTCCGCGAGATCGCACATCGGCGCATCCGCGATGTCGATCTTGGTCAGCGCGATGACCCCGCGTTCGATTCCGAGCATCCGGCAGATGTGGAAGTGCTCGCGGGTCTGCGGCATGACGCCTTCGGTGGCAGCAATGACGAGCAACACCGCGTCGATTCCGCTCACCCCCGCCAGCATGTTGCGGACGAACTTCTCGTGCCCCGGCACATCGATGAACGAGGCAACGACTTCGTCCGAAAGCGAGGCGTGCGCGAAGCCGAGGTCGATGGTGATCCCCCGCTCTTTCTCCTCTTTCAGCCGATCGGGGTCAGTCCCGGTGAGGGCCTTGACCAGGGAACTCTTGCCGTGGTCGATGTGCCCGGCCGTGCCCACGATGAAGCTGCGCATTGTCACCGACCGGCGTTTGTACTCGGAGAGGACCTACTCGCCGGATCCGCCGCCCGAGTTCGAGCCGCCCCCGTCGCTCGATCGGCCCCCACCGCCACCGCCGTTGGAACCGCCGTTCGAACCGCCGTTCGAACCGCCACCGCCCTCGCCCGAGCCGCCGCCGGCCTGAGGACCACCCGAGCCTCCGCCCGGACCACGCCCTCCGCGCCGACGTCGCCGACGACGACGGCGATCGCGATCGGCGCGACTCTGCTCGCTCCCGCCGCCGCCCTCCCGAGGGCCGCGATCCCCTTCCGGCCGCCCGTCAGCACCGCCCGGAGCGCCTTCGCCCTGAGGGCGTGGAGGTTGGGGCGGCCGCGGACCACGATCGCCGCGCGGCTCACCGCCCTCACGCGGCGGACCTTGAGGCGCGTTTGGGTCGGCGGGCGGACGTCCCTCGCCGTTGTTGCGGCCACGCCCTCCTCGACGCCTGCGGTTGCGGCCACGACCGTGCGGCCGATTCGGATCCCGAGGCTGATCGGGACGACGCTCGCCACCGTTTTGCGAAGCGCCGGAACCCTGCGGCGCACCGCCTTCTTGAGGCGGGCCCTGGTCGATTCGCTCATCTCTCGGCTCGCCCGGCGCGCTGCCTCCGTCACCAGTCTGTGGACGAGGAGGACGTTGCTCGCGCGAGCGATCCGGCCCGCGGCGCTGCTGATTCCGATCGCGGTTCTGATTGCGATTCGGGTCCTGATTCTGCGGCTGGTTCTGGTTCTGTCCCTGACCCTGCTGGTTCTGTCCCTGACCCTGACCAGGCGGGCGCTGGCCCTGCGGCCTCGGCCCCGCGGGACCGGGTCCGCCACCCGGACCCTTGCGGCCTTTCTTGCGATCGTTCGGACGACCGGAACGTCGGCCTCCATTGTTGCCGAAACGGCGCTCGCCCTCCCGGCGCGGACGATGGGCGTGGAGTTCCTTCTCGGAGCCCCAGGTGACTTCGCCGCCGCCCGAGTTGTCTTCGGGCATGAAGGGCGCGGCTAGATCCGAGGCTTCGTCGCCCTTGTCTTCGTCTTCATCGTCCCCTTCTTCATCGTCATCATCTTCTTCGTCGTCGCCGTCGTCATCGCCGTCGTCGTCGCCTTCTTCTTCGTCGTCGTCTCTTTCTTCGTCCTCGTCATCGTCACCGTCGTCGTCATCAGCGTCATCGTCGTCGGCCTCGTCGTCGTCATCACCGTCGTCGGCGTCGTCGTCGAGTTCGTCCTCGTCGCCATCGTCTTCGGCGTCGTCGGCGGCGTCATCACCGGCATCGGCCGCGCGCGCGAGTCGCGAGGCTCGGCTCTCGCCGTCCGCGTCTCCCTCGTCCGTGGGCTCGATGGGCTCGAGGGAGGCTTCGGGAACGTTCGGCTCGACTTCGTCTGCTTCGGTGGCGAGCGGAGTCCTGGGAGCGGCACTCGCGGCCGGGGCGACTTCAGACTTCGCCACGGAGGCGGGCTCGGGAGCAGCGGCGAGGGACGCGATGGCGAGAGCGCGGCGGCGAGCGCCCGGATCCTCTTCGCGATCCTCGGGCGGTGGCCCGATGACCACCGGCTTCTTGGCCACGAGGGCCCGGGGCGGAATCGGGCGGGCGAGGGTCGGCACGGTTCCCCGCTGACGCACGGCCTCATAGAGGGCGATGCCCGCGGCCACGGAAACGTTGAGCGAAGAGACCTGGCCGAAGACCGGCA
>CAYNHK010000313.1:0-4363 GCA_964396875.1 uncultured Acidobacteriota bacterium | reverse complement strand
GCGTCGTCGGTCCAGAAGTTCCATGGATTGTAGAGCTTGTAGAGCGGCGAGTGCGAGAAGACGACGACCGGCGTGTCCTTCTTGACGGCGGCCAGGTCCTTGGCGAGCCAGTCCCGCTGCTCGGCTCCCACCGTGAAGGGGCGCCCGTTGGGGTTGTCGAGCTGGGCCATCGCCAGCATCCGCTCCATCGGGGAGAGCTTGGGGCCGGTCCAGTAGTCCTCGACGATCACCGAGTTCAGCACCACGAAGTGGACGCCCTTGTGGTCGAACGAGTAGACGTCCTTGCCGAAGTTCTTCCGCCAGCCCTCGCCCATGTCGAGGTACCAGTCGTGCTCGCCCACCATCATCCTCACCGGGGCCTTGAGCGCCTTGAGGATCTGCGACCCCTCCTCCAGCTCCTTCGCCTGCCCGAGCTGGGCGAGGTCGCCGCCGTAAAGGATGAAGTCGGGCTGGGGAGTGAGGGCGTTCACATCATCCACGGCCTTCAGGATCGAACGTACGAAACGTTCGTTCAGGGCTTTCTCGTAGAGATGGGAGTCCGAGATGTAGGCGAAGCGGAAACTCTGGCCCGCCGCCTCGACATCGACCGGCTGGAAGGAATGGGGCGAAAGCCCGCTTATCGCAGCACCCGCGGCGGCTATGCCGGACGCCCGCATGAAGTCGCGGCGGTTCAGACGTTCGATCCTCCGGAAGTACTCCTCGCGCTTCTCGATGTACCGCTCGTAGCGATCCTTCATGGGGACTCCCTCCTCAGTTTGCGATGTGAATCAACTCCCTGGCGTTCTGCCGACTATTTCCTCGGGTCCCGGAGCGCGGGGCGATTCGCGGCTCCCGCACCCTGCCCGGTCAGCGCTTCCATGAACGCGACGAGATCGTGCTTCTCGCCCTCGGTGAGCTTGAGCGGCGTTATTCCGCCGTCGAGGAACGGGTTCGGCTCGCCGCCCTTGTTGTAGAACTCCACCACGGTCAGGAGCGTGGGCTCCGAGCCGTCGTGCATGTACGGGGCGGTGAGGGCAATGTCGCGCAGACCCGACGATTTGAAGGCGCCGATGTCCTTCGGCTGCCGGGTGGCGATGAATCGACCGAGCTCCGAGAAGTCGGGATCGAACGCCAGCTCCTGCGGATCCGCGACCTGGGCGGCCTTCCTGGCGAGGGCCGTGAAGTCCCGGCCCTTCGCAGCCACTCCGATGTTGTGGAACTTGTTGTCGGAGAAGTTCGGGGTGGACACGGCGAAAGGATGGCAGGTGTTGCAGCGCGCCTTGCCGTTCCAGAGAATCCAGCCCCGACGCGCGGACTCGGACATGGCCAGCGGGTCGCCGGCCTGGAAGCGGTCGAAGGCCGAGTCTCCGCTCACCACCGTGCGCTCGAAGGTGGCAATGGCGGCCACGACATCGTCGATGGTGGCGGGGCGGCCGAAGATCTTCTGGAAGTCCGCCGCGTACTCGGGGTCCTTCGCCACGACCGCCACAATCGCGTTGTGATCCGTCATTCCCATCTCGACCGGATTCGTCATGGGGCCTTTGGCCTGCTCCTCCAGGGTCATCGCGCGGCCGTCCCAGAACTGGAACTCGTTGAAGACGGCGTTCAGAACCGTGGGCGAGTTACGTGCGCCCTTCTTCCCTGCGATTCCTTCCCCGACCTTCCTCCCGTCGGCGAAACCCTTCTCCGGATCGTGACAGGTTGCGCAGGAGACCGTTCCATCCGCGGACAGCCTCTTGTCGTAGTACAAGCGGCGGCCCAGCTCGATCTTCTCCGCGGTCACCGGATTCTCGGGTGGAATCAGGATCTCCCACAGGTCGGCCGGCAGGCCCTTCGGCAGAGTGAACGAATCACCAGCCGCACGCACCAAAGGGACGGAGACGACGGCGATCGCGACGAACAACAGGAATCGCCGGTAGGTGGATCTCATGGAGCGGACCTCCAACGAAAAGCGTACATCCGCTTGGACGGATTCCGTCCAATTACTTCTGCCTATGGCCGCGAAACGTTTGCGGAGGCCGTCACAATCGGAAACAGGCGGTCGTGCGCGGTTCAGGCGCTCGGCAGGTTGACGACGGTCAGCGGGCGGTGGAGAGCAGCGCTTCGAGATCAAAGACGCGGCCGTTGGCGACGACGCGCTTCACCCGGTGGGCCGCGGAGATGTCTTCGAGCGGGTTGCCCTCGACAAACACAAGGTCCGCGAGCTTCCCGGCCTCGATACTTCCGGCATCGAGACCGAGCGCCTCCGCGGGCGTCACGGTCGCGGCGCGCAGGGCCTGGTACGGGGTCATACCCGCGGCCACGTAGCCCGCGAGTTCACCGTGCAGGTTGATTCCGTTCGGGGAGTCGGTCCCCGCGACAACGCGTGCGCCGGCTTTGAGAAGGTCCATGACCATCTTCCCCGGACCTTCGGGATCGCCCGTGTCCACACCCGGAGGTGCGGCAATCCGGCCGCTCGCGTAGGCCGTCACTTGATCGCGCATCCACTTCGGATAAAGCGCGAATCGCGGATCTTTGGCGAGGTCGGGGTTCGCCGCGAAGACCCGACGCGTGCCCGCGTTCGCGATCATCGGGCAGAAGATTGTCTGGGACTTTCCGAAGAGCTGAATGACATCGTTGTAACTCCGCTGGAACGTGCTCATCTTCGGCGAGTAACCGCGGCGGCTCGTGGCCGCGGTGTGCTCGGTGTTGTCCACACCGACGAAGGCGGAGGGATAGACCTCGTGTGTCGCGACCGGTATCCCGTTCTCGTGGGCGAAGGCGACCATCCTTCGCTGCTGAAGATCGGGCATACGGACGTAGCTCTTCACCAGATCGTGTTGCAGCGCTTTGGCGCGCTGAAGCTCCATTTCGAGCTGGCCCGGCCCCGAGATGGCGATGCCCATCTTGTAGTAGACGCGCTGCCATTCCATCAAGTAGCCGGTCGAAAAGACCCGGGGCCCCGGGCGAACGCCGGCGTCGATGACCTCGCGATCCTCCACCGCTTCGTACGGAGTTCCGCCCGGGCTTCTCACCGTCGTGATTCCAAACGAGAGCCAGGCCCGACCCTGCGCCTCGCCCATGTCTTTCTGGAGGTGCGAATGAAACTCGATCAGGCCGGGCATCAGTGTCAGCCCCGTGCCGTCGATGAAGTCGGGACCGGAATGGGCCGCGGACTGGTGGGGTGTCACACTGACGATCCGGTTTCCCTCGATCACGACATCCATGTCGGTGCGCTCGGTCTCGTTCTTCCCGTCCACGAGCATCCCGGCATGAATGAGTTTGCGGCCCTTCGGAATGCCGAGGGTGTACTTGAGGTCCACGGGGACGTCCTTGATTTCGCCGGTCTCGATGTCGATGAGGCGAAGCTTGTCCATCGACTGATAGAGGATGCGTTTCGAATCACCGGCCCAACTCGGCGCGTGCGCCTGCTCGGTGGTGATCCGCCGCGGCGGCCCGAGAGGCTCCCCGGACGTCGACACCGGGACCACGGACAGGACGCCCTCGTAGATCATCGCCATCTTGGTCCCATCGGGCGACCACTCCGGACCGCATCCGCCGCGAGAGTCGATGGAGAGATTCGGTTGAGGTGCGAACCAGCGGTCGTCCCCGCCGTCAGCCGACATGGTCAGGATCTGATTCGTGCCTTCGCGGAAGCGGGCGGAGTAGGGAGCCACCATGGCGACCGCGACGCGGCGTCCGTCGGGCGACCACGTGGGCATCCCGGGTCCGAAAAGAGAATCGTGGATTTTCGTGACCTTGCCGGTCGCGACGTCCACCACGGAAACCGCGGCGCGACGCCACATTCCATCGACTTCGAGAAACGCGATCCGCGATCCATCCGGAGACCACGACGCGCCCATCGGCTGAGTCGAGAGTCGGGTGAGCTGGCGCTCCTGACCGGTTTCCAGATCGCGAACCCACAACTGGACCAGGTCACCGCCTTTGTCGGATGAATACGCGAGCTTCGTTCCGTCAGGCGACCACGCGGGCTCGGTATCGAGGAAGCGATCCTTCGTGAGGTTCAGGGGCTTGCCGCCGATCGGCATCAGGTAGATGTCGCCAATCGCCGCGAACGCGACTCTTGTCGCGTCGGGCGAGATGACGGGTCGGACGATTCCGAGGACCGGCCGCGGGGCGCTGGAAATGAAGTCCCGCTTTCGGCGAACGTACTCGGGCCGGGTGACCTGCAGCGTCGCGGTGAAGTCGATGGTCTGCGGCGGCGCATCGAGTGAGGCGAGGGAACGCCTGCGGATCTTCCCGTCGGAGACGTGGAAGAACTCGGTCGCCGAGGCCCACGAGACGCGGAATGCGAAGGCATTCTCGACGCCGGTGAGTGGCTTCCCGCCCGACTCGAGCCGGCTCTGGCCACCACCCGCGACGTGATGGACGATTTCGCCTCCGG
>CAYNHK010000312.1:0-4430 GCA_964396875.1 uncultured Acidobacteriota bacterium | reverse complement strand
GGTTTCCCCGAGATACTTCATGCTCATGGCCGAGCACTCGATGTGCCAGCCCGGCCGGCCTCGGCCGAACGAGGCGTCCCACTGCGCCCAGGCGGGTTCGTCGCCCTTGAGTTTCCACAAGACGAAATCGCGCGCGTCTTCCTTTTCGTACTTGTCGGTATCGACCCGGACGCCGGTCTTGATGCCGGAGACATCGAGCCGGGACAGTCCGCCATAGGAGGGAAAGGACGCGATGCGGAAGTACACGCTGCCATCGACGGTGTAGGTATGGCCGCGGGCCATCAGACGCTCGATGAGCGCCACCATCTCCGGGACATGTTCGGTGGCCTTGGGCATCACCTCGGGAACTTCCATCCGCAGGGTCGCGAGGTCTTCGAGATACGCCTTCGTGGGCGCCTCGGTGAAGGCCTTGATGTCCGTGTTCCCGGCCGACGCGAGTTGGATGATCCGGTCGTCCACGTCGGTGATGTTCATGACCTCGAGCACCGGAACGCCCAGGAACTTGAGGGTCCGGCGCAAGACGTCGGTCGCCACGAAGGTCCGGAAGTTGCCGATATGGGCGCGCGAGTAGACGGTGGGCCCGCACACATACATCTTGACCGGCTGTCCCTCGGGGGGGACGATCTCTTCGATCTTTCCGCTGAGCGTGTTGTGCAACTTCAGTCGCGTCGTCATAGGGCCTTCAAGATAACCGCGGTCCGGTCGTCGCTGAAGGCGCGGCCGTTGGCGAATTCAAACAGGGACTGCTCGAGCAGGCGCAGGATCTCGTCCGCGGGCTTGGCGCGCAGGGCGCGGACACAAGCCACCACACCCTCGGGACCAAACTCGTCGTCGCGGGTCGACTGAGCCTCGCTCACGCCGTCCGAGTAGATAGCGAGCACGTCGCCCGGCTGCATGATGACCTCGCCCTGCTCGAAGGTGGTGCCGGGCAGCAGGCCCAGCACGGAGCCGCCGACCTTGAGTTCAATCGTCTCCTCGCCGCGGATGAGGGCGGGGGGAAGGTGGCCCGCGTTGATGTAGACGAGCTGGCGCGCGCGAGGGTCGAGTTCGGCATAGAAGCAGGTGGCGTAACGGTGGGACTTGTTCGCGTTGCGAATGAGTTCCGAGATGCGGGCCAGCAGGTCCACGGGCGGAAGGCCGCCCGCGAGCGACCGGAAGGCCGCGTGAGCGAAAGCCATGATCAGGCTCGCGGGCGTGCCCTTGCCGGAAACGTCGGCGAGGATGATCGCGAAGCGGCCAAACGCCAGCGGAATCACGTCGAAGAGGTCTCCACCCACGCTGAAGCAGGCCTCGCTCGAGGCCGCCACCTCGAAACCCGGAACGGTGGGGAGAACCGCGGGCAGGAGGCTCTTCTGGATCTCTCGTGCGACTTGAAGCTCCGAGTCGGCGCGCGCCTTTTCGATCCTCATCTCCTGGGCCCGGGCGCCGGTGAGGGCGGCGAGGGCCTGGCGGCCAACCGCATGGATCAGGTTCTTCTCGCTCTCGCCGAACTCCCCGCCGGAGAGCCGGGGCGAGAAGAGGATGGCGCCCTTCTCCTCACCCGAACTGAACCGGAAGATGAAATCGAGTCGAAGGACCTTGAGGGCGGCCTCGGGCTCCTCGGTGGAGTTGCCCTCGCCCTCGACGGAGGCCCAGGGCACGCCTTCGAGCGACATCACGTTCTTCACCCCGCGCGAGGCGAGGACGCGCACCTTTCCATCGGGCGTGGAACTGAGAAAAGCGGCGCGAAGGATCGTGAGGTGCCCCATCAGCGAGGCGAGGGCGATCGACGCCACACGCGCGGGGTCGAAGTTCGTCGAAAACTCCCGTCCCAGATCGACGAGGGTCCGGAGCTGGAACTCAGCGGCGGCGAGCTTCTCCTTGTCGGTCAGGGGATTCTGGGGCAGCCGCTTGACCAGCCGGCACACATTCCTCTCCCCTTCGCGCCCGCGCACCACGGAATCCGCGATGCGCTGGATGAGAGTGAGCCCAAGCCCGCCGCGGGCGCCCTTCTTTGCGAGATCCCGGACATCCGCGAGCGGGGGGAGCGCGCCGGTTTCAAAGGCCCGGCCCTGGTCGGAGATCTCCGCGCACAGATAGTCGCCCTCGAGGGCGAGGGTGATGTCCACTTCCCCGTCGGATCGGCCCGCGTAGGCATGCTCGATCGAGTTGGCCGCGCATTCTTCCACCGCGAGCGCCCACTGCTCGCTCTCCACCGCCCCGAAGCGGTTCTTCTGCGCCACTTCCCGCGCCCGCTCGTGGACGACCGCGAGGTACTTCGAATCGCTGGGGACCGCGAGGCGAAGCTGGACCGATGCGTCCGGCTTCACGCCTTGCCCAGGAAACTCGATATGGCTTCCTCTTCGGTCTTGAAGATCTTGAAGAGGTGCGGGAGCCCGACCATCTCGAAGATCGCCGCGACCGATTCGGACAACTCGCAGATCCGGAGATCGCCGCCGTTCTCGCGGATTTCCTCGATGGTGCCGACCAGCGCCCCGAGGCCCGCGCTCGCCACGTAGGCGAGAGAGCGCGCGTTGATCACCACCTCGTACCTTCCGCTATCGAGCACGGAGCGCAGGGCGCTGTCGAAAGTCTCGACCGTGTGCGCGTTGATGAATCCGATGGGGACGAGAATGGCGACCTGGTCGCCATTCCTGGTTTCAACCGTGAGTTCCTGTTTCAATGGGCCTGTTTTCCTCGGACGTGTTCGCGCTTTGACCCCAAGGCTATCCCGGTTGGGCCGACACGCGCGAGCCGCGCCGCGGTCAGACCGGCCATCGCAGCGCGGCCTGCACGTCCGCGCCGAGCTGGGCCTTGAGATCGTCGAGAGATTCGAATCGACGTTCGTCGCGCAGCCGGCCCCGCAGGATCAGCCGGAGCGATCGCCCATACAGGTCCCCTGTGTATCCCGGGAAGTGCGCTTCGAGACGCGGTTCTTCCCCACTGAAGGTCGGCCGCACCCCGAGGTTCACGGCGGCTCGCCGGGCGACCACGTCGTCGTCGATGTGGCCGTCCGCGACGTAGACCCCCCGAAGCAGAGCCGAGACACCATCCATGTCCACGTTGGCGGTGGGGAAACCGATGGCGCGGCCCCGATGATCGCCGTGAACGACCAGGCCCTCTATCTCGTAGGGCCGGCCCAGGAAGCGTTCCACCGCAACGAGGTCTCCGCGATTCAACGCCGCGCGGATGCGCGAGGAGCTGACGCGTTCGCCCTCGTCCACGACCGTGTCTACCTCGATGGTCTCGAACCGCCCTCCGCCCAGCGTCCGCAAGGTGGCCACATCCCCGGCCCGGCCGGCTCCAAAACGAAAGCCGTGGCCAACCACCACTGCGGCCGCGCGTACGCCTTCGATCAGGGCCTCCTCGACGAATTGCAGTGGGGACAGGCGGGCCACCGAATCGTCGAACCGCAGGTGGACGAGTTCCCCGATGCCGATCTCGCGAAGCCGGCGCTTCTGGGACGCGCGAGTCTGGATGCGGGGAGGGGCGCCGCGCGGCGAAACCACCGCCGCGGGATGGGGGTCGAAGGACAGCGCGGCCGGAACGATCGACGCCTTTCGCGCCGCGGCTACACAGGCCTCGAGGAGGCGTACGTGCCCGAGGTGGACACCATCGAAGTTTCCAATCGCGACCGCGCGAGGTCCCGGGTCCGCGGGGCGGCCAGGCAGCGATTCGACACGAAAGTCCACCCTGTGATGTCGGGCGCTTATCTCGACGTTGGGACAGGCGAGGGAGACGGAGCCACCGGCGCAGGCTGAACCGTGAAGGTGCGGTCGATGTGGAGCGGACCCTCAGGGCCCTGGGCCTCGACTCGATAGCCGTTCTGCGACACCACCAGGCTCACGCCCGAAACCGAGGCCTTCGTGGCGAGACCTTCGGAAACGAGTTCATCCGTGCTCGCGGGCAAACGGCCATAGGCGAGACGGAAACCCCGGATGCGGGCATCGGCCGCCTCGAGTCTCTCGATGACGCGCGTTTCCCGCGCGGTATTGACCGCGGGCTGAACCAGGGGCGGCAGGCCGAAGACTCCGAAAGGCGAGGTCAGGTTCCGGTACGCGCCAAAGAGGGCGGCGAGGATGGCCACGGCCATCAGCCCGAGTCCCACGGCGCCCACGCCGCCGGTCGTCTTCGAACTCGTGGTGGAGCCCTTCACGTCGGTAAGCGCAACCACGTCGCGATCCATCAGGTCGAGCAGGGTTCGACAGACCGCGAAATCGTGAAGGGGTGTGGATTCGACGATCTGCTGGCAGGTCTTCTTTCCGTCGACCGCGTTGAACACCAGAAGCTCGTCGCCGGAAAGGGCCAGCTTGGAGCCCGCCTTCTCGGCCATCCCTGCGAGCAGGTTGTCGAGTTCGTCGTCACCGCCGCCCTTGGCCGTGACCTGGCTGGGATCAACCACCTTCTTGAAGACCGCGGCCATCGAGGGGATCTTGCGTTCGATGATCGGC
>CAYNHK010000311.1:0-4484 GCA_964396875.1 uncultured Acidobacteriota bacterium | reverse complement strand
CAATTTCGCCGAGAAATAAAACATTGTCCCGAAAGCTCGATCGCGGGAACCCCCGCGTACATGTCCCCGGAACGGTGGAGGGGCGAATCGCTGTCACCTTCGTCCGACATCTACAGCCTCGGCGTGCTCGCGTACCGTGTCCTGACCGGCCGACTTCCTCGCCCCGGCTCGGGTCCGGCGGCGGGTGAGCCGCCCGTCCACCTCGCGCCGCTTCGTCCCGATGTTCCAAAGCCCGCAGCCGAGATCATCATGCTCGCGTTATCCGACGATCCGGGTCGGCGTCCGAGGACGGCGCGCGCTTTCGCTGAAGCCCTCTCCCGGCCGGCGTCGTCCGCTTCCTCGTGGCGGTCCGGTTTCGCGATTCAATCGCTTGGCGTCGTGGCCCGCGCTCTGCGGCGTCGGCCCATGCAGACTGCGGTTGTGGTTCTGACTCTCGCCCTCGGCATCGGCGCGTCGACCTCGGTGTTCAGCATCATGAACGGCGTCTTGTTCCGGGCGCTGCCATTCAAGGACGCCCACGAGCTGGTGCGCGTCTACGACACGCAGCCCGCCTGCGCCTCCTGCCCGGCCAGTATGGCGAAGTACGACGACTGGCGAACTCGCAACCGGGTCTTTGCCGCGATCGGCGGGGTGTCCGTCAGTCCGAGGACCCTCACCGGTCAGGGCGAGCCGCAGCGGATCCGGGTCGCGCGTACGACCGCCTCGATGGCCGACGTCCTCGGTGTCGATCCTCTCATCGGCCGGTGGTACACCGCTGCCGAGGATCAGCCCGGCGGACCAAGTCTCGCTTTGCTCTCCTTCGATTTGTGGACCCGGGTGTTCGATCGTGATCCCGGGATCATCGGCAAGAAAGCCCTGATCGACGGCGTCCCTTTCGAGATCACGGGCGTGATGCCCGCCTCCTTCACCCTCCAACGCGGCGACGTTTACGTGCCCCTGCAGGAGGCGGTGGATCCGGCCAAGCGCGGCAATCATTTCATTCCGATCTACGCGCGGCTCAAGTCGGGAATTTCGATCGAGGAGGCCGCGCGAGACATGCGCGCCCTTGGCGAGGGCCTGGCCAAAGAGTTTGGACACAACCATGGGATCGACGTGCAGTCCCTGCACGAATCGATGATTGGAACCGTGCGGCCACAGTTGCGGATCCTGGCCGTGGCCGCGTTCCTGTTGATGGCGATCGCGTGCGCCAACGCGGGCAGTCTGTTGCTCGCCTCGGGTCTTGGACGCCTTCGCGAACTGTCGATCCGGGTGGCCCTTGGCGCAACCCGTGCTGCGATCGCCGCTTTGCTCGTCGTCGAGGGTGTCGCCCTGGCGATGGTGGCAGGGGCGCTCGGTGTGGGCTTCTCATGGGTGGTGACGACGCGTTTTCTCGAACTCGCCGCGAACCAGCTGCCGCGCTCGGCGTCGGTGAGCATGGACGGGCAGGTTCTCGTGTTCTCCTTCCTGCTGACGCTCCTGGTGGGTGTCTTGTGCAGCGCGTGGCCCGCGTGGACCCTCGGCCGCCGCGATCTCGCGAGCGTCATTCGCGACGGTGATACCCGCAGCGGATCGCGGGCGGGAAAACTTGTGGGCGGCGGTCTCGTCGTGGTGGAGGTGGCCCTGGCCTTCGCGCTCATCTTCGTGTCTTCCCTGCTCATGAAGGACCTGAGCCGGTTGAGGAGCCGCGACGCCGGCTTCAACGCCGAGAGGATCATCACGTTCGACGCGCAGCCCGCGGGGCCTGCCTATCCAACGGAGAAGGAGAAGACGGACTTCTATCTTGAACTCGAGCGCCGGCTCGCGCGCATGGGCGGGACGGAAAGCGTGGGGCTCACGAGCCATCTGCCCATGGTGGACTGGGGCTGGAACAGCGAGTTCAACCTCGATCGCGCCTCGCCCTGGCCGCCCGAGAAGGCCCCGCTCGTCGACTTCCGCTGGGTCCAGGGCGACTTCCTCCAGATGCTGGGGGTGCCCCTGCTGCGCGGAAGGTTCCTCAATGAAACCGATGGCGAGGGGACGCTTACGGTGGTGATCAACAAGGCGATGGCCGAGCGATTCTGGCCGGGCGAGGATCCGATCGGACGGCGTTTCGGCAACGGCAACGACAAGGCGACGTGGTTCCAGGTGGTGGGTGTCGTCGGCGATATCCGTTCGGCTGGCTTGATTCGGACACCGCTCCTCGAGTTCTACCGGACGGTCCACCAGTCACGGGGCAGAGCGATGACGGTCCTGCTCAAGTCGAGGGCCGAGGATCCCGCGGCCTTGATGCCCCAGGTTCGATCCGCGGTGGCGTCCATCGATCCCGCGGTTCCCATCACCAGTGTGCGCCTGCTCGAAGACGCAGTCAGCTCGTCGATCGGCCAGCAACGCCTGATCGGCGCGCTCACGTCGTTCTTCGGTCTCCTCGCCGCCCTGCTCGCCTCACTCGGGGTCTTCAGCGTGATGTCCTACTCGGTGCGCACCCAGCTGCGCGAGTTCGCGGTGCGCCTTGCCCTCGGCGCGGCGCGATCCGACGTGCTTCGCCTCGTCACCACGCGCGCGGCCACCCTCCTCGCGGCCGGCATCGCGGTCGGCGTGCTTGGTTCCTTGAGCCTCATCGGTCTGCTTCGTGGCGTGCTCCACGACGTCTCGCCTCTCGATCCACTGGTCTTTGGCGCCTGCATCGTGGCCGTGATGATTGCGGGCGTCGCCGCAACCCTCGTCCCCGCGCGAGCCGCGGCCTCGGCCCAACCGCTGCTCCTGCTGCGGTCGTCCGACGACTGATCTCGCGTCGGATCAGAGCGGCTGCCGCTCTCCCTCACGGGAGACTCGCATTCCCGCCTTTTCGACCGACGCGCGCGCCTTTGACCCCGGCGTCGCGGCCGGGTTGGTGTGGTTGAGGTGAATGAAGACGACCTTCGATCGCTGTTTCGCGTCGAGGGAGGCGAAACGCGCGATTGATTCGGAGATGAAGGGATGCGGCACCTCGGACATCGCGCGCCCGGGCAATTCGTCTGCGTCGTGGAAGGTGCCATCGACATACGCGACATCCACGCTGGCGATGACGTCCTCGATGCGGCGATCCCACTTCTCCCATTTGTCGATGTCGGGCAGCCAGAGGATCGAACGGGATGGGCCGCGGACGATGAAACCGAACGTGTCGCTGTACTCGTCGCGATGGGGGACCGGGATCGCGGTGATCGAGAGGCGCGAGTTGAGGGGCATCGCGGAATCCGGCTTGATGCGTTCCACCCGGATGTTGTTCAGCCGAACGAGCAACTGCCACGGACCGTTTTTCTCGAGGAACCCTGCCATGCGGTCGGAGGCGAGGACCCGCTGCCCGGTCGCGCCATAGATTTCGCGACCCAGGTGCAGCAGACCCGCGTAGTGCCCGACGTGAGCGTGGGTCAGTGCGATCGCGTCGAAGAGGGGGGGACGCGCTGCGGCCTTCGGACGGGGAGCGATCCGATCCGCGATCTCCGTCTGCGCGGGCAGATCAGGCGTTGCGTCGATGAGGAACCGTTCGCCCGTCGCCGGGTCGACGATCAGGAGGGAGGCGACCAGCCGCCGCCTTGTTGAATCCCGCCTCGCGGCCTCGTCCTCGGGCGCCGTCCCACCGATCTGGGGCAGCCCGCCGTCCTGAGCTGTGCCGAGCACGACCGTGAACGGCTTCGCGGCGCGGGATCCGGTCCGTGCTTCGAGGGAGAACGCCGCTCCGAGCAGCAGCGCTGCCACAACCGCGCCTGGACGGTTGTGGCCGGGCCGGCTCACCTCAGAACTCGACGAGGTGTCGGATCGCGTCTTTGATGTTCGCGATCTGCGGGAGCGTCGCGTTCTCGAGGGTCGGGTGATAGCCGACGAAACAATCGAGAGCGCCGAGTCGTTTCACCGGCGCGTCGAGATACGAGAACAACTCGTCTGCGATTTTTGCCGCGATCTCGGCCCCGTAGCCGAACGAGATCTGATCCTCATGCGCCACCAGCACGCGGCCGGTCTTCTTGACGCTGGCCCGGATCGAGTCCATGTCGTAGGGATTGAGCGTGCGCAGGTCGAGGATCTCGACCGACACGCCTTCCTCCTCGAGATCGCGTGCGGCGGCGATCGACCGCTGCACCAGGGCGCCGAAGGTCACGATGGTGGCGTGCTCCCCTTCGCGGACGACCCGCGCTTTGCCGAACGGGATCATGTGATTCGGACCCGGGTAGGAGCCCTTGTTGTAGGTCTGCCGGTAGAGATGTTTGTGCTCGAGGAAGATCACGGGATCGTCGCTGCGGATCGCGGTACGCAGCAGTCCGTTGGCGTCTTCGGCGTTGCTTGGAATCACCACGCGAAGGCCGGGGATGTGGGTGAAGAGCACCTCGCCGCACTGGGAGTGATAGACCGCCCCGCCCTGCAGGTAGCCACCGTAGGTCACGCGGATGACCACCGGGCACTTGAACTGGCCCGACGAACGCCACCGCATGAGCGCCAGTTCGTTGCGGATCTGATGGTAAGCGGGCCAGATGTAGTCGAAGAACTGGATCTCC
>CAYNHK010000310.1:0-4493 GCA_964396875.1 uncultured Acidobacteriota bacterium | reverse complement strand
CGGTCCGCTCGCGAACCCCGCTCGTGTGCGGCGTCAGGTCGTGGGAGTGCCCGCGTTTTCCTACCTGCGCCCGGTCGCCGAGGCCCTTCGCTCCCTCGGGGTTGAGCATGCGCTGGTTGTTCACGGTGATGACGGGGCCGATGAAATTTCCCTCACTGGACCTACGTCTGCTTTCGAGGTCCGGCCGGAAGGACTCTCGAGCCAGGTGCTTCATCCCGAGGATGCCGGGCTCCGGGTCTGCAGGAGAGAGGCGCTCCAAGGCGGTGACGCGGCCGGCAATGCCGCGCTCGCCGAGCGCGTCCTTGAAGGAGAGCGAGGCCCCGCCCACGATTTCGTGGTTCTCAATGCCGCCGCGGCTCTGATGGTCGCGGGCCTGGCCCGCACGCTGCGCGAGGGAGCGGAGCGCGCGCGCGAGGCCCTGCTCAGCCTTCGGGCACGGGCGGTTCTCGATTCCGTGAGACGCATTTCGCAGGAGGGGGTGTGACCTTTCTCGACGACGTCCTCGAAACGAAGGGCGCGGAGATCGAACTCCTGCGCCAGCACCCGCCCTCGGCTGCGGCGTCCTCGGCCCCTCAGTTCGGACGCTCCCTCCGCGGCCCGGGGCTCTCGGTCATCGCGGAGATCAAACGCCGCTCGCCCTCGAAGGGCGATCTTGCTCGTTCCCTCGACGTCGCCGCCGCGGCCCGCGCCTATGCCGCGGGCGGCGCCTCGGCGATCTCCTGTCTCACCGATCGCCGCTTCTTCGGAGCCCTGGCCGGCGATGTCGAGCACACCGTCGCTGCCGGCCTGCCGGTTCTTCGCAAGGATTTCCTGATCGATGAAATTCAGATCGACGAAAGCGTCGATCTGGGGGTCTCCGCGGTGCTCCTCATCGCGAGGATTCTTCCGCCTGGACGTCTCGAGACGCTTCAGCGTCACGCGGTCTCGCGCGGTCTCGATGTCCTCATCGAAGTGCACGACGAAGCCGAGGTCGATCGGGCGCTTGCCGCGGGCGCTTCGATCATCGGTGTGAACAACCGCGACCTCGCCACGCTCGCAGTCGACCTCGGCCGCGCCCTGAGGCTGCGTCCGCGTATCCCCGCAGGTGTGGTGAGCGTCGCCGAGAGTGGCGTCTCAAGTCGTGACGATGTCCGGCGCATCGAGGACGCGGGGTTCGACGCGGTTCTCATCGGTGAAGCGCTTGTGACCAGTTCCGATCCCGCGATGACGCTCATGGATTTGACGGGGCAGGCCGCGGAAGTGTTGCGATGATCTGGATCAAGATCTGCGGCATCACGACGCCCCGGGACGCGGAGATCGCGATCGATCTCGGCGCATCGGCGATCGGCCTCATCTTCGCCCCGTCGAGCCGGGAGGTTTCGCTCGAACGCGCTCGAGACATCGCCCGTTCGGTTCGCGGCCGCGCCGAACTCGTCGGGGTCTTCAAGGAGGTTGGCTCGGTTCGTGCCGTTCATGAAGCGGTCGGCCTCGACCGGATGCAGATACACGCTTCGGGCCGGCCCGACGTGTCTTTGCCCGTCTTGCGCGCGATCCGGCCGGAGGAACTCGCAAGCCGGGAGGACGTCCCCGTGGAGGAAACGATCCTGATCGACGGCAGCGAGGGGCGGGGGCTCGCTTTCGACTGGAACCTCGCCCGCTCCATCTCCAGGCCGTTTGTCCTGGCGGGCGGCCTCTCGCCCTCGAACGTGGAGGAGGCGATTGTGAAAGCTCGCCCCATGGGCGTCGACGTGACCTCCGGTGTGGAGTGTGTCCCGGGCCGGAAGGACGAGAACAAGCTCGCCCTCTTTTTTGAAGCGGTGAGGAGAGCCGATGCTCGCGACTGAACGGCCCGGGTACTTTGGCGCCTACGGGGGCCGTTTCGTCCCCGAGACGCTTTCGTTCGCCCTCGATGAGCTGGCGAAAGGCTACGACGCGGCGCGCCTCGACCCGCGGTTTCAAATGCGCCTCGAGGACCTGCTGACCCACTACGTGGGGCGCGCGACGCCGCTTTACTTCGCGGAGCATCTGACCGTCCATGCGGGCGGAGCGCGGATCTTCCTCAAGCGGGAGGATCTCAACCACACGGGCGCGCACAAGATCAACAACGCGATCGGACAGGCCCTGCTCGCGAAGCGGCTCGGGAAAGCGCGCATCATCGCGGAGACGGGGGCCGGTCAGCACGGCGTTGCCGCTGCCACCGCCTGCGCGCTACTCGACCTTCCCTGCCGCGTCTTCATGGGCGAGGTCGATGTGGCGCGACAGCGGCCCAACGTTCAGCGCATGGAACTGCTGGGAGCGCAGGTGATTCCGGTCGACTCGGGAAGCCGGACGCTCAAGGACGCCATCAACGCGGCCATGCGGCAATGGGTGACCGATGTGCGGGACACCCACTACCTCGTCGGGTCCGTGGTGGGCCCCGACCCGTTTCCGCGGATGGTGCGGGACTTCCAGTCGGTGATCGGCCGTGAAACCCGCGCCCAGTGCCTCGAACGTCTGGGCCGGCTCCCGGACGTGGTGGTGGCGTGCGTGGGCGGCGGGTCGAATGCGATGGGCATCTTCCATCCTCTGCTCGACGATCCGATCTCTCTTGTCGGGGTGGAAGCCTCCGGTGACGGCCTCGACACGGCGCGGCACGCGGCCACCCTGAGCAAGGGCCGTCCCGGAGTTCTGCATGGCGCTTGCACGATCCTGCTCCAGGACGAAGATGGCCAGATCCAGGAGGCGCACAGCGTCTCCGCGGGACTCGACTATCCAGGCGTCGGGCCCGAGCACGCTCATCTGCGCGATACCGGCCGCGTCCGCTACGAGAGCGTCACCGACGCCGAAGCACTCGCCGCGTTTCGGTTGCTCGCCCGGCTTGAAGGCATCGTCCCAGCGCTCGAGTCGGCCCACGCGGTGGCCGCGGCGGTCAAGGCCGCCGGTTCGCTCGCTGCCGACCAGGTGATCGTCGTCAATCTTTCCGGTCGCGGCGACAAGGATCTCGATCACGTCCTGGCGATGTCGCGCGAGACGGGGGCGAGCCAATGACCCTCGCCAGGATGTTCGAGGCCACCAAAGCGAGGAATGAGATCGCTCTCATCCCGTACGTCACCGCGGGCTATCCCTCGCTCGAGGCCTCATTCGACTTCATCGCCCAGGCCGCCGACGCCGGCGCGGATGCGATCGAGATCGGCCTTCCCTTTTCCGATCCCACCGCCGATGGCCCGACGATCCAGTTCGCATCCCATCAGGCACTCGAAAGCGGTTTCAAGACACGCGCGTTTCTCGAAGCCCTCGGGGCGACAAGCCACGCCTGCCCGCTCATCCTGATGTCGTACGTCAATCCACTCCTGGCATTGGGGTCGAATGCGTTCAAGACCCTGGCGAAGGCGGGTTTCTCCGCCGCGGTCATACCGGATCTGGCGGAAGACCAGGCTTTGTCGATGTCCGAAGAGGCGGCGGCGGCCCGGATTGATCTCGTGCTGCTTGTCGCACCGACCAGCTCGGATGAGCGCCTGCGTCAGATCGGCTCCCGGTCCCGTGGTTTCGTCTACGCGGTTTCCGTGGTGGGCACGACGGGCGCGCGTCGCGACGCAGACCCCGCCCTTCCGGAGTTTCTCGGCCGGATCTGGGCGCAGACCACGCTGCCCGTGGTCGCGGGCTTCGGCCTCTCTCATCCCTCTCACGTCGAGGCCATCAACGAGCACGCCGACGGCGCCATCGTGGGCAGCCGCCTCGTGGACGCCATTCGCCAGGGCGAAGACTTCGCCGCACTCATTCATTCCTTCAAACAAGCCACCCGGAGACATTGATGTTGATCCTGATGAAACCAGCCACCACCGACGACACGGTCGCTCGCGTCTGTGCCGCCGTCGTTGAACTCGGCCTCGTGCCGCACCCGATTCCCGGAGCCACCCGCGTCGCCATCGGCGTCACCGGAAACACCGGTCCGGTCGACGAGACACCGATCCGCGGCCTGCCCGGCGTGGTCGATGTCATTCGCGTCACCAAGCCCTACAAGCTCACCAGTCGCGAGATGAAGCCCGACGACACCGTTGTGGTGGTAGGCGGCATCCGGATCGGTGAGCAGCGTCCCGTGGTGATCGCCGGTCCCTGTTCGGTGGAGACTCGTGAGCAGACGATCGAGACGGCGCGGCGGGTGAAAGCCGCCGGCGCGCAACTGCTTCGCGGCGGCGCTTTCAAACCGCGAACTTCTCCGTACGCCTTTCAGGGTCTGGGCGAGAAGGGTCTCGAGATCCTCGCCGAGGCCCGCGACATCACCGGTCTGCCTCTCGTTACCGAAGTGATCGGTGTCGAAGTCTTCGAGGCGGTCGAGGCTGTGACCGACATCCTTCAGATCGGCGCGCGGAACATGCAGAACTACCCGCTCCTCAGACGCGCGGGCAAAAGTCGCAAACCGGTTCTGCTGAAGCGGGGCCAGTCCGCGACCCTCGAGGAGTTCCTTCTCGCCGCCGAGTACCTTCTCGCGGAGGGGAATCGGAACGTCATCCTGTGCGAGCGGGGCATCCGCACGT
>CAYNHK010000309.1:0-4510 GCA_964396875.1 uncultured Acidobacteriota bacterium | reverse complement strand
CGTGCCGGCCCACGTAACGCGCGACCTCGCCACCGCCCGCGGAAAAGCCGATGAGTGTGGCATCTTTCAGCTGGAGGTCTTCGAGCAGCTCCGCGAGATCGTCGGCATAGGTGTCCATGTCGTTGCCGTCCCAGGGCTGGCTCGACCGGCCATGACCGCGGCGGTCGTGCGCGATGCATCGATAGCCCTTCGAGGCCAGGAACATCATCTGGGCCTCCCAGCTGTCGGAACTGAGCGGCCAGCCGTGGCTGAAGACCACCACGGGACCGTTGCCCCAGTCCTTGAAATAGATCTCAGTGACGTCCTCGGTTTTGATCGTGACCATGGTTCTCCTCGAGCCTCCTGTTGGAGCAAGCTCTGTGCCCGCGGCGGGAGGAGTAGGGCGTGGGAATAGACGCGGTTTGGGGGCTGAAAAATCTACAAACGAAAGGAGCCGGCCGGCCCGGGTCCAAGTCTCGGGGTTAGGTAACCCCGGGGCTTGCCAGGGTCCGGTTTTCCGGCGAACGGGGCGGAACCCCCTAAAATGCCGCGGTGAAAGCCCTTCGAGCGGACGAACTTGCGCCCGGACAGGCCACCAGTGTCATGCTGGGGGGAATCAGCGTCGCCCTTTTCAACGTGGGCGGCGTCTTCCATGCCGTTGAGAACAAATGTGCGCATCGGGCCGGCCCTTTGGCCGAGGGTTTCGTCTCAGGCAGCGTCGTTTTCTGTCCGTGGCACGACTGGCAGTACGACGTGACCACCGGGGCCTGCCTCAATGCCCCGGGTTTCAACGTTCGATCTTTTTCCGTCTCCGTTCAGGACGGGGACGTCTTAGTGGATGTAACTGGAGTGTGAAGACCCTTATGAAGTTGTCCGATATCCGAAGCGCCATTGGAGCCGCCCTGATCCTGGGCATAAGCGCTTTCGCCTCCGCGCAGGGCGCGACGCCTTCGCCCACGCCCCCCCCGGTCGCTCCCTCCATTCAATTCCCAACCACTGTGGAACTCGTCACCGTGGACGCGGTGGTCACGGACAAGAAGAACGTTCCCATCGAGAACCTGACCCGGGATGCGTTCAAGGTCTTCGAGGACGGCAAACCGCAGGAGATCACGAGCTTCGAAGCGGTAGTCCTGCCTCCGGCCCCACCCGCCGCCCCGAAACTCACGCGCCGGATCTCCACCAACCAGGGCGCCGAGGGGATTCGCACCGGACGCACCTTCGTTATCGTGTTCGACGACATCCATCTCCATCCTTTCCAGGCGAACCGCGCCAAGGCCGCGATCGATCAGTTCCTGAAGAACGGCACCCGCGAAGGCGATCGAGTCACCCTTCTCGCGAGCGGCGGCGGCGCGTGGTGGAGCACGCGCATGCCCGAGGGATATCTCGAGCTGACCTCTTTGCTGAAGCGGCTCGATGGCCGCGACATTCCCGACACCGGGCAGGATCGGGTCACGGAGTGGGAGGCGATGCGCATCCACATCTACCGCGACAAGCAGGTGGAAGAGCGGGTCACGCGGCGGTTCGAGACCTATGGCGTGAACCCCGGGATGCGGAACACCCAGAGCGAGACCGGGGCCATGTTCGACGGCGATCCCCTCGTTCAGGGCCGCGCCTCCGAGGTCTACTACCAGGCCACCGCGAAGAACAAGATCACACTCAACGCGATGGAGCGCGCCCTCAATTCGCTCGCGGGCAGCAAGGGGCGCAAGTCGCTGATCCTCGTCTCGCAGGGCTTCATCTTCGATCCCAACCTCGACGAGTTCCGGAACGTGGTTCAGGCTTCGCGTCGCGGCAACGCCGCGGTGTACTTCGTCGACACCATGGGCCTTGGCGGCATGCCGGTGCAGATGACCGCCGAGTTCGGGCCGGCCATGCCCAACCAGGACATCGGCGCGGCCTTCGCGGAGAACCTGGAGCGGGCCGAGGGCGCCGAGTCGATCGCGGCGGACAGCGGCGGCTTCACGGTCAAGAACTCCAACGACCTCGTGAAGGGACTTCAGCGGATCGCCGACGAGACCCGCGTCTACTACCTCATCGGCTACAACCCCACCAACGCCGCGCGGGACGGGAAGTTCCGGAAGATCGAGGTGAAAGTCGCGGGCAAGGACATCCGGGTGCGCGCGCGCAAGGGCTACTACGCGGCGCTCGACGGCCAGGCGACGGTGGCGAAGAAGGTCGAGGGCGGCCCCGACCCGCAGTTCCAGGAGGCTCTCGACTCTCCGTTCGAGGTTCCCGACATCCCGATCCGTCTCACCTCCTACGTCTTCGACGAGACGCTGCTCGGCAAGGCGAGCGCCATCCTCCACGCCGACGTGGACCTCTCGTCGTTCGCTTTCAACGAGAAAGAGGGCCGCTACACCAACACCCTCGAGTTCCTGCTCGTGGTCGCGCATCGCGAGACCGGTGAGTTCAACCGCTACGATCAGAAGATCGACATGAACCTTCGCCCGGAGACGAAAGCGAAGTTCACGAAGTCCTGGTTCCCGATCCAGCGTGATTTCGAGCTTCTTCCCGGCGCCTACCAGGCGAAGATCGTGATCCGCGACAAGAACTCCTCGAAGGTGGGCACGGTCATGCATGACTTCGAGGTTCCCGATCTCGCCTCGTGGCGCATCTCCACACCGGTGTTGACCGACACGACTCAGCCGATTCAGCCGGGCCAGGAAAATGCGGTGCCCAAGCTCGTCCTTCTCGCCCGACGCGACTTCGAGACCGGCTCGCGCCTGTACTGCCAGTTCGATGTCTACAACCCGATGAAGGACAAGGCCACCGGCATGCCCAAGGTCACCGCGGGCTACACCATCCGCAAGAAGAGCGACGGCATGGTCTTCCTGAAGATCCAACCCTCGATGATTCAGCCGACGTCGCTTGGCCGACTCTCGCGCATGATCGGCCCGCCGCTCGAAGGGGCCGAGCCGGGCGAATACGAGTTCGAACTGAATCTCAAGGACGAACTCTCGGGCAAGATCCTCGACTTCAAGGAAGACTTCACGGTACTGCCGCGCGCCACCGCCTCGACGGGTTCCAACTGACGCCTGGTTCCGCAGCCCGCCGCGGCGTCCGGAGCCTGGCCTTCGGCGTGCTCAGAGTCGCGCGAGTCCTCGAGCGGGGAGGCCGCGGTCTGGCCGCCGCCACGTTCACCCGCGCCGAACTCGATGCCCTCGCGGTGCGCGAGTGGGAGGACTTCGGGAAACGCGGGCCGATCGTGGGAGACGAGACCTTCAGCTGGGAAGACGAGTTCTTCAAGAAACACATCCGGCCCGGTGATTCGATTCTCGTGGCGGGCGCGGGTACCGGCCGCGATGTGATTCCTCTCCTCGAAGCCGGGCACGAAGTCACCGCCCTCGACATCACTCCCAAAGCACTCGAGGTCCTCGCCGCGCGGGCGCGGGAGAGGGGCCTGAAAGTTGCCACGATGGAAGCGTCGATTGTCGAAGCGTCCCTGCCGCCGCGCGCTTTCGATGTCGTGCTGTTTTCCTGGTTTTGCTTCGGGTATCTCCGCGGGCCGGATGACCGCGGCCGGGCCCTTGCTCGAAGCGAGGCGGCCCTGCGGCCGGGCGGACGCATTCTCCTCTCCTACCCGACGAGGCGCGACTCCGATCCCTCGGCGGCCCCGCCCTCGACTCTCGGACGCTGGACGGCTCGCTTTCTCGGCGGTGTTGAGCCGGAGCGGGGCGACCAGTTCGTGGTGAGCGGAACCGCGCGCGAGCCCGCGGTGTTCTTCTCGCACGCCTTCGCCCCGCACGAGGTCGAGGCCGATGCGAATCGCGCCGGCCTTGTCGTGGTGTTCCACGCGCAGCCGACCGGCGGCACCGGCATCGCCGCACTGATGCGCAAGGGCGAAGCGAAGTGAAGATCCTCGGCGTTCTCGCCGCCGCGTCCGCCATCGTCTTTCTCCTCGGCGAGGCGGCGCTCGGCCCACTCGGGCCGTTCGTGAAGATGATCCCGGCGGCCGCGCTCGGTGGGATGCTTTTTGGTTCTCCATCGCGGGCCGGGAAGCGCCTCGCGGCGACCGGGCTCCTCGTCTCTTCGCTCGCCGACGCGGTGATCGAGTTCAGCTTCCTCGGCGGTCTCGTGACTTTCCTGGTCGCGCACCTTTTCTACATCGCCGCCTTCACGAAGGTCGAGCCGCGATGGCGCCTGGCCCGCCTGGCTCCCGTCGCCGTGTGGGCCGCCCTTGTCCTGCCCGCGCTCTCCGCAGGTGCGGGCGCCATGCGGGTCCCGGTGCTGATCTACGCCACGGTGATTTTCGTGATGATCTGGCGGGCCGCGGCGGCCGCGCGGTCGATGTCGATCCGCGATCCCGGCGTGATCGGTCTCCTCGGAGCGATTCTGTTCGGTGTCTCCGACACCCTCCTCGGCGTGAATCGTTTCGTCACGCCAGTTCCCGCGGCGGACGTGATCGTCGTCGGCAGTTACTGGGTGGCCCAGGCCCTGATCGCGGTGAGCTTCATGCGCGGCCGCTCAGGGGTTTGAGGACTGTGCTAGAACGCGGGCCTCATGTCGCGCTTCCTGAAGTTCGTCCTCCTCG
>CAYNHK010000308.1:0-4532 GCA_964396875.1 uncultured Acidobacteriota bacterium | reverse complement strand
ACCGACATCGTGGTTCTCGTGGTGGCGGCCGACGACGGCGTCATGCCGCAGACGCTGGAAGCGCTCGACCACGCGAAAGCGGCGGGCGTGCCCATCGTGGTGGCGGTCAACAAGATCGACAAGGCCGAGGCCCAGCCCGATCGCATTCGTCAGCAACTCGCCGATCGCGGCCTGCTTCCCGAGGAATGGGGCGGTCAGACTGTCTTCGTGAACGTCTCGGCCAAGAAGAAACAGAATCTGGATCAGCTCCTCGAGATGATCCTGCTCCAGGCGGACATGGGCGAGTACAAGGCCATGCCCGACAAGGCCGCGAGGGGCACGGTCATCGAATCTCGCCTCGACAAGGGCCGTGGTCCGGTGGCCAACATCCTGGTCCAGGACGGGACCCTGCGCGTCGGAGACGTGGTCGTCGCGGGTGCGGTGTCCGGGCGCATTCGCGCCTTGATGAACGACCGCGGTGAACGTCTGCGCGAAGCGGGCCCGTCGACACCGGTCGAGATCCAGGGCCTCGAGGATGTTCCGGAACCCGGCGATTCTCTCTTCGTGGTCGAGGATTCGGTCAAAGCCCATACCATCGTCTCCTTCCGGCAGCAGAAGATGAAGGACAAGCAGCTGGCTCTTCAGTCGAGGGTTCGCCTCGAAGCCATTGCGAAGCCCGGCGGCGGCACGGAAGGACCGATCGAACTGCCTCTGGTTCTGAAGGCCGACGTTCAGGGCTCCGTCGAAGCCTTGAGCGAGCAGCTCAAGAAGATCCCGCAGGAGAAGATCAAGCTCCGCATCATTCGTTCCGGGGTGGGCGCCATCAATGAAGGCGACGTCCTCCTGGCCGCAGCTTCCGAAGGCATCGTGGTCGGTTTCAACGTCCGCCCGGAACGCAAGGCCGCGGAGTTTGCCGAACGCGACAACATCGAAGTACGGCTCTACACGATCATCTACGATGTCGTTGACGATCTGACCAAGGCTCTCGAAGGGCGTCTCGCGCCCGCGTTCAAGGAAGTCGTACTCGGCTCGGCCAAGGTCCAGGAGACCTTCAAGATCTCGAAGATCGGTACCATCGCGGGCTCGCTGGTCACCGACGGCAAGGTCACGCGGCAGGCGAGCGTTCGCCTCCTCCGCGACAATATCGTCATCCACACCGGCAAGGTGGCCTCGCTCAAGCGCCACAAGGACGACGCCTCGGAAGTTCGCGCCGGCACGGATTGCGGTATCGGCATCGTCGACTTCAACGACGTGAAGCCGGGCGACGTCATCGAATTCTTCGTCATGGAGAAGTACAGAGAGACTCTTTAATTGAGCTGGGGGGCGTTGCGCGGACCCGCCCCCCAGACCCCCGTCGCTCCGGCCCAAGTAAATTGGGCCTACGCTCTACTCAGACTTGGCGCCTCGCCTGCTCATGTTCCAGAACCTGCCGGGCGGAAGGGTGCCAGTCAAAGCGCCTGCGCTCCCTCAGGCGCGGTGCTACGGTGCCGGGGGATCGGGGTGCGGGCCTAAGATGAATTGATGGTGATCGGTCTCCTCGAAATCTCGCTGCAGCTGCCTGAGGCGCGGAGCCTCAAGGACAAGCGGCAGCCGCTGCGTTCGATCCTCGCGCGGGTTCGTCAGAACCACAACGTCTCGATCGCCGAGGTGGCGCATCAGGACGACTGGCAGCGCGCGGGCCTCGCCGTGGTCGGAGTGAACACCGAGCGAGCGCCGATGGAGAAGACCCTGGACCAGATCCTCCGCGAGATCGAGGAAACCCCGGGCGTCGTTTGCGCTGGAGAACAAAGACAATGGCTGTGAACCACCGAAAATCGCGGGTCGCGGATGGGGTCCGCGACGAGGTCGCGATGATCATCTCTCGTGAGATCCGCGATCCGCGCCTTGGTTTCGTGACCGTGATCCGGGTCGAAATGCCGGTGGACCAGTCGGTGGCGAAGATCTACGTGTCGCCCATGGGAGACGCGAAGACTCAGCTCGAGTCAATGCGCGCCCTGCACCACTCCCGTGGCTTTGTCCGGAAACTCCTTTCCCAGCGAATGCGCACGCGCACGGTCCCGGAGATCATGTTCGTCCAGGACAAGGGCCTCGACAACGCGGAGCGCGTGAGCGAGATCATGGCCGGCTGGAAGGCGGACGAGGTCGCGGCCGAGACCGAGGCTCGAGAGCGGACGCAGGCCGCGAACGGCGAGAGCGTCGTTGCTCCGGGTGACTCCCTCGACGATAGCAAGAGCTGAATCGTGGAGTCCCTCTGAGCAAGCGCACCTCGCCCCCGGATTCGGGCCTCTCCGGCCTGCTCATCGTCGACAAGCCCGCAGGCCTCACCTCGCATGACGTGGTCGCGCGGGTCCGTCGGATTGCCGGAACCCGAAGCGTTGGACACACGGGCACGCTCGATCCGATGGCGACCGGCGTCCTCGTGCTGTGCCTGGGCAAAGCCACCAGGCTCATTCCCTACATCGAGGAAGCGGGAGGCACGGATGCGAAGGAGTACGAGGCAGGCATCCGCTTCGGTTTCGAGACCACCACCGACGATGCGGAGGGTGAGCGTCATGGCGACGTCGCCGTGGTGGATCTGCTGACCCCGGACGCGGTGGCCGCGGCTCTCGCGTCAACCGTGGGAGAGATCGAGCAGATTCCTCCCGCGTACTCCGCCAAGAAGGTTGCGGGCGAGCGGGCCTATGCCCTCGCGCGCCGGGGAGAGGACGTCGATCTCAAACCGGTGCGTGTGTCTGTTCATGCCGCCGATCTTCTCGGCCTCGAGGACGGCGTCGCCACCGTCCGGTTCGCGTGTTCCCGCGGCACCTACATCCGCGCGCTGGCGCGAGATCTCGGACGGGCCCTCGGCGTGGGCGCGCACCTCGTTGCCCTCAGGCGAACCCGTTCCGGCGCGGCCGGTCTGGATCGTGCGGTTCCTCTCGACCGCTTGGACGCAGGTTCCCTCGCAAGGAACCTCTTGCCGATGGCGTCGATACTCGACACCTGGCCACGAGTCCTGGTGAATGAAGAAGGGGCGGCCAACCTGCGGCTCGGGCGGTCGATCAACGTGGGCGGGAACAGCGTCGATCGCGCGGACCGGGTTCGGGTCTGCGACGGGGCGGACCATCTGGTGGCGCTCGCGCGGGCTTCAGGCTCGCGACTGCAGCCGTTCTGCGTCTTCTGAGCGTCGAGCCGGTGTGGTAAGCTCCCGAGTTCCAAACGAAGATAAATCACGCTGTAAGAACAACAAAGCAGGCTCGGAGGAGCAAAAAGAGTCGTGAGCCTTACCAAGGAAAAGAAGACAACCCTCATCGAGGGAAACCGCGCGCACGCTACGGACACCGGATCTCCGGAGGTCCAGGTGTCGCTTCTATCAGAGCGCATTGGCCAGTTGACCGAACATCTCAAGACGCACGCGAAGGATCATCATTCGCGCCGCGGCCTTCTCATGATGGTCGGCCATCGCCGTCGTCTGCTTGACTACCTCAAGTCGAAGACGCCGTCCCGCTACCAGTCTCTGATCGTCAAACTCGGACTGCGCAAGTAGTCAGAAAGCAGGAGAGCCCGCCGGACGTTTCGGCGGGCATCGTGTTTGACCGACCGTCTGGTCCCCGCGGGAAGCCGAGGGGACGAGGCGTTTCAGCCATTCCGCAAGAACTCCTGCGCGGGACGAAGCGCGTCGCCGATTCCAAGGACTTCTCACGATCCCTACATCCTCTGCAAATCACGCCGCTCGGAGAAAAGCACAATGGCCATGAAACGGTATGAGATCCAGGTCGGCCGCGCGCCGATCACTATTGAAACGGGCCGTATGGCCAAGCAGGCCGACGGCGCCACGGTGATCCGCATGGGCGACACCGTAGTCTTCGTGGCCGCGGGGGCCGCCAAGGAGCCGAAGCCGGGCATCGACTTCCTGCCCCTCACCGTCGACTACCGCGAGAACGACTTCGCGGCGGGCAAGATCCCGGGCGGATTCTTCAAGCGCGAGGGCCGGCAGAACGAGAAGGAAATTCTCACCTGCCGCCAGATCGACCGTCCGCTCCGTCCGCTCTTCCCGGAGGGCTGGGGCTGTGAGACGCAGATCAGCGCGCTCCTCTGGTCCGCCGACCTCGAAAACGAGTCCGACACTCTGGCCCTGATCGGCGCCTCGGCCTCGCTCTGCATCTCCGACATCCCCTTCGACACGCCGGTGGGCGCGGTTCGCGTGGGTTTCTGGGACGGGCAGTGCCACATCAATCCCACCAGCACCGAAATGAAGACGAAGAGCGAGTTGAACCTCCTCGTCGCCGGCACCGAGAAGGCGATCTGCATGGTCGAGTCGAGTGCCCGGGAACTGGCAGAAGACGACATGGTGCGCGCCCTGGTGGCCGGCCACGACGCGATCAAGGTCATCTGCGCGGTCCAGCGTCAGATGATGGCGGAGATCGGCAAGACCAAGCGGCAGGCCCCGAAGAAGGAAATCGACCACGCCCTCGCTCATGAGATCGCCGCGGCGCTCGAGCCGCCCCTCTACGAGGCGATGCAGAAGCGCGACAAGCTCGAGATGTACGCGAAGATGGACGCGGTCAAGAAGG
>CAYNHK010000307.1:0-4535 GCA_964396875.1 uncultured Acidobacteriota bacterium | reverse complement strand
ACGCCATGCGGCCCACGGAGACGAGGGGAACGCCCAGGTGCCTTGGCCGTAGCGTTACCCGAAAGGCGCGAACGGGCGCGCCCCTTTCCGCCGGCCACGCGGGCAACCACTACCAGGCTTGCGGACGTGTGGTCGTCGCGGTCGGCAACGGGCTGTCGCGCCAGGCCCCGGCTTTCGCCGGGGTGACGTGAGTATCTCCGGGCAGGGGCGGGGCTTCGGGCCCATCACGGTGCCGGTAGAGTAGTCGTTACATGAAGATTGCTTTTGTGGGGTCGCACGGAGTGGGGAAGACGACGCTGTGCTTCGACCTGGCTGCGCAGCTGAAGCGCCGGGGGATCAACGTCGACATGGTCAAGGAGGTGGCGCGCGCCTCGCCCCTGCCCGTGAACCGAAAGACCTCGCGCGAAGCCCAGCTCTGGATCCTCACCACCCAGGTGGCCGAGGAGATCCGCGCGGCGTCCCATTCCGACGTGGTGGTGTGCGACCGGGCCGCCCTCGACAACTACGCCTACTTCTTCCTGGCTTGCGGCCGTGATCTCGCGGTGGAGCGTTTCGTCGAGATGTGGATGAAGACGTACGACCTGCTCATCCGGGTTCCCGTGCTCGCCGAGGTGCAGGAGGATGGCTTTCGCGACACCGACACGGTCTTTGTCCGCGAGGTCGACCGCAGGGTCTCGGCGCTGCTGGCCGCGGGCAAGACGCCCTTCCTCGACCTCGAGACCCTGCCCCGGAACGAGTGGCCGGAGGCGGCTCTCAAGGGAGTTCTCGAACATCCAGCGCTCCGCCAGCGCAAGCTCTGAGGGCGCGTTGAGCCGAGGCGCGCGGGTTCCCTGGAGCGAAACCACGGCGCTCCTCGTCCTCACGGTCGCGGTGGCGGCGGTGGCGGCCGCGATGGTGGCGCTTGGACGCGCTTCGCCGCTGGAGGCGGTTTCGTTCGTGACCGGGGCCGCCTGCGTCTGGCTGACCGTGCGCGCGAACGTCTGGAACTTCCCGATTGGTCTCGTGAACACCGCGACTTTCAGCGTGGTCTTCTTCGATGCCCGGCTCTTCGGCGATGCCGCGCTCCAGCTCGTCTACTTCGCCCTTGGCCTGATGGGCTGGTACCTCTGGCTCTATGGCGGTGAGCGCCGCACGCCCCTCCGGGTCGTCCACGCGAGTTCGCTCGAGAAATGGGCGGTTGGCGTGGCGATCGTCCTCAGCACACTGGTGTTGTGGAGGACGCTTCGGTATCTGGGCGGCTCAGCCTCGTTCTGGGACGCCTGGACGACGGCAGTCAGCCTGGGTGCGCAATGGCTCCTCAATCGCAAGCGGCTCGAGACCTGGCATCTGTGGATCCTCGTCGACATCGTCTACGTGCCCCTCTATGTCTCCCGCGGTCTCAACCTGACCGCTCTCCTCTACGCCGTTTTCCTGGTGATGGCCACCATGGGCCTCTCGCATTGGCGCACCCTCGTCCGCCAGCCCAGGGCCGCGCAGGACGAGACCATCGTCACATGAGTCTCGGCTTCCTGGTGGGGAAGTTCTATCCGCCGCACCGCGGCCACAAACACCTGATCACCGAGGCGCGTGCGCAGGTGGATCGGCTCGTCGTCATGCTCGCGCACCACCCGAGCCAGACGATTCCCTGGGAAGTGCGGGCCGCCTGGCTCGAGGAGATCCATCCCGACTGCGAGATTCATCTTGTGGCCGATGAACTTGAGGACGACAGCCGGCGGTGGGCGGACTTCACAAAGCGTCACCTCGGCCGCGCTCCCGACGTCGTTTTCAGCAGTGAGGACTACGGTCCGGAGTTCGCCCGTCTCATGGGGGCGCGCCACGTGATGGTCGATCGGCAACGCCTGATCGTGCCGATCAGCGGCTCGCGAATCCGCGCGGCGCCGCTCGACCATCTGGAGTTCCTGGAGCCGTGCGTGCGCGCCTACTTCGTCAAACGCGTGGTGGTGATCGGCGCGGAGTCGACGGGCAAGACAACCCTCGCGCGGCGGCTCGCGGAACGCTTCGACACGGTATGGGTCCCCGAGTTCGGCCGCGAACACTGGGAGCGCAAGATCGCGGGCCTGAAGGTCACCGACCCGCCGCCGTCATGGTCCTCGGACGAGTTCGTGGAGATCGCGACCGAGCAGCAGCGGCGGGAGAATGCGGCCGCGCGAGTCGCGAATCGAGTTCTGTTCTGCGACACCAACGCCTTCGCGACCGGCACGTGGAACGAGCGATACCACTCGACCCGCGACCTGCGGGTCGACGCGATCGGCGCGCGGGACAAGGCGGACCTGTATCTCCTGACCGCCCCGGATGTGCCCTTCGTTCAAGACGGCCTCCGCGACGGCGAGCACATCCGGGAGTGGATGGATCGACGTTTCGCCGATCAGCTCGCGCACGGGGCTGTGCCGGTGGTTCGGCTCGAAGGGGCCTACGAGGAGAGGTTCAAGGCCGCGGTCGCCGCGGTGGAGCGCTTGCTTGCTATGGTTCCCGCCAAATGACGAGCCGCGACCAGGACGCCGTCGTACTCGCGATCGAGAGACCCCACAAGGACCTGTGGACGTATTACCTCGTCTCCTCGCTCGCGTTCCTCTTCCTCTTCCCGATCGCCGCGGTCGTGCTTCGATTCAAGTTTCAGACCCTCCGGTACCGCTTCACCGACGAAGGCATCTCGATGAGCTGGGGAATCCTCTTCAGGCGCGAGACGATCATCAACTACGCCCGCATCCAGGACATCCATCTCAGGTCCAATCTGATCGAGCGCTGGCTCGGCCTCGCCCGGGTCCTGGTTCAGACCGCGAGCGGAAACGCGGGGGCGGAGATGACGATCGAGGGGGTGAAGGAGTTCGAACTGGTTCGCGACTTCCTCTATTCGCGGATGCGCGGTGTGGTCGACCACCCGAAGGCGGCTCGGCCCGAGGGGGAGTCCGCCGGTTCGGGAGATCTCGCAGCCGCACTCCGCGAAGTGGCGGCGGAACTGCGGGAGACCCGCAGACTGCTCGAAGCGCGGTCCGCTCCGCGACCGGAGAACGAAGTCTGATGTTCGAGTGGGTCAAAGCCCATGTTCTGCGGCTGATGTGCGTGCCCCCCGCACCCGAGCCGCCGCTCGGCGCTCCCGGATCGGTGCGGATCTTCCGCGCGGGCTTCAACCAGTATCGACTGCGCCTCTTGCGCTGGTTTGTCGGCCAGGCGGGCGCCATCGTCGGTGTCGGCTTTTCGCTCGTCTTCCTCGCCGGTATGGAGATGGCGGTGGAGAACGCGCGGCGCAGCGCGGCCATTCCAACTCCCGCGGCGAGTCCTTTGCCCTCGGCCAGTCCCTCACCCGCGATGTCTCCAGCCCCTTCCCCCGGGGCGTCGCAGACCCGGGCCGAACGTCGCCGCGAGCGGGACCGGCGACGCGATCTCGCGCTCGCCGCGTTCCTCGCCCGGATGCCGGCGTTCGTGATGCCTCTGATCAAGTTCCTCGAGATCGCCGGCATCGCGTTCATCGGATTTCAGATGATCGTGACCTACGCAATCGTACGGCTCGAGTTCGAGCAGCACTGGTACATCGTCACCGACCGGAGCCTCCGCATCCGCACGGGAATTCTGAGGCTTCAGGAGTCCACCATGAGTTTCGCCAACATCCAGCAGGTGGAGATCCGGCAGGGGCCGGTGCAGCGGTTGCTTGGTCTGGCTGACGTGCATGTGCGCTCGGCGGGCGGCGGGGGAGACATGGCTCATGCGGCGGAGGGGCATGGCGCGGAAACCTCGCTGCATCTTGGGATCTTCAAGGGGGTCGACAATGCGGTCGAGATCCGCGACCTGATCCTCGAGCGTTTGCGGAGGTTCCGCGAGGCGGGCCTCGGCGATCCTGAAGATCGCCGCTCCGCAGTCCATCATTCTCCTGATACTTCCCCGGCTTCGCCCACCCCCGCCTCGGTCGATGCCGCGGTCCGGGAATTGCTTGGCGAGGCCCGCGCTCTGCGGGGGGCCCTGCTCACCAACTCCTGACCGTCTTGATAACCTCCCCTTCATGACAATCATGGAGAGAGTGACCGCCGATACGGTGACGGCGATGAAGGCGAAGGACCAGCCTCGCGTGGAGACCCTGCGTCTCCTCAAGTCCGAACTCAAGAAGAAGGAGATCGACAAGCGCGCCCCCCTCGACGAGTCCGAGGCCCAGAAGGTCGTGGAGACCCTTGCCAAGCAGCGGCAGGACTCGATCGATCAATTCGCCAAAGCGGGCCGCACCGAACTCGTAGAGAAGGAGAAGGCGGAACTCGCGATCCTCAACGCCTTTCTTCCCGCCGCCGCGACCGACGAGGAGATCCGGACCGAAGTCGACAAGGCGGCGACCGCGCTCGGCGCGCCCACCGCGAAGGACATGGGCGTGGTGATGAAGGCGGCGATGGCCGCCCTCAAGGAGACCGGCAAGATCATCGACGGCAAGAAAGTGAGCGAAGCGGTCAAGGCCCGTCTCGCCTAGCCGCAACCCTGAAAATCATGGGACGAGAACAGTTGACCCGCGCGTCCACGCGCGTCATGGCCGGTTTTGACGGGCACATCGCGAACGA
>CAYNHK010000306.1:0-4610 GCA_964396875.1 uncultured Acidobacteriota bacterium | reverse complement strand
GTTCGACGGCGCTCGTCATCGGCACGCGGGGATCGGTCGGCTGGCCGCGCCACGAATCGCGGATCCAGTGATGTTTCGGGTCGTCGCAGAAGTTCATCGAACGCTCTTCCGCCGGCCCGGCCAGGACGTTCAGATACCACAACGTGTGCTCGGGCGGCGCGATCGAAGGGCCGTGGTATCCGCGGGGCACAAGGAAGACGTCGCCATCGCGCACCGTCGAGGTCACGTCGAAGTCGGCGGCGTAGGTCTTGTGGACTCCGAAACTCGCCTCGCCCTCGAGACGGAAGTAGTAGATCTCCTCGAGGATGGCTTCGCCGGGCCGGGCTTCATCGTGTTTGTGCGGCGGATACGACGACCAGTTTCCGGGCGGGGTCAGGACTTCGACCGCGCTCAAGCGATCCGTCTCGAACACGCCGGGGGCGCAGAAATTGTTGAGCTGTCTCGTGGCTCCGCCCGCGCCGCGGATCTCCACCGGGACCTTCTCCGCCGGACCGTAGGCGGGGCGAAGCCTCCGTCGGGCGCGCGCTCCCGGGAGGGCGAATGTGCCGCCGCGGACCGAGGTCAGGGTGAACGCGGCATCGCGGGGAACGTAAGTGAAGTCGGTTACCCGCGAGAAGACGGATCGACGCCCCTGAAGATCGAAGACCAAGCCCTCGCACTCGACCCGGACACCGCCCGAAAGGGGCACGACGAGCATCTCGTCGAGACCGGTTTCGAGGCGGCGCGACTCCGCGGCCGCGAGGGACAGCACCCTCAGGCTGGAGAAGGACCAGCCCGCCGATTCGGGCGTCACCATCGCGTCAAAACCCGGCGAAACCAACGCATTCTTCGGGAGATGGAGGTTTTGCGCCGTGCTAGCCTTGGAACGTTCCATCGCACCTAAGCTAGCGACGGGAGTGGCGGTGTGTCAAGCATGAAGAATGGACGACGACCAACAATCGACGACGTGGCGCGGCACGCGGGGGTTTCAAAGTCCCTGGTGTCGCTGGTCGTCCGTGGCGACCGCCATGTGAGCCCGGAAAGGCGCGCCGCCGCCCTGCGCGCGGTGGCGGAACTCGGCTATCGCCCGAACGCCATGGCCCAGGGTCTGGTTCAGAAGCGGACGCGCATCGTCGGCGTTCTGGTCTCCGACCTCAACAATCCCTTCTTCGCGGATGTCATCGCGGGAATCCAGGCGCGAGCGCGCACCCTCGGATACCGCGTGTTGATGAACACCGGAGATCGCATTCAGCAGCACGAGGACGAAGCGATCGAGACCCTGCTCCAGCTTCGCGTCGACGGTGTCATCCTCGGCTCGCCCATGATGGAGAGCGCGCAGGTGGTGAAGGCGAGCAAGGAAGCCGCGGTGGTCGTGGTCGGCCGTCCGGCCCGCGCCGCTTCCGTGGACAGTGTGGCCGACGACGATGCCGCGGGCGCCCTTCTCGTGGTCGAGCACTGTGTCTCCCTCGGCCATCGCCGCATCGCCCATATCGACGGCGGGGAGGGTGCGGGCGCCCTCGAAAGGCGGCACGGCTACGAGGCCGCGATGCGCAAACTCAAACTCGGCGATGAGATCGTGATCGGCCGGGGCGCCTACACCGAAGCCGGCGGATATCAGGGCGCGCGTGAACTCCTGGAACGTCGCCCGCGGCCCACCGCGATCTTCGCCGCGAACGACCTTGCCGCGATCGGCGCACTGAACGCCATCGAGGAGAGCGGTCTGCGGGTGCCGCAGGACATTTCTCTCGTGGGCTACGACAACACTTCCCTCGCCGCGATGCGTCATCTCTCGCTCACCACGGTCCATCAGCCGCGTCACGACATCGGCCATATGGCGATGGACCTCCTGGTGGAAAGGATCCGGGGCGTCCGCGTCAAGGCGCGCCGCGTGGTCCTCGCCCCCACTCTGGTGGTGCGCTCGACCACCGCCCCTCCACCACGCGAGCGCAGCACTCCCGCTTCGCGAACTCGCCGCAACACGTCCCCCCGGTCCCGATGAGCACGAAGCCGCCGCTCCTCGAGATGACCGGCGTGCAGAAACGATTTCCCGGAGTCATTGCGCTCGACGGCGTCGACCTCGACCTTCTGGCCGGCGAGGTGCATGTCCTGCTCGGCGAGAACGGGGCGGGGAAGTCGACGCTCATGAAGATCCTGAGCGGAGCGCAGTCGAAAGACGCGGGGGAGATCCGGGTCCTTGGCGCGGCCGCGAACATCGACTCGCCCCGCGCCGCCCGCGACCTCGGCATCAGCATCATCTACCAGGAACTCACGCTCGTGCCGCAGTTGAGCGCTCCCGCGAATGTGTTCCTGGGCAAGGAGCCGACGACACCGCTCGGTCTGCTCGACGTCCTGACCATGAAGGCGAAGACGGCCGAACTCCTCGGCGGCCTCGGTATCAGCCTCGATCTCGACACGCCGGTGGGAAGTCTCGGCATCGCCGAGCAGCAGATGATCGAAGTGGCGAAGGCCCTCTCGGAGAACGCCCGGATCCTGGTGATGGACGAACCCACATCCGCCCTCACCGCCTCGGAGATCGAGCAACTCTTCGCCGCCATCGCTCGTCTCCTCGAACGCGGAGTCGGTGTCATCTACATTTCGCATCGGATGAACGAGGTGGACCGTATCGGCCACCGGGTGAGCGTATTGCGCGACGGGAAAAAGATCGGCACCTACAGGACGAAGGAGGTGGCCACCTCTGAACTGATCCGCCTCATGGTGGGCCGTTCGGTCGGCGATCACTTCCCGCGGCGGCGCACCGAACCGGGTGCTGAAGTGCTGAGCGTGCGCGGCCTTTCGAGGGACAACGCCCTCCACGACGTGAGCTTCAACCTTCGTCGGGGGGAGATCCTCGGCATTTCCGGTCTTCTGGGCGCCGGCCGCACGGAACTTGCGCGGGCGCTTTTCGGCGCGGATCGGTCGGACAGCGGAACGATCGCGGTCAAGGGCCGGATCGCTTTCGTCCGTTCGCCGGCCGACGGGATCGCCGCTGGCATCGGCCTCCTTCCCGAGGATCGAAAGACGCAGGGCCTCGTGCTCGGGCTGTCGGTGCGGGAGAACCTCGCCCTCACTTCGGCGCGCCGCCTCTCCCGCTTCGGCCTGATCGACGGGACGGCCGAGGCCGCGCTCTCGGAGAAGTACGTGGCCGACCTTCGGATCAAGACGCCGGCGATCGAGCAGCGGGCGGGTGCTTTGTCCGGCGGGAACCAGCAGAAGATCGTGCTGGGCAAGTGGCTCGCCACCGGCGTCGACGTGCTGATCATGGACGAACCCACCCGCGGCATCGATGTCGCGGCCAAGGTGGAGATCTACGAACTGATGAACCGACTCACTGCGGATGGAGCTGGAATCGTGATGATCTCCTCTGAACTTCCGGAGGTCCTCGGCATGAGCGACCGCATCCTCGTCATGCGCGCGGGCCGGCTCGTCGCCGATGTCCCGGCAACGAGCGCGAGCCAGGAGACCCTTCTCTCCGCAGCCCTGGGACAGACCGCATGAAGAAGTGGGCCGTTCATCTGATGAGTTCCCGCCGCGCAGGCACGCTGGTGGGACTCTTCCTCCTCGGCGCGCTGCTTTCGTATCTCTCGCCTTTCTTTCTCACGACCTCCAACCTCCTGAATGTGATGGAGCAGACCGCGATCAACGCGGTCATCGCGGTGGGCATGACCTTCGTGATCCTCTCCGCCGGCATCGATCTCTCCGTCGGTTCGATCGCGGCCCTCTCCGGCGTGGTCATGGCGAACCGGCTTCAGGCGGGCTGGCCTCTCGTGCCCGCGATCCTGGCCGGCCTCCTCACCGGCGCCCTGTGCGGCCTCTTCAGCGGGGTGCTGATCACGCGCGGCAAACTTCCGCCCTTCATCGCGACGCTTGGGATGATGAGCGTCGCGCGGGGAGCCGCGCTGCTCTTCACCGACGGCCGCCCCATCTCGGGCTTCGACGAGTCCTTGCGTTGGCTGTCCACCGGGCGCCTGCTCGGTATCCCCGTGCCTGTCCTTCTCACCATCGTTCTCTACGCCGTCGCCATCGTCCTGCTCAATCGCACCCGCTTCGGCCGCTACGTCTACGCGATCGGTGGCAATGAGGAAGCGACACGTCTTTCCGGCGTCTCCGTGACCCTCCACAAGACGGCGGTGTACGTGCTGTCCGGGGTGACCGCGGCCATGGGCGCCGTTCTTCTGACCGCGCGCCTCAACTCCGCCCAGCCCATCGCGGGCATGATGTACGAACTCGACGCGATCGCCGCGGTGGTCATCGGGGGAACGAGCCTCACCGGCGGTCTCGGCACCCTCGGCGGCACCCTGATCGGCGCGCTCACCATGGGCGTGCTCAGAAATGGCCTTAACCTTCTGGGCATCTCGTCGTTTCTCCAGCAGATCGTGATCGGCCTGGTGATCATCGCCGCCGTGCTCATGGACTCGCTGGTCAAGAAGCGTCAGTAACCCCCGTACCGCATCGAATGGAGACCTCATGAAGAATCGGAACCTCAAGGCCCTGGCGATCACCCTGGTCGCGTCGCTGTTCGCGTCGTGCAGCGCGCCGCCCGCTCAGAACGCGGCCCCCGCGAAGCCGCGGGTGGCCCTCGTCCTCAAGACACTGAACAGTCCGTTCTTCATCGAGATGCAGACCGGGGCGAA
>CAYNHK010000305.1:0-4621 GCA_964396875.1 uncultured Acidobacteriota bacterium | reverse complement strand
GCGCGTCTCGCCGAGCAGGAGCGAAAGATGAGCGGCGCGGCCGCGGAGCCGGCGCCCCAGGGAGAGGCCCTCACCCCCGAGCAGCAGCGGATGATGAAGGCCGAGGAGAAGGCGCGAACCGAGGCGGAAAAGGCCCGCAAGAAGGAAGAAGACCGCGCGCGGGCGCAGGAGGCCAGGGACGCAGAGCGCCGGCGCAAGGACGAGGAACGGGCACAGCGCGAGGCCACCAAAGCGAGAGAAGCCGAAGACAAGGCACGCGCGGTCGCCCTGAAGCGGGAGCAGGAGGAAGCCGACCGGGCCGCGCGCAGCGCTCGTTCATCTTCTCCATCCGAAGCCGCGCCTTCCTCGGATCTGCCCGTCGCTTCGAGCCCCGGAGTTCCGCTTAGCCCCGGCGTTCCCCTCAGCAAGGACGAAGAGAAACGCCGGCGCGAACTGGTGAAGCAGATCGAGAAGGCCCGCGCCGAACGCGACCGTCTGAACCGCGAGGCCGAGGAGGCCGAGGGAATCGCCCGAGCCGCCCGGAACGCGGCGAACGACGGCCAGCGCGCCTACGAGGCTCTCGCCACGGGCCTCGATGTCGAGGATGTGGCCGCCCCGGCCACGGTCAGCGAGGCGGATCAACCGAAGCGCAATCGCTTCATGACCAAAGCGGACGTCAAACAGGCGGACGTCGCGAAGACCGCGCCGCAGACCGCGCCGGACCCGTTGCGCATCGCCCTCGATCTCAAGAATCCCGAGGCCGAGGCGCGTGAACGGGCGGCCTTTGCCCTGGCATCCCTCGGGCCCGACGCTTTGCCCGCCACGCGTGCGCTCATGGCGGCGCTGACCGACGCGAACCCCGCGGTGCGGGTGGCGGCGGCGCAGGCGCTGGGACGAATCGGCCCCGGGGCTTCTGCCGCGATCGCGCCGTTGTCCGCGGCGCTCACCGATCCCGATCCCGCGGTGAAGAATGCCGCTCAGGCCGCCCTCCTCGCGATCCAGGGGCGCTGATTACCTGCGGCCGCTTAGGCCGCCGCTCCCGCCGTTCACGTAAAACCGGACAGGTGTCCGCACATGGATAGAAAATCCCTATCGTTTCTCGCCCTGGGCGCGCTGGTCGGCGCGCTGCTCACAACCGCGCTGCTGATCCCGTCGATCCGCGCGGCCCGCGAATCGAGGGGAGCCATGGAGCGCACGGTGCTCAAGCTCGCCCACGTCCTCGACACGACCCACCCCGTGCATGGTGGCATGCTGCGGATGAACGACCGGCTCAAGGAATTGTCCGGCGGCGCCGTCGAGCTGCTGGTCATCCCCAACAGCCCGCTCGGATCCGAGACCGAGTCCTTGTCCCAGGTGCGCTCCGGAGCCCTGGCCATGACCAAGGTCTCGGCCGCGTCGCTCGAGACGTTTGTGCCGGACATGGCCGTGTTCAGCCTGCCCTACCTGTTCCGCGACAGCGCTCACGTGTGGAAGACGCTCGAGGGACCGATCGGCAAAGAACTGCTGGCAGCGGGCGATGGCGTCGGCGTGCATGGCCTCGCCTACTACGACTCCGGCAGCCGCAGCTTCTACACCGTGGGCAAGCCGGTGCTCACGCCCAAAGACGTGAAGGGCATGAAGATCCGGGTCATGCAGAGCCCGATGGCGATGGATTTGATCCGCACCCTGGGCGGCGCACCCACGCCCGTGGCCTGGGGTGAGCTGTACACGGCGTTGCAGCAGGGCATGGTCGACGGCGCGGAAAACAACCCGCCCAGCGTGACAACGAGCCGGCACTTCGAGGTCGCGAAACACTATTCGCTGGATGAGCACACCAGCATCCCCGACGTGCTCGTGATGAGCAAGATCGTCTGGGACAAACTCTCGCCCCAGGTTCAGGGCTGGGTGCAGCAGGCCGCTTCGGAGTCGGTCGCGCACCAACGCAAGCTCTGGGACGAACAAACCATTCGCTCCATGGCCGAGCTCGAGAAAGCCGGCGTGAGGATCTACCATCCGGACAAAGCCCCCTTCGTCGAGGCCTCGGCGCCGGTGTATGAGGCTTTCACGGGCAAATCCCTGGGACGGCTTGCCGAGCGCATCCGGCAGGTCCAATGAACGGCGCGACTTCACCCATCGCGCGCGCCTGGCTCGGCCTGGTGCGGCTCCTCGAGTTTCTTGCGACCTCCCTGTTCGCGTTGCTGACCTTTGTCGTCCTGTGGGGCGTGTTTTCCCGCTATGCCCTCGGCGCCCAGGGCACCTGGACGGATGAACTCGCCCGCTACCTGCTGGTCTGGGTCTCGCTCATCGGGGGCGCCTTGATGTATCGGGAGCATGGCCACCTCGGGGTGGACTACTTCGTCGGCAAGTTCGACCCCGAGGCGCAGCGCGTCACGGCGATCATCGTCGAACTGATCGTGTTCGGGTTCGCCCTCTTCGTGCTTGGCTATGGCGGCTTTACGCTCATGTCCGAGGCCTTCCGCGCCGGCGAGACGACGACCTCGCTCGGCATCCAGGTCGGCTGGCTCCACATCGCAACACCGCTTTCCGGGATCTTCATGGCGGCCTTTGCCCTCGAGCACGTGATCTGCGGCCGGCTCAGCTACCCGGCCGCGCAGGCCGCGGAGGAAGCGACGAAGTCATGAGCGCCGAGGTCCTGGTCCTGCTCATCGTTTTCATCGTGATGCTGATGCTGAACGCCCCGGTAGCCGTGGCGATCGGCGTATCCGCCATGGCCATGATCGCGACACTGGGCAGCGTGCCCACCGCCTTCCTCGTCGGCGAGCGGATGACGAATGGCATCAACAGTTTCCCGCTCCTCGCCATCCCGTTCTTCGTCCTTTCCGGCATCCTCATGGGTGAGGGCGGCATGGCGCGGCGGTTGATGGATTTCGCCGCCGTGCTGGTCGGCCGGCTGCCCGGCGGTCTCGCCTATGTGAATACGGTCTCGTGCATGCTCTTTGGCGCGGTGTCCGGATCGGCCGCCGCCGCGGTCTCCTCGATCGGCGGGGCCATGATCCCGCAGATGGAAAACAAGGGCTACTCGCGGGAGTTCGCGGTGGCGCTGACCGCGACCTCGGCCACGACCGGCCTCCTCATCCCGCCGAGCAACATCATGATCGTCTACGCCGTGGTCGCGAGCGGCGTTTCAGTGGCCGGGCTCTTCCTGGCCGGCGTCATTCCCGGCATCCTCGTCGGGCTCCTTCTCATGGTGGCGAGCTACATCCTGATGCGCCGGCCCGCGAATCGGGCCGCGTTCGAGCAGACCGTGACGGACCTGCCGGGTTTCTGGCCGGCGTTCATCGGCGCGTTTCCGAGCATGCTGCTGATCATCCTGGTGATGGGCGGCATCCTCGGGGGCATCTTCTCCCCGACGGAGGCCTCGGCGATCTCGGTGGCGTATGCCTACGTCTTTGGTGGACTGATCTACCGCGAAGTGCGGGTGTCCGACATCCCGGGCATCCTGCTCAAGGCTGCCAAGACAACCTCGGTCGTCATGCTCCTGATTGGCGCCAGCCAGTCGATGAGCTGGGTGCTCACGTATCAGGACATTCCGCAGATGGTGAGCGCCGCCCTGCTCGAGTTCTCGGACAACCCGATCATGGTCCTGCTCCTCATCAACGTGCTGTTGCTCGTCGTCGGCACGTTCATGGACATGACTCCCGCCGTGCTGATCTTCACGCCGATCTTCCTCCCCGCGGTGATCAAGCTCGGGGTGGATCCCGTCCACTTCGGCATCATCATGATCGCCAACCTCTGCATCGGCTTGTGCACGCCTCCCGTCGGCACCTGCCTGTTTGTGGGTTGCAGCGTGGGCAAGACCACCATCGCGCGTGTCGTGCCCTCGGCGATACCGTTCTTCATCGCGATGGCGGTGTCGCTCATGCTCATCACCTACGTGCCGGCGCTTTCCCTCTGGTTGCCCCGGCAGTTCGGTTTGTAGAAGGGGCGGGCGGTTTAGAACTCTCTCCGACCCTCAAGGGCGCGGGTCATCGTCACCTCATCCGCCCACTCGAGGTCTGAGCCTGCCGGGATGCCGGTGGCGATTCTGGTTACCTTCACGCCCAGGTTGCGCATCAGCCGGGCGAGATAGATCGCGGTCGCCTCGCCCTCGACGGTGGGAGAGGTCGCGAGAATCACCTCGGTGGCGAGACCCTGCCGGACGCGGTCGAGCAGGCCCTGGATTCTGAGTTCGTCGGGGCCGATCCCCTGGATCGGAGAGAGCGCGCCGTGGAGGACATGGTACCGGCCGCGGTAACCCCCGCTTCGGTCCACCGCCATGATGTTCCCCGGCTCCTCCACGACGCAGACTATGGAATCGAGACGGCTCGGGTCGGTGCAGATGGCGCAGACCACGCGATCGGTGAAGGCGTTGCAGCGTTCGCACAGGCCGATGCTCGCCGACAGCGTCTCGATCGCCGCGGCCAGGCGTTTGTTGTCGTCCGCCCGGCCCTTGAGGAGAAAAAAAGCCACACGCTGCGCGGACTTCGGCCCAAGTCCGGGCAGCCGGCGTAGTTCCTCGATCAGGCGGGCGATGGGTTCGGGGTAGTCCATTTGGGTGGGTGCGGTCAGCAAGTCTAAGGCGCAGGTGTATCCTTTGGACTGATCTCATGGCTGGCTCTTCGCTCCCTTTCGGGGCGAGGGGGGTGTTTTCATGTCGGAACCG
>CAYNHK010000304.1:0-4674 GCA_964396875.1 uncultured Acidobacteriota bacterium | reverse complement strand
TGGAATGCTTCGAACATTTCGGCGCTGTATTCCAAGGCTAGGTGGCTTTCGTGGTTGCTGTTTGGGGGTTGCGAGGAACGATGTAGCTCGACCGCGCCGAGCCGGAACAACTCCGTCCCTTCACGACCGTACAACGTAGTGCGAACTTCTGAAAGGGGTTGGAGCGACGATTGATACCGATCGCCTGGACCGCGCGCGCCCTTCGCCACGGCCCTGACCTTCCCCTTGCTCCTGGTCAGGAGCACCGCTACAACGCTCATTTCTCCCAGCGGAAACGTCCGCAGGACCAGCGCGTCCGTGGTGAGAGGAGGCATTGTGACGACGTGGCGAAACCTAACACGAATGCCCTGCTTATTCCGCCTTTTTCTTGGGTTTGCGGCTCCTCGACCCGACCTTTTCACGCTTCCGCAGGTCCTAAGTGAAACCGTCGAGCCCAAGTCGCCATCCAAAGGCCCAAGTTCGACCGTAAACTCAGGAAACAGAATGGGTCTGACGGCCGAGGGTCGGCTGCGGACCGAAATCAACCCATGGTCCCCTATCAGGGCTCGCATCCGGCGACGCAGGGGAGTCGCCACGAAGCGGTTGCGGGTCAAGGAGTCTAGGAATTATGAAGCGTCGGGATTTTACGAAAGCAATCGCGGGCATCGCCGCGGGTGTCGTGGCGGGAACGAAGGTCTTCGCGGATGACCCCAAGAAGACCCAGGAAAAGCCCAAGGCTCACGCCTGCGGCGGCAAAGACGGCTGTGGCGGCGAGAAGGGCAAGGCCGCGGCCGCGGGCGATAAGGCCAAGCACGCCTGCAAGGGCATGAACGAATGCAAGGGCCAGGGAGCCTGCAAGACGGGCGACGGCGGCTGCGCCGGCAAGAACTCCTGCAAGGGCAAGGGCGGCTGCGCCACTGCAGCCAAGCACGACTGTGCCAAGAAGAACGAGTGCAAGGGCAAGGGCGGCTGCAAGTCGGGCGACAACAAGTGCGCGGGCAAGAACTCCTGCAAGGGCAAGGGTGGCTGCGCGGTTCCCGTGAAGCACGCGGAGAAGCCGAAGTCGTAACTCCTCGACTTTCGCTTTTTCCCTCGGCCGCGGGGCCTTTTGCCCGCGGCCGTTTTCCTTCTACACTGGATTTCTTCATGACCCCCAAGCCGAAAGGCAACCGCTTCGGTTTCAAGGACCTCGGGATCGGAATCGGCCTGCGCACCGCCCATTACGCCCACATCCTCTCGAAGCACCCGAAGATCGACTGGTTCGAGGTTCTCTCCGAGAACTACATGGACACGGGGGGCCGGCCGGCCTACGTGCTCGAACAGGTGGCGGAGCGGTATCCGGTGGCGCTGCACGGGGTCTCGATGTCGATCGGCAGCACCGATCCCTTGAACCGCGAGCACCTGCGCAAGCTCAAGGCCCTCGCTGAACGAACCCGGGCCCACTGGGTTTCCGATCATCTGTGCTGGACCGGTGTCCTCGGCCGGAACACCCACGATCTTCTGCCGATGCCGTACACCGAGGAGGCGCTCAAGCACACCATCAAGCGCACCCGCCAGGTCTCGGAGATTCTCGAACGACCCCTGGTCCTCGAGAATCCCTCCTCATACGTCGAGTTCGCCCACTCGACCATGCCGGAATGGGAGTTTCTGGCCCGCCTCGCCGAGGAAGCCGACTGCGGTCTGCTGCTCGACGTGAACAACGTCTACGTGAGTTCTTTCAATCACCGCTTCGATCCCATCGAGTACATCGACGCGCTTCCCGCCGACCGCGTGGTCCAGTACCACCTCGCCGGCCACACGAACAAAGGCACGCACATCATCGACACCCACTCCGACCATGCGATCGATGCGGTGTGGAAGCTCTACGCCCATGCGGTGAAGCGCACGGGGCGCGTGGCGACGCTGTACGAGTGGGATGAGGACGTGCCCGCCTTCGACATCGTCCTCAAAGAGGCCAGGAAGGCCGACAAGTTCCGGCGCGCCGTAGCGGCATGAAGCTCAGCAACCTCCAGAAATGGATGCAGGCCGTGGTCGTTCACCCCGGCAGCACCGCGGAGGCGTTGCGCTCCCCCGCCGCCCGAAAGCACCTGCCCGCGAAGAAAATCCACAAGGTCCTCCTTCCCTCGCCGACCCTCTCCGCAGCCGAGCGGATCGCCGTCTATCAGGAGATGTACCCGCTGCGGATGTACGACGCGCTGGCCGCGGACTATCCCGGCCTTGAACACTTCCTGGGCGACCGCTTCCGCGAGTTCGTAACCGCGTACACGGCCGCGCACCCTTCGAAGGGCTACACGCTCAACCGCCTCGGCGACCGCGTGCCGGCCTTCCTGGCGAAGCAGCGACGGTTTTCTCCTCGACCCTTTCTGGTCGATCTGGCGCGGCTCGAACTGGCCCTGACGGAGGCCTTCGACGAACGGGAAGCCCCGCCTCTGGACGTGTCCGCGTTCGAAGCGATTCCGCAGTCGAGGCTGGCGAAGACTCGCCTGATCACCGTCCCGTCCTTACGGCTGGTGAGGCTCGACTGGAACGCCGGCGCCTACCTCGACACCGTACGCGCGGAGGACCACGATCATCCGAAGCCCCGCAAAGAACCGTCCTATTTCATGGTCTTTCGCAGGAAGTACGCGATCTATCGCCTGCCCGCGTCCGCGGCCGCCTTCGCGGTACTGAAGGACATCGCCGAGGGTCGTAGCCTCGGCCAGGTGGTCGAACGATCCCTCGGGCGCCGCGGCGTCCACAAAGCGTCCCCCGAGGACTTCGCGCGCTGGTTTCGGCAGTGGACGGCTGAGGGTCTCTTCTCGGGAGCAAAGAGGGCTTGACAGACTGACGAGTCGTGAGATAGCTTAGTGATATCACTTGGAGATCACTATGAAACAAGCTATCAACACCGAAAAACAAGCCACGACGCTAAACGGCATTCTGATGCTGTCGCTGACTCTGGCGGCGGCTATTGCCTTCCTGTGGCTCGTGATCGTTTCCTTCAAGGGTCAACAACCAGCGTGGGGCCTGTTCCATATCTTCATGTTGTTTCTCAGCTTCTTCCTGATGGGCGGACTGTTCATTGTGAATCCGAACGAGGCCCGCGTCCTTCAGCTCTTCGGCGACTACGTCGGCACGGTCAAGGAAGACGGTCTGCGCTGGGCGAACCCGTTCTACACGAAGCGTTCGGTGATGCTCCGCATCCGCAACTTCGAAAGCAACAAACTCAAGGTCAACGACCACGACGGCAACCCCATCGAAATCGGCGCGGTCGTGGTGTGGAAGGTGGTCGACACCGCCGAAGCCTGCTTCGAGGTCGACAACTACGAGCACTACGTGAACGTCCAGACCGAGGCGGCCATCCGCAACCTCGCGAGCCACTACCCCTATGACGCTCACATCGAAGGCGACTTTTCGCTGCGCGGCAGCACATCCGAGGTCGCGGCCCGCCTGAAGACCGAGGTCCAGGAACGCCTCGACAAGGCGGGCGTGCGAGTGATCGAGGCGCGCATCTCCCATCTCGCCTACGCTCCCGAGATCGCATCCGCGATGCTGCGTCGTCAGCAGGCGGGGGCGATCATCGCCGCGCGCCAGCGCATCGTCGAGGGTGCGGTGGGCATGGTCGAAATGGCCCTCGATCTCCTGCAGAAGTCTGACAAGGTCAATCTCGACGAAGAACGCAAGGCCGCGATGGTGAGCAACCTGCTCGTGGTCCTGTGCGCCGATCGCGAGGCGCAGCCTGTCGTCAACGCGGGTTCGATCTACTAAGTCTGCGCGCACGGGCCGCATCGCGGGGCCCGTGCGGGCGCAACCAATGGCTGAAAGAAAATCCTTCCTGCTCCGCCTCGACGAGCGGACATTCCTCGCCTTGAAGCGGTGGGCCGACGACGATCTGCGGAGCATCAACGGCCAGGTCGAGTTCCTGCTGCGGCGGGCCCTCGAGCAGGCCGGTCGTTTGCATCGCGAGAAGGCTCCTCCGGAGAGCGACGGCGAAGAGCGTTGATATTTGACGCAACACACTCCAGGCCAGTAGATTACGGCCACCTGTGAAGTTCAACGACCTCGCGATCGAGTCGATCGCCTACGAGCTTCCGCCCGTGGCGGTTTCCACTGAGCAATTGGTGCGCCGACTCGACCCCGTGCTCCGCCGCTTCAAGATCCCGGTCGACGCGATGCTCCAGCTCACCGGCATCATCGAGCGTCGCTTCTGGACTCGGGGCCATCCCATGCATCAGGCCGCAACGGATGTCGCACGGCGTGCCATCCAGCGCGCGGGCATCACCCCGGGCCAGGTAGGCATCCTGATCAGCACTTCGGTTTCGAAGGACTATCTCGAGCCCTCAATGGCGAGCATGGTTCACGGCGATCTCGGCCTCACCCAGGAGTGCCGGAATTTCGATCTCGCGAACGCGTGTCTCGGTTTTCTGAACGGCATCGAAGTCGCGGGCCGCATGATCGAATCCGGCGCCGCGGACTACGCTCTCCTCGTCGATGGCGAAAGCGCCGGTGACGTGGTCGAAGCCACCATCACCCGCCTTCAGGATCCGAGCACGACCCTTCGCGATTTCTGGGAAGCCTTCGCCACACTCACTCTCGGCTCCGCTGCGGTGGCCATGGTTTTGACCAAGGGCTCGCTCTCGCAGACCACGCATCGCGTGAATGGCTGCGTCTCGCTCGCCGACACCGCCAACTCGCGGCTCTGCATGGGCACGGCCG
>CAYNHK010000303.1:0-4702 GCA_964396875.1 uncultured Acidobacteriota bacterium | reverse complement strand
ACGCAGTGGGTTCCCAAGGATGATGCGGGCGCCAACCTGGTGCCGGACGCCCACGTACCCGGGAAGCGCAACTCGATCATCATGTTCACCACGGACCTGTCGCTCAAGTTCGACCCGAGCTACCAGAAGATCGCGAGGCGCTTCATGGAGACCCCGGCCGAGTTCGAGACCGCCTTTGCGAAGGCGTGGTTCAAGCTGACGCACCGCGACATGGGCCCGCGGACACGCTACGTGGGCACGGACGCTCCCAAGGATGCGCTCATCTGGCAAGACGTCATCCCCGCCGTCGATCACAAGCTCATCGAAGCGAGCGACATCGCGAGCCTCAAGAGCAGGATCCTCAACTCCGGCCTCAGCGTGAGCGAGTTGGTCCGCACCGCGTGGGCCTCGGCCGCTTCTTACCGCGGCACCGACATGCGTGGCGGCGCCAACGGCGCGCGCATCCGCCTCGCTCCGCAGAAAGACTGGGCGGCGAACAACCCTGCCGAGGTGACGAAGGTCCTCACGGGGCTCACCACGATCCAGAAGGAGTTCAACCAGGCGCGAACCGATGGGAAGAAGGTCTCTCTCGCCGACCTGATCGTGCTGGGCGGCGCCGCCGCGGTGGAGCAGGCCGCCAAGGCCGCTGGCTACACCGCAAGCGTTCCCTTCCGACCCGGTCGCATGGACGCCTCGCAGGAGCAGACGGACGCGAGCACCTTCACGGCCCTCGAGCCCCGGGCTGATGCCTTCCGGAACTACTACGGCGAGGGCAACCACTTCTCGCCCACCGAGGCGCTGGTCGACCGCGCCAACATGCTGACCCTCACCGTTCCCGAGACGACGGCTCTCGTCGGTGGGCTGCGCGCGCTGAATGCCAACACCGGACAGGCGAAGCACGGCGTCTTTACCAGCCGTCCCGGCGTCCTCTCGAACGACTTCTTCGTGAACCTGCTCGACATGTCGACGAAGTGGCAGAAGGCAGCGAATGCCGAGGGGGTCTATGAAGGACTCGATCGGAAGAGCGGCGCGGTCAAGTGGACGGCGACGCCCGTCGACCTGATCTTCGGATCTCACTCCGAACTTCGCGCCATCGCCGAGTTCTACGCCGCGGACGACGCAAAACAGAAGTTCGTGAACGACTTCGCGAAGGCCTGGAACAAGGTGATGGAGCTCGATCGCTTCGACTTGAAGTAGCGCCACGTCGGGCCGCCGTTTGTAACTCCCCCTGGCAGGGTGCTGAACCCCTCAGCACCCTGCTAGGGGTCGACGGCCGGATAGCTGACGGTATTGGGGGCGCGAATCGCCCTGCCGGGAAACGCACCATCCTGAACCACCCCGTTGCGAACCACCACGACTCCGTTGACGAGGACGTCGCGGATGCCGGCCGGAGGAATCGTCGGCTCGCGGTAGGTCGCCCGGTCGATGATGCGTGTCGGATCGAAGAGGACGATATCGGCATCCGCGCCCGGCTGAAGCCGCCCCTTCCGCGCCATGGCCTTTACGCGCCGCTCCATCCGCTGAGCCGGCGCGATGGTCATCTTGCGGAGCGCCTCCATCAAGGTCATGGCCCCAAGTTCCCGCACATAGTGCCCGAGCACCCGCGCGAACGTCCCCGCGACCCGTGGATGCCCGACACCGTTGTGTAGCACGCCGTCGCTCACAATCATGGTGAGGGGATCGCGGACAGCGGCCATGACCACGGCTTCGGTGTTGTTGTGATCGACCACCTGGCCCCCTTGCCTGCGATAGCGGGCGAACGACTCTCGGGTCAGGCGCTCTCCGGTCGCGGGCCATTCGAACCGCCCGAACTTGCGATCAGGCCAGGATTCCCAATCGTCATTTCCTGGGGCCTCGATGGGTGACATCGAGGCGGTGTAGGGATAGGCCTCGGTCGTGATGTCGAGTCCTCGTTTTCGCGCGCCGCGAATGAGTTCAAGCATCCGCGGCGTGTCTTCGCCCCCCGAGCTCTGGATATGAACGATATGTGCCGAGGCCCCGGTTGCCGCAGCGGCCGCTATAACTTCCTCGGTTTCGAGAAAGTAGAAGGCTTCGTCGAGGTTGCGGACGTGGACGTGCACGGTCGCGCGATGGGCCGCCGCGACCTTGAACATCTCGATGATCTCCCAGGGGCGTGCGCCCGGGGTGTACTCGATGAGCAGTCCCACTGCGACCCCGCCCTGCTTCAAGCCCTTGTCCGTCTGCGCCACAATGGCCGCAAGCTCTGGGTCCGTGGCGGCCCCTGACGCCGCCCTCCCGCCCGGCGCGCCGGACGCGTCGTTGCCCATCACACGCATTCGAGTCGCCAGATGCCCGACGCTGACGCCATGGTTGATGAGGGCCTTGCCGGCGCGCTCGTCGTACCAGGCGTCCACATCACCCGTACCTTCCTCCAGTTCGAACGCGGTCGTCGTGCCATCGAGAGCTTCGACTCGGTACGCTGCCGCATCGTGACCGTGCTGGTGCAGGTCGATGAAGCCCGGGGCCACGACGAGTCCGCGAGCGTCGATGGTCTCCCGCCCGCGAAGAATCCGCGTTGAGACGGCGCGGATCCTGTCGCCGCTGATACCGACGTCACGGATCGCGTCCAGACCGGACGCAGGGTCCATGACGCGCCCGCCCCGGATCACGAGATCGAACACCGTCTCGTCTGCCGCAACGCGGGGCTGTGGGGACGCGACCTCGGGAAGGCAGAAGAGGAGAAGAGCTATGAGGCCGCGGGACACTTTCTGCGGTTGTCCTTACTTCGTCTTCCTGGCCTTCATCTCGCGGCCGCCCTGATGCAGGACCAGGCCGTCCACCGCCCCGGAAGCACCCCGGGTAAACACGATGCGCGCGTCCACGACCTTGAGGAAGAACTCAGTGTCGGACGACGCGAACACTTCAAACTTCTGCTGTCCGGTCGCCTGGGTCATCAGGCGGTCGCCCTCTCGGGTCACCGCAAGGACGAAGCCCGGCCCGAGTTCGTACTCGCCGACATACTCGCCCAGAAGGGCCGGTGCGACCTGAACCACGGCACGCTCCTTGGGCGCGTCGGCCACCCTCGGCGCGCGTTGCGCCTCGGAGTCGCCCTCCTGGTACATGAGCATTTCGGTGGCGCGGCCCGAGGCATCGACCACGAACTTGAAGTGAGTCAGGCTCTGGTCGTAGAAGAACTCGGTCTGCGAACTGGCTCGCGCGGGAAGAAGTTGTGCTCCGGTGCGCTGCGTGTGGAGGCGGCCATCCTTGACCGTGACGGTGCGCGTGGAGTTTGCGTCGATCCGATAGACGCCCGTGTATCGCTCGAGAATCGCGCTGTCGAGCTTTACCTCGGTCCACTCGGGGAACGGGTCGCCCACCGCCGCCGCGGCCAGTTTCCGGGCGAGGAATTCAGGGTCGGTGGCCGGCGCATCGGAGTTGCACAGGACGGCCACGTACACCTTGTCATCGGGGAGGCTCAAGGCGAAGGTCGAGAAGCCGAAGATGCCTCCGCCGTGGGCGATCGATCGGTGGCCGCGAAGTTTTCCCGGCCCCCAGCCGTAGCCATAAGTCGTGGGCTCGCCGCCCTTGAGCACGTAGGGCTTCCACGCCTGGGCGAGCGACTCCGGTTTGAGGACCTTGCCCGTGGCGAGGGCCTGATCCCAGCGAGCCAGATCGTCCACTGTCGAAGCCAGAGAACCCGCGGCGTAGGGCTGGCTCATGCTCAGATAGCGCGCGTTGCGCGGCTCTTTCGCGTCGCCGGTGTAGCCGGAAGCACGCTTCTTGATGATGGGCTCCGAGTTGTCGTAGTAGGAGGAAGTCATTCCGAGGGGATCGAAGATCCTCTCCTTCACGAACGCTTCGTAACTCTTCCCCGACACCTTCTCGATGATCGCGCCGAGGAGGATGTAACCGGAGTTGTTGTAGGCCCATCGCTCACCCGGCGCGAAGTTCATGGGCTCTTTCTTGAAGCCCTCGATGATTTCCTCCGGCTTCATGGGAGACATGATCTTGTCCCTCATCCAGCCCGGCATGCCGGTGTAGCTCTGAATGCCCGAGGTGTGAGTCAGCAGATGTTCGATGGTGATGGTGTGGCCGTGAGTCGGATATCCGGGCAGGTGCTTCTCGATCCGGTCCTGGACGTTGAGCTTGCCTTCTTCAGCGAGCAGCAGAATCGCGGTGGCGGTGAACTGCTTCGTGATCGAACCCAGGCGGAACACCATGTCCGGCTGTAACGGGACGCCGAGTTCGAGATTGGCCATTCCATAGGCTTTGCGGAAGACCGTCTTGCCGTCCTTGACGACGATCACCACAGCACCTGGCTTGTCCGCCGGATAGGCGTCCTTCATCACCCGGTCATACGCGGCGGTGGGGGAGACGGCGCTCGACGACTTTGCCTGCGGCGTAGCGGCCGAGGTTGTCGCGAGCAAGACGACTCCCGCGAGAGAGGTGATGCGAGAAGCGGTGCGGAGGGCCGGGAGCAAGGTATTCAACAAGGAAGGTCTCCTGAAGGTTTGAACGAAGGCAGTCTAGTTGTCGAAGGGACGGCCGTCAGACCGGGCCCAAGTAGACTTCAAAAGAACCAAGACCATGACGACCATTCTCCAGAAACTCCCGGCCGGCCAGAAGGTCGGCATCGCGTTCTCCGGCGGCCTCGACACGAGCGCCGCCCTCCACTGGATGCGCGCCAAGGGCGCCATTCCCTACGCCTACACCGCGAACCTCGGCCAGCCCGACGAGCCGGACTACGACGAGATCCCGCGCA
>CAYNHK010000302.1:0-4708 GCA_964396875.1 uncultured Acidobacteriota bacterium | reverse complement strand
GAGCACGCCGCCATGCTCATCGTCGGGATGAGCCGTGGTGTGCATGGCGCTCGCCGTGGTCTTGAGCTTGAGGATCTTCTGCCAGACCCCGGAAGCGCCGTGGTCCTGGGGGAGGGAGGCGCCGACGACGGCCGGCGGACCGGCCAAACCGGCGACGAGAAGAGACACGACCAGCGGCGTTTTCATCGATCTCATCCTGATTCTCCCTACCAGTACAGCTTCACGGCGAACTGCATCTCACGCGGAGAGTTCCGGACCCCGGTGATCCTGCCGAAGGTCACCGGATTCGCGACGCTGGATCCGGGGAAGGCGTAGTTCTCCCAGTCGAGGAGGTTGAATGCCGAGGCACGGAACTCGATGCGTCGATCGCCAGGAAGCGGGAAGTTGCGGACCAACGACATGTTCAGGTTCTTCGCCCCGGGCCCACGGACCGTGTTGAACCCGCAGTTGCCGTGAGTATTCGCGACCGTATCGGCGAACTGGGTGGTGTCGAACCACTTGTCGAGCGTCTTGTCGAAGCCGGAAGGCTGAGCATCGCCCAGACAATTCGCCCTCGATGTGTGACCTGGGCCGGTGTTGCTTCGGTTGGAGCCCGTGATGGTAAACGGACGGCCGTCCTCGAGGCTCAGGATTCCATTGACGCTCCAGTCGTTGAAGATCCGCCCGATTCCCTTTAGTTCAGTGCCGCGACCCCGGCCTGCGGGGAGTTCGTAGATGAAGGAGAGAACGAACCGCTTCTTGATGTCGAACTCCAGGGGGCCGTAGTCGGCGTCCAGGTTGTAGACGTCTTGCGGTTGGTTTCCGGTGGCGCCCCCGCCCGCCGACAGATGGTCGAGGAAATCGCCCTTCGCGCTGCCGTAGGTGAACGACGCGGTGAAGCCCAAACCCCCGGTCATGCGTCGCTGGATCTGGGTCTGCAAGGCGTTGTAGTCGGTCCGGCCCACCGTCCGGATCTGCTCAAGATAGGCGGTCCCGTAACCATATTGCGCATACGGGAACACGACGCCCGAGGGTGTGATCCTCCCCTGATTCAGATTGACGATACGCCGGCCGTTCCGTACCTTATTGCCGACGTACTGCACCGAGGCAGACATCGTATCGCTGAGCTTGAAATCAGGGCCGATGCTGAACTGGTGGACGATGGGGGTTTTCTGATTCGGATCCTGAATGCGCCATTGGATCAAGGCAGGGTTGATGTCGTTCGGAGTGAGAGTGATGAATCCATCTCTGAACGGGTAGGTCGGAGCCTGGTTGGCATTCGCCGCTGCGACGTCGGCGTCGATGACTTGCGGGGGATTGAGGGCCATCTGGCTTTCCGAGCCGTAGCGATCGGTATGCTGGTAGTAGATGCCGTAGCCGCCCCGAATCACCATCTTCTCGTTCGTCGAGTACGCGAAAGAGAAGCGTGGCGCGAAGTTGTTGCGATCGGGGTGGACCAGGGAGCGCTCGTACAGGCTCCCGGATGGCTTGGCGGAGATCCGCTGTCCGTTCGCGGGGTCGATGTTCGTCATCACGCCATCGCGAGCCAGGATGGGCGTGAAGAATTCATAACGAAGGCCCAGGTTGAGAGAGAGCTTGCTGGTCGGACGCCAGGAATCCTGAGCGAACACCTCGGTTCCGTCGGTGTAGAGATTCGCTTCGTGGAACGTGGTCAGACGCTGCTGAGTGGCGAGCCCGAGCAGGAAATCGGCAATCCCCGCGCCCGTGTAGCGCGCGTCGGCGAAGTTGAGCTCGCCGTTCAGAGAGCGGAGATCGATGTAATCGACGGCATCCCGGCGTCTTTCGGCCCCGAATTTGAAGGAATGGACGCCGCGGTTCCAGGCCAGCGAGACGGAGAACTGCTTGATGCTCGAGGTCTGGAACTGAGGCCGGAAGAACGGCCCGCCCAGGCGAGTCAGTCCGCCGATACTGGTGTTCGGGATGCCTCCGCTGAAGCGGGGATCCGTGGGGATACCCTTGAGCCCCACCTGAGAATTGATGTCCTGGCCGAAGGCGGGATGGAAGGTGTCGCCCTGGATCTTGTTCCAGGCTCCCCGAACGTCAAGCACCATGGTGCTGCTCAGGTTGCGGGTCAGCCCGATGACCGCGCTCTGTCCTTTGATGTCGATATTGGAAGCGAAGTCGCCCGAAGCCACGGGTCCGAGCACCGGTGGTTCCCTGCGCTCCGTCTTCGAATACGAGTAGCGGGTGAAGAGGAGTGTCTTGCCCGACGTTCCCGGGCGCGCGTCGAGACGGACGTCGTAGGAATTGATCGTGTTCTTCAGGGGGTCGTTGTTGATGTAGTTCGGGAGGCCGAAGCTGCCCGGTTGACCCGCCTTGGCGAGCTCAGAGGCGATGTTGGGCAGAGGGTAGAGAGCCATGAGCTTTGCCGCGACGGGGCTGATGCAGCTGGGGCTGATCACCTTGGTGGTGGGATTGACGCATCCGGCGGGGATGAACTGATTGCTGCCGCTGATGCCGCGCGACAGCTCGATCAGATTTCCCGTTCGCATGAGGGCGGTGGGCACGACCGCTTGATTGCTTTGCGCCTGGTTGGTGCGCGTCGCCTGGTAGTCCGCGAAGAAGAAGAGCTTGTCCTTGACGATCGGTCCGCCCACGACGCCGCCCGCCACGGTCTCGTCGAACTTCCCTTTGGGCCGGCCTGCGGCCTTGTTCGCGAAGGTATTTGCGTTGAACCGGGAGTCCCGTCCGAAGCCGAAGAGCACCCCCTTGAAGTCGTTCGTCCCCTGCTTTATCGAGGCGTTCACCACGGCGCCGGCGGACCGGCCGAACTCAGCCGAGTAGGTGCGGGTCTGGATCTTGAACTCCTCCAGGGCGTCTACCGGCGGGGCAATGACCTGCGGCGTCCTTTCCTGCAGGTTGGTGGAGAAGGAGTTGTTGTCGCCGCCGTCCAGGACGAAGTTGTTCCAGGTGGCGAAGTTCCCGTTCGAGTTGAAGAAGGTGTCCTCACCGCGGGACGACATGCCCGCTCCCGCTGGAACCACGCCGGTCTGAAGGAGGGCCAGTTCGGTGTATCGGCGTCCGAGCAGCGGTAGGTCGTTGAGCTGCCGGGCGTCCACCGAGTAGCCCATCTCCCCCGTCTGCGTGTTGAGCAGGGGAGCCGCGCCGCTGACCGTCACTTCCTCGGTCAGGGCTCCTACGTCAAGAGTGAAATCCGCCTTGATCGTCTCCTGGATCTTGAGTTGTACCGCGGATCGGACGGTCTTTTTGAACCCCGCGAGCTCCGCGGTGATCACGTACGAGCCGATGCGCACGTTTCGAAAGCTGTACTGACCCTTGGCGTTCGTGGTCGTGGTGAACGAAAAGCGGGTGCCCTGCTGGGTGGCCACCACGGTGGCGCCGGGCAGCGCGCCGCCCTGCGTGTCGGTCACGTCGCCCACGATCGAGCCGGAGTCGATTTGAGCGTGCGCCGGGGCGGGGGCAAGGATCAAGGACAGGGCCAACAGCACGGCGAAGCCCAGAGAGGCGGCCGGGGAAACTGCGCGCGAGGCGCTCCGAGAAGATCGGTTCATTCTTGTCACTCCTGAAGTATCGGGCTTGAGATCGTCGATTTGCCGCACGTTGTTGGAGGCCGCGCCCGCGCCCACGCGTCAGATGGATTTCCCGGACCATACTCCCGAGGGACCGCGGTGTCTATAGGAATTGGAACGTTCCAGCAGAACCGGGCCACGTTCCGCCGATCCGTCCCGCCCGCGCGGAGCAGAGCGGACGATTAGAGTAGGAAGATGACGGTTCAGGAGTCTTCCAACCTAAGCGCCGAGCAGGCCGCGGCGGCCTTGCGGCTGCCCTTCGTCGCCATCGACCATGAGGCCGCCGATCCCTCGTTGTGGGAAGGATTGAGCCTCGAGGCCCTGGTTCGTTTCTCCTGTATTCCCTGCGGTCGGGCGGGGGCGCGCCTGGTTCTCGCCTTCGCGCCGCCCCTCTCGCTCGAGCGGATTTCCGAAGCCGAGTTCGCCCTCGGCCGGCCCATTGACGCCGTAGTCGCAACCGCCCAGGACATCTCGGAGGGGCTCAGGCGGAAGAAGGGCGGCGAGACCCTGCTCGATCGGGCGCGCGAGGAACTCGGGGCGAGCTACGAACTCATCTCCGACGATGAGGGCAAGGTCGTCGACCTCGAAACCCTCGCCTCCGAGAGCCCGATTGTCCGGCTCGTGGATTCTCTGCTTTTGGGCGCCATCGAGCGGCGCGCCTCCGACATCCACATCGAGTCGAAGGACCGCGCGGTTCTCGCCAAGTATCGGATCGACGGCGCGCTCTACGAAGCCACGGCCCCGGTCGAGAAGCGCCATGCCGAGACCATCGTCTCGCGCGTGAAGGTCATGGCCGAACTCGATATCGCCGAGCGCCGCATTCCCCAGGACGGCCGTTTCCGTCTTCGGGTGTCCGGCCGCACCATCGACTTCCGCGTCTCTGTGATGCCGTCGATCCACGGCGAGGATGTGGTGATACGCATCCTCGATCGCGAATCGTTGTCGAAGGAATTCCGCGAACTTCGGCTCCAGGCCCTGGGCTTCGACGTGGCCCAGCTCGCCACCGTGAAGAAGTACGTGGCCGAGCCCTACGGGATGATCCTGGTGACCGGCCCCACGGGAAGCGGCAAGACCACGACGCTCTACGCCGCGCTCAATGAGATCGCGAGTTCGGAAGAGAAGATCATCACCATCGAGGACCCGGTCGAGTATCAGATCGCCGCGATCACCCAGGTCCC
>CAYNHK010000301.1:0-4721 GCA_964396875.1 uncultured Acidobacteriota bacterium | reverse complement strand
GGACGGTGTTTCTCCACCCGGATCAGCGCGAGCTGGTGGGGCGCGACTTCGCGGGCCCCGCGCGCGTCTCTGGTTCGGCCGGCACGGGGAAGACCGTCGTGGCGTTGCATCGCGCTGTCTTTCTGGCCCGCGCCAACCCCGACGCACGGGTTTTGCTCACCACGTTCTCCGACACTCTGGCGAACGCTCTTCGGACGCAGCTTCGGCGGCTGATCCACAACGAGCCGCGTCTGGCCGAGCGCCTTGAAGTGCATTCCATCAACGCCATCGGCCTGCGTCTCTTCAAGTCCCATTTCGGTGCGCCCCAGATCGCGTCGCGCGAGGCCCTGGTCTCGGCGTTGAAGGCGGCGGCCGGGGAAGTTGAAGGGCACAAGTTCAGTCCTCACTTCCTGCTGACCGAGTGGGAGCAGGTCGTCGATGCGTGGCAGTTGGACACGTGGGAGTCGTATCGCGACGTCCGGCGTTTGGGTCGAAAGACTCGGCTTCCCGAGGCCCAGCGCGCCGTCCTCTGGTCGATCTTCGAACGCGTTCGTTCTCGTCTGGCCGCGCAGAAGCTCATGACCTTGCCGGGCGTGTTCGGCAAGCTGGCGGCGGCGGTCGCCGGCAGCAAGAACCCGCCGTTTCACTTCGCGGTGGTGGACGAGTCCCAGGACATCGGCGTCGCGCACCTGCGCTTTCTGGCCGCGTTGGGCGGCGACCGCGCCAACAGCCTGTTCTTCGCGGGCGACCTCGGCCAGCGGATCTTTCAGCAGCCCTTCTCGTGGAAAGCGCTGGGCGTCGATATCCGCGGGCGGTCTCGCACGCTTCACGTCAACTACCGGACGTCGCATCAGATCCGCATGCAGGCGGATCGGCTCCTTGGCGCGGAGGTGTCGGACGTCGACGGCAACACCGACGAGCGGAGCCACACGATCTCGGTCTTCAACGGCCCCGCGCCGACGATCCAGGTGGCAGAGGATGAGGCAGAAGAGATCTCGGTTGTGTCCGCGTGGATCTCGGAACTGAGCGCCAAGGGCCTCGCCCCCAGCGAATTCGGCGTGTTTATCCGATCCGCGGCACAGCTGGATCGCGCTCGGGCGGCCGTGAAGGCGACGGGCCTGCCGTTCAAGGTCCTCGACGACAAGCTCGAGACCGCCAGCGGCTTCGCGTCAATCACCACGATGCACCTCGCCAAGGGTCTGGAGTTCCGCGCGGTGGTGGTGATGGCCTGCGATGACGAGGTCATTCCTCTGCAAGAGCGGATCGAGACCGTCGCGGACGACGCGGATCTGGAGGATGTCTACAACACGGAGCGCCATCTGCTCTACGTCGCCTGCACCCGGGCGAGGGATCATCTGCTCGTGACTGGCGTGGCTCCGGCGTCGGAGTATCTGAGCGATCTGGCACTGAGCTGACGAGGGCGCCCTTGATCAAGAACGTGATTCCGGCGCTCAAGCCTACGGGTGGGGAGTTCATCGAGCTTGTCATCGAGAGCGAAGAGGACGCCAGGGAGTACCGCCTCATTGATGCCGCTCGCCTGATCCATCACGGAGGCCGGTGGGATTCGGAGCGAGTGGGTACCGACGACGAGATGATGGATCCGACGCTACTGGCCTGGACAAAGCGGAGCATTCGTCCGCGAGGTGACGAGCGGCGGGAGGATCCAGGCGCGGCTGAGCTCCTGATCGACGGGGATCTCACAAACTTCTGGGGCGTGGTTGACTACCGCCCGGGCGGAGAACGGCTCGGCGACGTGATCATTGCGGGCATCCGTCGCTTGATTGGCTGGAAGTGTACCTACGTGATTCTGAGCCGGACCGACGATGGCGATATCCGCTTCCAGGCTGGCGCGGCCTGCCCAGAGGCTGGTTTCACAACTGGCCGAATACGTTCGCTCAACGCAGGTATCCGCTTTGACGCCGCGGGATTCGGCGATGCCTTCGGCACCTCCATGTGGGAGGACCAAGCCACCGTCCTTGAACGCGCACGTTCCCGCCCCTTCCCCCCGTCCTTCGGGTTGGCGACATGGAATCTGGAGCGCCTCAGGTCGGTCAAGACCAAGCGCGGCCAGCGAGTGGAGCTCCTCATGCGAGCCGTCAGCGCCGACGTGTGGGTGCTCACCGAGACTTCAGAGAGCGTAAGGCCCGGGCCCGATTTCCAGATCGTCTCCACGAGAGGCCCTGACGAGGGCCACAAGCCGGACGAACGATGGGCGGCCATCTGTTCGCGCTTCCCAATTGATCGCGAGATACGCACCTCGGAGCCTTTGAAGGCGGTGGCGGCGCTGATCGCGCCGCCTGAGATGGCGCCGTTCGTTGTCTACGGTGTGGTCCTCCCCACAACGGGCGCAGCCTGGTACGGGGTACCGGCCGCGGGAGGCCGGGCGTTCGTCGCCGGCCTCGGACGGCTGTACTCCGACATGATCAGAATTCGGAACGAATATCCGGGCCTGGACATTTTCGTAGCCGGAGACTTCAATCAGGACCTCGCCGACGATCATCACTACGGCTCGCTGTGGCGGAAGCAGCGATTGAAGGAAGTGCTGAACGAACTGAGGCTCCGACCTTTGACCGCCGGCTCGGATGACCCGATTCGGGCGGGTTCGCCGCCATACGCCTGCATCGATCACATCTGCACGTCGGGAGAATGGAGGGTCCGTCGTTCCGTGAGGTGGCCGAATCTGCCAAAGCCTCTGAAGGGGAAGCTCTCGGACCACTTCGGCGTCGCCGTTGAGATCGTCCACGGCAGAGAGTGATCTGGAAGGCTCGGGGTCCGGTGCCGGGCGAACGCCAACTGAGCCCCTCGACGCGGATCGGGCCGGAGAAGTGAGGCGCTAGCGGCCGGATCCGCACTCATAGCATTTGCTGGAGCCCGTCACCGGCGGTCGCCGTCTGCATTCTTCGCAAGGTTGCATCGCTGCTCGCCCGCGATCCGTGTAGGTGGCAATTGGAAGCGGGCTGGTTGCCCCGGGGAATTGGTCGATCCTGAAGACCAGGCCGACCAAGCGGATTGCCGGTTCGAACGTTGGTCCACCGAAACGATACAGGGGGAGCTTGCCGACTACTCGGTGCGCGAGATCCTCGAACGTCTTGGAGGTGAATGTCACGGAGTTGGGTATGCCCCTCGACTTGGCCGCCAGGAGGTCGGGGGCCCCCAGTGTCATTTGGAGCCCCCGAAGTCTTCCCAGACGGCGGGCGAATTCCTCAGCTTCCCAGCGAAACCTCTCGGGATAGACGATGCGGACGCGAACCAGACGGCTCATAGCCGGACCATACCAAGGGGGCGGCCGCGTGTTCGGAATGATCTGAGGGTTGGGGCGGCCGTGGGGCGGTGTGCAGCGGGCCCCCGCCCCGAAAGTTCACCTCCGAACCAGGGCCGTGACGACTGCCATCAGTCGAAGCAACACGTTGCGGGCCTCGTGGCTGTTTGGCGGGGCGGCTTCCAGTTCGAGGAGATCGAGAACCGCGAGACACTCGAACGCACTGCCCCGCGCGATCGCGTAGTGGCGGGCTTGATCCCGCGGCGTGCTGCGGCCCGCGCCCTCGGCAATATTGAGCGCGATGCTGAGGCTCGCGCGGTCGAGCTGGTCGGACAGTTCAGTGCGCTTGAGCGGGAGCCAACGAACAACGTGGGCGCGGAACGCCAGCGCAAGTCGGTAAGCGTCAAATCGATGAAGGGAAGCGGTTGGCGCGCCGCATGTCTCGGGAGCAGTGGTGGGCATAATGGATGGAGACCTTTCCGGGGTCGCGAAGTGCGGCCCTCACCGGGCAGGGCCGCACTTGAGAAAGTCGCAACCTCCTTAGCCCCACCGCTGCGTACGGTGCATGCGGCGTGACGACCGGGTCGAGGGGCGCGTTGACGCTCGTGACGGGACTTGGACGTGGACGACACGTGGTCACGCGGCGACGCATACGTCAACGTCAACGATCCGGGGTTTGGCGGTCAACGTGAACGTGAACGACGCTTCGCGGACGGAAACGGGCTGTCGCGCTAGGCCCCCGCTTTCGCGGGGGTGACGAGAGGTCCAATCGACGGGTAGGTGGGCGGCTTGCGCCGGCCGAGAACGAGGACGAAACGACGAGTACGTCCCGCGCTACGGTCTGGGCGTCGAACCCTTCGTCCTCGACGCTCCGTCGAACAGGACTCGCAACCCCGGCATCGCGTACTTTTTCAGATCCGCCTCGTACTTCTTGAAGAGCACCACATTCTCCGGCGCGGTTGCGATGTTTTCGATTTCGATCGAGGCGCCATCCGTGCTCTCCGCGATTTCCTTCGTTGCGTCCGCTATGGCCTCGCGGGCTTCGGGTGGCAGACCCTCGGCGTGCTTCACCGCGTCCACCGCTGCCTTCGCGCCCTTCGCGGCTTCCTTGATGGCCTTCCTCGAGGCATCGGCGCCGCCCATGTCCGCCCACATCGACTTGTACACCTCGCCCGAGATGAAGGCGTACTCCTTCTCGGACATCTGATGTTTGGCGAGGGCCAGGGTCTCGGCGCGCTGGAGTTCGCCCATCAGGGTCAGGCCGGTCGAGATGTCGCTGAAGTCGAGCGACCGTCCTTCCTTGACCTTGGCCACGCGTGAATCGATCTCGCCCTTGTACCGCTCGTAGACCGAGTGAACCGCCGCACGGACCTCGATGAAGCGGACCAGGCGCGCCTCGTCCACCACCGCGCCTGCGGGTTGCGTGAAGGGGACCGCGTTCGCGGTCTTCCGGGCTTCTTCAACCTCCGGCCCGCCGCCCGTG
>CAYNHK010000300.1:0-4761 GCA_964396875.1 uncultured Acidobacteriota bacterium | reverse complement strand
CCGCCGGTGACCAGGGTTCGTGGCATGAGTGGTGTTTCTTTCGTGCGGGAATCAGTAGGCGTGAGTCTGCCCGAAACCGCGGAAGAGGGTGAGGACGAGGATCTTGAGGTCGAGATAGAGCGACCAGTTTTCGATGTAGTAGAGGTCGAACTCGATGCGTTTCTCGAGGCTGGAGTTTCCCCGCCAGCCGTGGACCTGGGCCCAGCCGGTGAGGCCGCTCGGGACGCGGTGGCGCAGCATGTAGTTGGGAATCTTGTCCTTGAACTGCTCGACGAAGTGCGGACGTTCCGGCCTTGGACCCACCAGACTCATGTCGCCTCGCACCACGTTGATGAGTTGTGGGAACTCGTCGAGGTTGTACTTCCGGAGGAAGACGCCAAGGGCGGTGCGCCTGGGATCCTGCTCGGTTGCCCACACCGGGCCGCTTGCCGCCTCGGCATCGTTGCGCATGGTGCGGAACTTGTAAACCGCGAAGTGCCGGCCGTCGAGAGTGACGCGATCCTGCGTGTAGAGGACGGGGCCGGGTCCGCCTTTGAGCTTGATCGCCACCGCGATCGCGATCAGCCAGGGGGAGAGAAAGAGGAGGCCGATCGTTCCTCCCACCACATCGATCACGCGCTTCAGTCGCGCGGGAAGACCGCGGAGCGGCGTTTCGTTGACCGCCACGATGGGGATGCCGTCGAGGTCATCGATTCCGGCGCGCAGGGTCAGGCACTGAAGAAGGTCGGGAACGATGCGCACATCGACGAACTGGTTGTTGAGATTCTTGACCAGGTTGACCATCGCGGCGTGGCGATCCACGGGCAGGGCCACGTACACCACGTCAATCGCCTTCTGCTCGATCACGGCGTTGGCGTCCGCGAGGGTTCCGAGAACCGGCCTGCCTTCGAGTTCGCTTCCCACCGCATCCGCATCCGAGAGGAACCCGACCACGGTGAAACCGAGCCGATGCTGGGCGGCCAGCCGGCGCGCGACGGTCTGGCCGAGCTCCGATGCGCCGGCGACGAGAATGCGAACCGCGTTCTCGCCCCTGGCCCACGACCGCTCGAACCAGGCAAGGAGCAGGCGCCGGCCCGCCATCACGAGGGGTGCGCCGAAGATCACGAAGAGGAAGAACACGGCCTGCGAGTATTCGGCGCTCGCCGCCACTTCGGGCGCGTATCGGAAGTAGATTCGGATGTAGAGAGTGACGCCAAGGGCGAAGACAGCGGCGAGGATCAGGGCGGCGAGAGTACGCAGGGAATCGTCCACGACCCCCACCGGCCGGCGCAGGCGATAGAGGCCCTGAACCGCGAAGACGGCGCCGGACACGAGCATGAGCAGGGGCAGCAGCTCCACATAGTCGCGAGCCGCGGGGATGCCCTTGTAGGGAGGGAAGGCCGAGGTGATCAGACTCGAATGGAACCGCGCGTAGTAGGCGGCCATCCACGCGAGGGCCACCGCCAAGAGGTCGACGGCGAGGAAGCTCTCGGTGAGTCTTTGTTTTCGCTTTCGCAAACGCTCTTTTGTCCTTCGCGCTTTCTTGAGGTCGCGGCCTACGCCTTCGGCGTCGCTTCGGCGACGACCGCCCGGAATCGCTCTTCGAATCTGGTCCGGGCAAACGCCTCCGCTCGCTGTCGAAGCCGGAGTCTACTGAAGCGATTCGGAACAAGCTTCTCCAGGGCGCGGGCGACGGCCTCGCCGGTGGGTTCCCGGAAGGTCTCGCCGAATTCACCGTGGTTCACGATCTCGGCCCCGCCGCCCTGTGCGTTCACAAGCGCCGGCCGTCCGCAGGCGAGGGCCTCGGCCACCACAATTCCGAAGTCCTCGACTCCGGGCAGAACGAGAGTTCGACATCCCCGGTAGAGGCCAAGCAGGCGGTCGCGGCCGGCGGGGCCAAGGAACTCGACGCTCTTCCCGGCGATCGCGCGAAGCCGCGTCTCTTCCGGTCCGTTCCCCACGACGAGGAGCCGCCGCCCGGTGAGGTTCGCAGCCTCGATGGCGAGGTCGATTCGCTTGTACGGCACGAGGGCGGAGACCACGAGGTCGTATTCGGGCTCCGGCGCATCGTCGGGCCCCGGCGTGAAGAAGTCCGTGTCCACCGGCGGATGGACCACGATGGCGTCACGGCCGTAGAAGTACCGGATGCGCGCGGCCACCGTTTCCGAATTCGCGACGTATTGGTGGACGTGGTGCGCGGTCGAGACATCCCAGGCCCGCAGGCCCTCGGCCATCACGCGCAGGGCCGCGCTGCCCACGCGTCCCATCCGGGCCGGGCCGAAGTAGTCGTCGAACCGGTCCCACACGTAGCGCATCGGCGTGTGGCAATAGGAGACGTGTCTGGCGCCCGGCCCAGGTGTGACGCTCTTCGCGACGCAGTGGGAACTCGAAACCACCAGATCGTACGAGCGAACATCGAGGCCGCGCACGGCGAGAGGGAAAAGCGGCAGATAGTGTCGATACAGGCGTCGCGCGAACGGCAGCTTGCCGATGAACGAGGTATGAATCGTCCGCGACTCGAGCTCTTCCGGGAGCGAGCCCTTCACGTGGAGCAGGGTGAAGATGGGCGCGTCCGGGAACATCCTCGCCAGGGAGAGGAGAACCTGCTCGCCTCCCCGAAATCCGGTCAGCCAGTCATGCACGAGCGCCGTGCGCCGCGGCGCTGTCATTGCGGTCGCGGGACCGTGCTCATTGACCGAGGGCCTCTCGGTAACCGGCGAGCGTCTTGCGCGCGGAGTCTTCCCAGTTGAACTTCTTGGCCTGGATCCGGCCCTTCTCGCGGAGTTGATTCGCGAAAGCCGGGTCATCGAGGACTCGGGACAGGCCGTCCGCTATCGCCTCGCCGTCATGCGGGTCGACCAGCACCGCCGCGTCGCCCACCACCTCCGGCAGAGAGGAGACGTTCGACGTGACCACGGGCGTGCCGCAGGCCATGGCCTCGAGCGGGGGAAGGCCGAAACCCTCGTATTGCGAGGGGAAGACGAAAACCGTGGCGAGCCGGTACAAAGCGGCGAGGGTTCGCTCGGGGACGAAGCCGAAGAAGCGGACGAAGGGGCGCAGCCGGAACGATTCCACTCGCCGGCGGAGCTCCGGAGTCTTGCCGATCTCGTCGCCGATGATCATGAGGTGGACGTCCTCGTGCCCGGGGGTCGCGCGCAGCCGGGCGAACGCTTCGATCAAGCGGGGAAGGTTCTTGTGAGGCTTGATGTTTCCCGCGTAGAGGATGAAACGCTGGGCGATCTGGTAGCGCTCCTTGACCCGATCGAGTTCTTCCTGGTCCGGCGCCTCGAGGAGGTCCGCATCGATGGCGTTTGAAACCACGTGGATACGGCCCGGGGGCGTGGCCGGGAAGAAATGCAGGATGTCGCGTTTGCTCGCCTCCGACACCGTGAAGACGACCTTGGAACGTCGGATCGCGCTCCCCATCATGAAACGGGCGTAGTGGATGGCGCCCGGGTTCGGGAGGTACTCCGGGAAGCGCAGGTGGATGCAGTCGTGAACGGTCACCACCGATTTCGTGCCGAGGAGCACGGGCAGCACGTAGTGAGGCTCATGGAACAGGTCCACGCCGAGCCGCCGCACCTGGGCGGGCAGACTCCAGTGCTCGCGGAATGAATAACCCCGCGATTCGTTCACCACCGGGACGAAGTTCTCGGAGAGGTCGTTGAGGGTGGGGACGTCCTCGTGATGACAGAACACGAAGTAGGTGTTCTCGTGATCGATCAGGGCCAGAGCCCGGACGATGTTCCGAACGTAGGTGCCTATGCCGTAGTCCCGCCACTTGCGGGCATCGATCGCTATCCGCGCCACGCCCGAAGGTAGCACGGGACACGCCCATTAAGCGAAAAAGAACGGGGCGGACCCCCTCCCCTCGAAGCAGAGGAGAGGAGCCGCCCCACGAGACGACGCCTCGATGGCCCGGTGGGCCCCGGTCTTAGACGACCTTGACTTCGATCGAACGCGGCTTCGTTTCCTCGGCGCGCGGGATGTTCAGGGTCAGAACGCCGTCCTTGTACTCCGCGCTCACCTTGTTGGTGTCGGCGGTCTCCGGAAGGGCGAACGCACGGACGAACGTACCGAAGAGGCGCTCGGAACGCTGCACCCGGTCGGCCTTGTCCTCGGGCAGGGCTTCGCGCTTCCGCTCGCCCTTGATGGTGAGCGTGCGGTTTTCGATGTGGACGGACACGGCATCGCGCGGCACGCCGGGAAGGTCGACCTCGATGAGCAGGCTGTGATCCGCGCCGGTTCGAATGTCCACGGGGGGCAGGAAGCCGAACGTGTCGGAGCCGGCGCCGGCGAACGCGTCAGCGAGGACGTGGTTGATCCGGTTCTGGGCCACGGTCATTTCACGGAAGGGGTCGAATCGTACGAGGGTCATTTGGTTTCTCCTTGGAATCTTGTTGGGTTCGTGGTCGCGGAAGAGTCCATTTCGGGCGACGAACAGGAGACTACGCCATGATCGTAGTGTATGTCAATCAAATTTTCTTTTGTTTTTGACTAATATCATTCCGAAATGGTCGTACCAGAGCCAATTTGTGGCCCATCTCCAGAATTTTCAGCCACTTGGTGGTTTGTGGTATGAAGGCGGGGCAATGAAGAGAAACGAGACGAGATCCGTTCGCGCCGGGTCGGTTTTCATCGGTGGAGCCCACCGGGTCGCCGTGCAGAGCATGTGTGCCACCAAGACCCAGAACGTCGATGCCACGGTCGAGCAGGCCGAAAAGATCCGCGAAGCCGGGGGCGACCTGGTGCGTATCGCGGTGGATTCGCCGAAGGACGTGG
>CAYNHK010000299.1:0-4761 GCA_964396875.1 uncultured Acidobacteriota bacterium | reverse complement strand
AAACCGTGCAGAACCAAGGAATTCGCAGGTCCGCGTTGTGCCTGAAGACGCTGAAGGTCTGCCCGAATCTCCATGAACCCAACCGCCGTCCTCACGATTCCCATCGCCGCTGCCCTCGCCACCGTGGCGCTGGTGCCCGTGGCGCGCCTGCTCGCGCGGAAAACCGGGGCGATCGATCTTCCCGGCGAGCGAAAAGTGCACAAGGCGCCCGTCGCCCGCCTGGGCGGCGTGGCGCCGGCCCTGGTCTTCTGGACGGCCGCGATTCTAGGTTTTGGCGCGCTCAGCAGTCCTTTTTTTCAGAATTTTCTCGGCGAGGGTCTGCGGGACGCTCCCAGGGTAGGGCCAAAACTCCTCGGGATCCTGCTCGGAAGCTTCATCGCCTTCTCCACCGGCCTCATCGACGACATCTTCGGAAGCAGGTTCCCGTTCTGGGCCAAGGCCCTGGGCCAGTTCTCCGCGGCGCTGTGCGTTGTTCTGGGCGGGGTGACCACAAGCTTCCTGCCTCACCCGTTCCTGAACGCGGCGCTCACGATCTTCTGGCTTGTCGGCATCACGAACGCGTTCAATCTGCTGGACAACATGGACGGACTGGCTTCGGGAGTGGCTCTCATCGCCAGTTCGGTGCTGGTGGTGAACGCGCTCACCTCCGGCGAAAACCTGATCGCGGCGTTGACCCTCTCGTTCATCGGCGTGCTGATCGGCTTCCTGTTCTTCAACTACAACCCGGCGTCCATCTTTCTGGGCGACTGCGGGAGCCACTTCGTGGGCTTCGTTCTGGCTTCCATTCTCCTGCTCGAGCGCTATACCACAAGCGCCAGCAGCTCGTATTTCCCGGTCCTCATGCCGGTGCTGCTCCTGGCCATTCCCATCATCGACACGACAACCGTGGTGATCATTCGACTTCGGGAAGGCCGGCCCATCTACGTGGGCGACGCCCGCCATCTCTCCCACACCCTCGTCGCCCGGGGTTTTTCGCAGAAGGGCGCCGTCCATCTCATCTACCTGATGACGCTCTGCCTTGGGCTGTCGGCACTGCCGCTGCGTGACGCCTCGCCGGCCGAAACAATCATCATGCTTCTTCAATCCGCCTGTTTTATTGCCGTCATCATCCTGCTCATGTTCTCGGGACCCCGGCACGTGGTGAAGTCATGATCGTTTCGCTGCTCCTGCTTCTGGCGGCCGTCTCTCCGCCGCAGGCGCAGCCCCCGGTTCCGTCCACGAACTACGTCGTTTCAATTCTGAGCGAGATCGAGGGCGACGATTTTTCTCTGCGCTTCGTTTTGAGCGGGCCGCCCAACACCTATTCGTCGACACGCGAAGGCGACGATATCGTCGTGCGCATCGACACCGAGCCGCTTCCCGGAATGAGCCTGCCCGCGGCTTCGGGCCCGATCCGCGCGCTGAGCCTGGGCGACGGGCCCGGCTTCAGCCTTCGGGTAACGCTGGGTGAGTTCCGCGAGCACGAAATCGTGCGCGAATCGGCATCGCTCCGTCTCGTGCTTCGGAAGCGCGTGGAAGCGCCGGCACCGGCGCCCGTCGCGACGCCCACGCCGGGCCTCGAGGCTCTTACCATACCTGCGCCTTCTCCCTCTCCAACACCCGTCCGCCAAGCCGATCCCGTGGGCGCGGATACCGCGGATCTCTACCGGCGCCTCTTTCCCTCCACCTCCGACCCGTCCTCGATTGGATCTTCGGGCGGGGGCGCGGACACCGGCTCACCGGAGAACTGGTACTCGGATTTTCGGTGGCTGGGGCTGCAGGTCCGGCCCTGGATTTCCGTGAGCTACGTCGACGCTGAAACCACGCAGGTTCAGACCAACACCGTTACCGCGGATTCGTACTGGGTCATCCAGCCAAACCTGGGCCTTGGCTTCAGCCCCACGTTTGGCGGCGCCCGCGAAGGCCAGTGGCGGATCAACTACACGCCCCGTCTTCGCCGCCAGCTTGACTTGAATCTTCCCCGACTCGGTTCGCACTTTTTCGATGTCGGCGTCGACCAGCCGGTGGCGTCTTTCGGCGCCATCTACGGCACGTACCATTTCTCGAAAGGTGTGCTGGAGACCGATGAGATCGATCCGGGCCGTGAATACGGGATCGGCCTCAACCGCGTGGTCGACACCTCTCTGGAGCGGTTCCGCCGGCATAGTTTCGTGCTGGGTCTGCGCTTCGACTTCGTGGCCGACACACAGCTCGACGTCAACGTGGGCAAAACGCGTGTGCGCTACGGCAATGATCCCGGCGAGTCGCAATTCGTCTTTGGCGACCGCGCCTTCTTCGACTACGACACCCGCACTCTCAACGCCTCCCTGCGTCGGGAGATGGGTGAAAGCCGGATGCTGGGCCTGCTCTTCGGGGTGCACGATACGCCGACCCAGGTCGAACGAAGGCAGGTCGAGGGCCGTGGGTACTCGTATGGTGTCTCACTCGACGGCGCGATCGCTGCGCTCACAACCGGGCGGCTTCAGGTCGGCTATCGCACACAGAAGAGCCCCAACGCCGGCGCTGGCGGGCGCGACTACAAGAGCGTGACCTATGCCGCGCAGATCGCGCGCGAGCTCTCGGACGACACTTCTATCGGTATTGGCGCGGACCGGAGGCTGTATCTGTCGGCCTATGAGGACAACGCGTTCTATGTGGCCGATTCCCTTCGCGGCGACGTCACCACGCGGCTTCCTTTCGCGGTGTATCTCCGGGGCGGCGTGGCCTTCCAGACGAATAGCTATAAAGCGAGTCCGCAGTTCGAGCCCTCCACGGGCCAGTTCGAGTTGCGCCGCGACAAACTGCGAAGCTGGTCGGTGGGCCTGACCCGAAACCTCTTCGAATGGGCCTTTTTGCGGTTCGACTACACGGCGGAGCGCCGGAATTCGAACCTCGACCGGTTCGACATCAAGACACGTTCGCTGACTTTCCAGCTCGGCCTCGGCTTCTTCGGAAAACCCGGTCGCCAGGGGGCGCCATCGTGGTGAGCCTTCTGTCCATCCTGCTCATCGGTGCCACGCTCGGCGGAAGCTCGGTCCCGCAAACCCAGCCGTCTCCAGCGCCCTCGGCCTCGCCTTCACCCGCAACCACGACCAGCCCGGCCTCTGCCTACGTGGTGGGCCCGGGCGACGTCCTCGAGGTCACGGTGCTCGGCCAGGCCGACGTTTCGAGGAGCACCACGGTTCAGCCCGACGGCCGGTTCACCATGCCACTGCTTGGCGACCTCGAGGTGGCGGGGAAGACGGTGGCGGAGATCCAGACCCTCATCACCGAGGCCCTTTCGAAGGACTTCCTCGTCAATCCTCAAGTAGAGGTTCGCGTGCGGGAGTACGCAAGCCAGTTCGCGCTCGTTCTGGGTGAGGTGGTGAGCCCGGGCCGGCGGGCCCTTCGCGGCAGCACGCGGCTGATCGATCTGTTGATCGAATCCGGCGGTTTTCGGCCCAGTGCTTCGGGAGTGATCCTGGTGCAGCGCACCGACGGCGCTTTCCCGAACGGCGAGAAGACGCTCCGCTTCCGGCTCGGCAACACCGAGGGGATGACCGAACAGGACCGGATGAACGCTGAGCTGTTACTGAAGAACGGCGACGTGGTGACGGCGGGTCCGAAGTACTTCGTCACCGTCGACGGAGAAGTGGCCAGACCCGGCAGAGTGGTCATCGAAAACGACCTGACCCTGCTCGGCGTCATCGCGGAATCCGGTGGTCTGGCGAAGTTTGGTTCATCGAAAATCCGGATCATTCGCCGGAAAGCCGAGGGCATCGATATCACCGGCTTTGGCGCGTGTGACGGCGCCACCGAGGACGTCTGCCTGGTGGTCGACATCAAAGACATCCGCAAGGGCAAGGTGCAGGACGTGCTCCTGGCCCCGAACGACAAAGTGGTGGTCTCGAGGCGTCGGTTCTGACGCCCTGAACCGCCCGGGCGGCGTAGAGTCCAGTAGATGTCAACCACGGCCTTCGGCTCGGGCGTCGACGGTGCCCCACCCCAGGGCGATGGGAACGACCTAGATGTCCGCTATTACGGAGGCGTGTTGTGGCGTGGACGGTGGCTTGTGGTCGTGGCCCTCGTTCTTGGCGTCGCCCTGGCGTCCCTGATCGCGTACCTGCAGATTCCCGAATACGAGGCGCAGGCCCTCGTGCAGATCGAGCCGCCCGTGCCCTTCTTCATGGGTGTGAACGAGGCGCTCATGGGCGGCGGCGGCTACTGGCAGAACGCGGACTTCTACAACACGCAGTTTCGCATCATCAGGTCCAAGGCCATCGCCGACAAGGTGGTCGACGAACTGAAGCTCAAGGACAAGGTGCCCTTCAAGGACGCGCCCGATCCCTCCGCGCTGTTCCTGAGCCACGTGGTGGTGGAACCGGTGACGGAAAGCCGGCTCACCAACATCAAGGTGTCCCACGAAGACCCCGCGGAGGCGGTGCTGTGGGCGAATCGCGTGGCCGATGTGTACATCCGCCACTCCCTGGACCAGCGCATCGAATCGGCGCGCAAGGCCCTCGACTGGCTCCAGGAGCGGCTCAACTCCACTGCCTCCGAGATGAAGGAGCAGAACGATCGCCTCTATCGGCAGTACCAGGAGCAGGACTTCGTCCCCGTGGGTGCTGGCTCCACCGTGTCGACCTCGCTCGACAAGTTCCAGGGCGAACTCGTGGAGGTCCAGTCGAAGCGCATCGCCCTGGACGCCGCCTACCGGCAGGCCCTCGACCTGCAGAAGCGGGGCGAGTCGCTCGAGAGCGTGCCGCAGATCGCCCAGGATTCGACCTGGGTCGGCCTGCAGGC
>CAYNHK010000298.1:0-4796 GCA_964396875.1 uncultured Acidobacteriota bacterium | reverse complement strand
CGACATCCTCGACGTCTGGTTCGACTCGGGTTCGCTGCACGCGGCCCTCGAGGCGCATCCGGACCGCAAGGTCTCGGCCATCGCCGATCTCTACCTCGAGGGCTCCGACCAGCATCGCGGATGGTTCCACTCATCTCTCCTGGTGAGCGTGGGCACGCGCGACCATGCGCCCTTCAAGACCGTGCTCACCCACGGCTTCACCATGGATGGCGAGGGCCGGAAGATGTCGAAGAGCCTTGGCAACACGGTCGAGGCGGACAAAGCGATCAAACAATACGGCGCCGACGTCCTCCGCCTGTGGGTTTCGATGGTCGACTTCAAAGAGGACATGCGGATCTCGGACGAGTTGTTGAAGCGCGTGGCCGAGGCCTATCGCAAGGTTCGCAACACCTCCCGGTTCCTCCTTTCCAACCTCTTCGACTTCGATCCCTCGGCCGGCCACACCGCTACCGAGCCCCTGGACCTGTACGCGCTCGCCGTCCACTACGATTTCGAGGCGAAGATCCGGCAGGCCTACGAGGACCACGACTACCACGCCCTCCATACCCTGCTCGTCCACTACTGCACCGTGGATCTCTCCGCGTTCTACATGGACGTCCTCAAGGACCGGCTGTACTGCGACGCCGCGAACGGCCCGAGGCGACGCTCTGCCCAGGCCGCGATGTTCCGCATCGCGGACGGCCTCGCCCGGTACATGGCTCCCCTCCTCGTCTATACGGGCGACGAGATCTACGAATCTCTCCACAAGGCCGAACCTGGAACCGTGCATGAACGTGTGTTCCCCGAACCCGTCGCACCGGACCTTACGGTTCTCGCCGCCTGGAAGCCGCTGCTCGAAGCACGCGAGGCGGCCCTCAAGTCCATGGAGACCGCACGCGCGGCCAAGACCATCGCATCATCTCTCGATGCCACTCTCGTCGTGCGCGGCTCGGCGGAAGCACTCGCACCCTTGCGCGCGCACGACGCCCTTGCCGCACCGTACCCCGGTAACCTGGCGAACCTGTTCATCGTGAGCGGCGTCTCCCTCGAAGAAGCCGCCAGCGCCGAACTCCAGGTCGAGGTGCGCAGAGCCGACGGCGTCAAGTGCACGCGGTGCTGGACCTACTCGACCTCTCCGTCCACCGCGGGCGGCGAGGACGCTCGCGCCTTGTGCCCTCGTTGCGCTTCGGTGGTCGCGGCCGGAGCAGCCCGATGAAGCTGGCGCTGATTCCCATCTTCATCGTCCTGTTCGATCAGGCAACCAAGTGGCTGGTCATCCAGCGGCTTCCGCTCTACGAGGATGTCCCGCTCATCTCGGGCCTCCTGAGCCTTCAGCACGTCCGTAATTCAGGGGCGGTCTTCGGCTTCCTGTCGGGGACGGACATCCCGTTCAAACCGTATCTCTTCGCCCTGATGAGCGGGCTGGCCCTCGCGGCGCTGACGTACTACGCGCGCACGGTTCCGCCGGAGGAGAAACTCCCCCGCTTCGCCTTGAGCCTCGTGATCGGTGGGGCCATCGGAAATCTCATCGACCGCGTTCGATTCGGTTACGTGGTCGACTTCGTCAAGATGTACTGGGACACTCACGTCTGGCCGAACTACAACGTGGCGGATTCCGCGATCAGCATCGGCCTCGTTCTTCTGATCATCGACTCTTTCCGGCCGCGCGACCGCGAGCCCCAGACGGCGCCGAAGGCGCCCTCGTCTCCCTCCATCTCTTAAGGTCCCCAGGCTCCCCATGTTCCCGAAACTCTTCACCATTCCCTCGTTCGACCTCTTCGGCCGGACCCTCGGGCCGTTCTCGCTCCACATGTACGGCGTTCTGCTGGTCGCTGCCCTCCTTGCCGCCTTGTGGCTTGCCGGCCGCCTCGCCCGCCGGGAGGGTCTCGATGGGCAGAAGGTGCAGGACCTCGGCATCGCGTCGATCATCGCGGGCCTCGTGGGCGCCAAGCTCCTGCTGGTCATCATCGACTTCGATCAATATCGCATGAGCCCACGGGCGCTTCTCGATGTGCTCCAGAGCGGGGGTGTCTTCTACGGCGGCCTGCTGGGCGCCCTGCCGGTCGCCTGGTGGTACATCAAGAGGCATGGCCTGCCCCTTCTTCCCACCCTCGACGTGATGGCGCCTGCGGTGGCCCTTGGCCAGGCGATCGGGCGTCTGGGCTGTTTCGCGGCCGGCTGCTGCTTCGGATCTCCCTCGACCGCGCCCTGGTCCGTCATCTTCCATAACGAGGACGCCCACGCGCTTGTCGGGGTGCCCCTGGGCGTTCCCCTGCACCCCTCGCAGCTCTACGAGTCGCTCGGCACCGCAATCCTGCTCGCGATCCTGCTCGCGGTGCTCAAGAAGCGGAAGTTCCCCGGCCAGGTCGCCGCCCTCTATCTCATCCTCTACGCCATCCTTCGCTTCGCACTCGAGTTCTTCCGCGGCGATGTGGCGCGGGGAACCGTCTTCGGGGGCGTTTTGAGCACCTCTCAGTTCATCGCCCTCCTGGTGGTGTTCCTGACCCTCGCCGCCCTGCCCCTCATTGCCAAGCGCAAGCCCCAAACCGTCTGAACTCCTCGAGGAGAAACGGGTCCTCGACGTGGAGGAGACTCTTGTGGGCCGCCGTGTGGACAAGGCCCTGGCCGAACGCCTTCCGGACCTGTCGAGATCGCGCCTCGCCGCGTTGATCGACGCGGGCTCCGTTCTTCTCAACGGAGTTCGTCCGAAGTCCTCGACGAGGCTTCGCCTCGGAGACCGGCTGCAGGTGTCGATCCCTTCGGCCGTTCCCTCGACTCTCGCACCCGAGCCGGGCGACTTGAAGATCCTCTTCGAGGATGAATCCCTGCTCGTCGTGGCGAAAGCCGCAGGCGTCGTCGTCCACCCCGGTGCGGGAACCACCACGGGAACCCTCGCCGCGGCTCTGCTGGCTCACTGCGGGGCGCTTTCGCGGATCGGCGGGGTGATGAGGCCCGGTATCGTCCACCGCCTCGACAAGGGAACCTCGGGGCTTCTGGTGGTGGCGAAGAACGACCACGCCCATCGAGATCTCTCGGCTCAGTTCAAGGGCCGTACGGTGACGAAGATCTACTCGGCAGTCTGCCTTGGCACACCCCGGCCGGCGCGGGGCTCGATCAAGTTGTCCATCGGCCGCGATCCGCTGCACCGACAGAGAATGGCGATCGTCGCGGACGGGCGAGCCGCGCATACCGACTACGAGGTCACCGAAGTTCTCCCCTCGGCAAGCGTGCTGCGCCTGACCCTCCACACGGGGCGCACCCACCAGATCCGGATTCACCTGGCCGCGCTCAAATGCCCTCTGGTTGGGGATCGCACTTACGGCGCCTCGGCGATCGCCGAGCGCGCCGCTGTTGGAGTGAGGGACGTGCTCACCCACTTCCCAAGGCCGGCGCTGCACGCCGAGGTCCTCGGCTTCACACATCCGGTCACCGGAGACTCGATGCGCTTCGAGGAGCCCTGGCCGGAGGATCTTGCCGCCCTTCGCGAAGCGCTGCGAAATGCTCCGTCCCCGACCTCACCAGGAGAACGCCGATGAAGACGGTTTACCGAGGTCCGGTTTTTTCCGTCGAGAGCGGCGTCCTCAACGAACCAGGCGGAGTGATCGCGCGTCGCGACGTCATCCGTCATTCGGGATCCGTCGCGGTGCTTCCCGTCGATGCGAATGACGAGGTGATCCTGGTCCGTCAGTATCGCTGCGCGTTCGGAAAGAAGCTGATCGAGCTGCCCGCCGGCCGCATCGACCGGGGCGAAACTCCCCTGCAGGCCGCGAAGCGGGAGTTGCGCGAGGAGGTCGGGCTCGGCGCGCGGAAGTGGACACGCCTTGTGAAGATCATCCCGAGTCCCGGGTTCTGCGACGAGACCGTCACGATCTACCGGGCGAGCGGTTTTTTCCGGAGCGTCGCCCGGCCGGACCCGGACGAACGCATCGAGATCCTCACCCTGCCTCTCGCAAAGGCGCTCGCCGCGCTTCGGGCCGGCAGGATCGACGACGCCAAGACCGTCACCGCCCTCCTTCTTGAAGAGCGGGGGCGGAAGCTCAGAGCGTCTGCTCCATCACGATGATGTGCTTGACGCTCGTCCAGGGCACGAACACCTGAGACACCGCGGTTTCGATCGAGCCGCTCTCCGCGATGGTGCGCTCCACCTCGAACGCGATGCCGACGGCATCCGAGTGCAGTACCCGGCACTTGTCCCAGGTGACCGAAACCGCCACGATCTGCTTCAAGACCACGCCGACGCCCAGTGCTGACATGTTGGATCTCCTGATTTAGCTTGTCGGCGAAGACCTTGCCCCCTGGTCGAGGGGCCACGCCTCAGTCGTAGTACTCGAGTCCGAGGTGCGTGATGAGGTCCTCGCCGCGAAGGTGGCGAAGGGTGTTCTTGAGCTTCATCAGCTGGATGAAGAGGTCATGCTCGGGGTACAGGCCGGGGGCGGTCTGCGGGCTCTTGAAGTAGAAGGAGAGCCATTCCTGGATGCCGCTCATCTCGGCCCGCTTGGCGAGGTCGAAGAAGAGTGCGAGGTCGAGGACGAGCGGAGCGGCGAGGATCGAATCGCGGCAGAGGAAGTCGACCTTGATCTGCATGGGATAACCCATCCAGCCGAAGATGTCGATGTTGTCCCAGCCTTCCTTGTTGTCGCCGCGCGGCGGGTAGTAGTTGATCCGCACCACGTGCGACACGTTCCCGTACAGCGACGGGTACTTGTCGGGCTGGTGGATCTGGTCGATCACGCCGTGCTGGGTGACCTCCTTGGCCTTGAACGACTCGGGGTCGTCGAGGACCTCGCCGTCGCGGTTGCCGAGGATGTTGGTCGAGT
>CAYNHK010000297.1:0-4808 GCA_964396875.1 uncultured Acidobacteriota bacterium | reverse complement strand
TCGGTGAAGAGCAACACCTTGCCCTGGTCGATGAAGTGAACGAGCGCCCGGTAGGTGCCTTCGATCTTCTTGAACTGCGGTCCGGTGGTCCAGGTGTAGGTGACCTCGATGGCGCTGTCCAGGGGGGCGGCCATCCGGTTTGCCTTGAACGAGGCGGTGATGTCGTTCGCGGGCACGGCGCCGCGTCGGTTGCATCCAAGAACGAGGAGCAGCGGGGTGATGATCAAAAGGGCGCGGTAAGGCCGCATCGTGGACATGCCTCCAGAAGACTTCAATTAACTTGGGGCCTGAGGGGAGCCAAGGGAGGGAACCCGCAAAGGCGCATCAGGACGGCGGTCGAGCCTCGTTCCATGCCGTAAAAACGGCACGGAAGGCGTCGGAAGCTCGGATTCTACCGGCCCCCCTGAAGTTGTGTCAACGAAACCAACCGCGCTCCGCTCGCGCGACTACTTGCGGCCGGGGTCGAAGACGGCGAGCCAGGCCTCGATCTCGGCCGAAGATTCCTTCGCCGCGGGCTTGTCGGCACGCGCGCCGGTGTTCCGCGCCGGACGAACGAGGCGGCGCGCGAACTCGTGGGTTCGCTCGACGGTCGCGCCGCGATGGCGGGCCTTGTCGCCGAGCGACTTGTCCGAGGTGACGACGGTGAAATCCCGCGGCGCATCCGACCCCTCGACGAGGCGGAGGATCGTGTCATCGGCCGATCGCGCGCCGCTGAAGACCACCTTCGCTCTCGACGAGGTGGCCGGGACCCCGGGCCCGGAGGCGGCGGGTCCATCGAACACGATCGTGGCCCGTGCCCCCTTCGATCGGCAGAACTCGGCGATCATCCGGGCGCAGGCCTGCCGGTCGGCCAGTCCGTCGTGGGACAGACCCAGGGCATGCGCGAGGTTGTTTCCGTCTACGAGATAGGGCATCGAAAGCGCCTTCACGATGCTACTATCCTCCCTAGAACATGAGCTTTGCCGAAAAGGGTGCCGTCGCGGACATCGAGCCCGCGTTTTTCGTCGGGTATCTCCACCAGATCAAAGCCACCGGGACGCTGAAGTTCGAAGATGCGCCCATCCAGCGGGCGGTCTACTTCCGGGAAGGCAGGATCCTCTTCTCCTCGTCGAACGCGCCCGAGGATCAGCTGGGCGCGATCCTGATCGCCGGCGGCAAGATCAGCCAACAGCAGTTCGACGCCCTCGTCGCCGCACTCGAGCCCAAACAGTCGATCGCCGCGGCCCTCGCACAGGGCGGACACGTTTCGCAGCGGGATATCGGTGACGCCGCCCGAAGGAAAGTCGAACAGATCGTGGGCTCGTGCTGCACCCAGACCTCGGGACGCTACGAGTTCGAGGATGGCGTCCTGCCGAAGGGCGCCTTGGACCTCAAGCTCACCACCGAGAAGGTTCTCGTTTCCGCCTTCGATGTCCTCGAGCCCTCGGGATTCCTGATTCGCGTCCTGAAGAGCCCCATGGCCGTTCTCGCCCAGGGAGCGATCGTTCCCGCGGATCCGGACCTCGCGCGGCTCCGCGAGGCTCTTGACGGCGTGTCGTCGCTCGCCGACATCGGGGGAACGGTAGGTCTGCCCCTCGCGGCGACCGAGGCGCGGGCCGCCGTTCTCGTGGTGTTGGGCGCGGCTTCCGTGGTGACCTCGCAGATCGAGGAGATGGCTCTGCCCGACACGGGGGAGACGTCACCCGATCTGCCGGCCATGAGTCTCACCGACGAGTCCGAGCCGGTTGAAGCGGAGACGATCGGTTTTGGCGAGATGTCGGCCGGGCTCGGGCCGAGTTCTGACGCCGACGCGACGCTGGTCACCAGCGGCCTCGAAGCGCCTGCGTCGGATCCGTCCACCGATTCGACCCTGGTGATGGGCTCCGGTCTGGTCCCCCCTCCCGCCAGTCCCTCGGAAAGCGGCGCGATTCGCAGCGCGGGGGGGCAAAAGCGCGCCACCACCCAGGACCTCGACGCGGTCAAGGAATTGATCGGGGCGCCTCCCGGCCCCACCCGGCCCGCATCTTCATCAATCCCGCAGAAGCACTGGGAGCCGGTTCTGTCGACGGCCGGCCGGCCCAGCCGCGAGGCCACCGGCCTCGCCGCCGTCTTTGAGAATCCCATGGTGAAGCGGGTGGGGGGCGCGGTCCTTCTCCTCGCAGTGATCGGTTTCGGGTGGATGGCCTACACGACGAGCCAGACGCCGCCTCAGCCTCCGCGAACGAACCCGTCTCCCGAGCCCGCAGCCACCGTCGCTGAGGTGGCGCCGGGCGCCGCCACTCCGAATCTTCCCGGAGCCACCCTCGCGGTACCTGCGCCCTCGTCGACTGCTCCTTCCGCTGCGTCGACACCACCACCTCCTGCAGCCACTCCCGCCGCAGTTCCATCTTCGACTCCGGTTCCGAAGGTCACGCCGAAGCCGCCGACAACGCCCACACCCACGCCGCGGCCCGTGTCCACGCCCGCGCCGGCAGTGGCGCGGGCCACACCCGCCGCGGGGCCGGTGGTGTCGGGCTCGGGCTATGACGCGATGAAGGCCGGCCGCCTTCCCGACGCCGCCACGATCTTCGCCTCGGCCGCCCGTTCGCGAGCCGGTGAGTTCTCGGTCCAGCTTCTGGTGGCGTGTTCGGCCCAGACCATCGAGAAGGCGCTCCAGAACGACCCGTCGCCCGAACTCTTCGTGCTGCCCGCCACGGTCGCCGGCAAGCCCTGCCACCGGATGATGCGGGGCTACTATTCGACCGAGGACGCGGCGGCCCGCGCCGTCCTGGCGCTGCCTCCCTACTACGTGACCGAGGGCGCCAAGCCCCGCGCCATCGCGATCCGGACCGTCCTTCCCTGATCGCGCCATCCTCGCGCAGACCGTGGTCGCCTCCCGTCTGTTGACGCTCTTCCTTCTGCAGGCGCTCACCGGAGCCGCGCCTGAGTCGGCCTCGACACCCACGCCGCCCGCCGCCATCGAGCGGGAGGTGAAAGAGGCGCAGAGTTACCTCGCAGGGTGGTTTGGCGCCCCGGTCGCCCTGCCCCGGATCGAAATCGTGGGCGCCGGCGGCGAGGATGGAACCGCCGGTTTCCCCGGGCATTATCACGACGGCATCATCCGGTTGCGCGCCGAGACCCTGCTCAAGGACGCGGAATTGCGGCGCGTGCTGCGGCACGAATTGACGCACGCCATCATCGATGAGCGGACGAGGGGGAACTGTCCCCACTGGCTGCACGAGGGCATCGCTCAGTTTCTCGACGGGACGGACGTGGTCGCGGTGGAGAACCGTCTACGACGCGACCCCTCGGCGATCGTTCCCCTCTTCAGGATCGAGGGCCCGTTTCGCGATCGGGACTCGCACGCGCGCGGGCAGGCGTATCGCCAGAGCGCTTCCGCGGTGTCGTTCCTCGTGTCGCGGATCGGGAGGACCGGCCTGCTCTTCCTGATTCAGCGTCTTGGGGAGGGGCGCCCCTTCGAGCGCGCGTTGCTCGAAACCGGCCTGTCGTACAACGAACTCCAACAGGCCTGGGAATCCTCGCTTCGTCTGCCGAAGACCCCGAAGTAGCCCTCCTGCGGGTCAGAACCGCGAGGTGCTGTACCACTCGAACGTGCGCGCGAGACCCGATTCGAAATCGACCTGGGGGCGGTACTTGAGGAGTTTGCGCGCGGCCGTGGTGTCGGCGAGGGAGTGGCGGACGTCGCCCACGCGCGCGGGTTCGTATTTCGCTTCGACCTTGCGCCCGACCAAACGCGCGAGCGCTTCGAGTAGTTCGTTCAGGGTGTGCGCCTTCGACGTGGCGACGTTCACGGTCTGGCCCTTGAGGCCCGGGGCGTCCATGGCCAGGAGGTTCGCGTGGACCACGTTGGCGATGAACGTGAAGTCGCGGCTCTGGTTTCCATCCCCGAAGATCACGGGCGTCTCGCGCTTGAGGAGCGCCTTGGAGAACCGGCTGATCACGCCGCTGTAGGCCGACGAGGGATCCTGGCGCGGCCCGAAGACGTTGAAGTACCGCATGGTCAGGGTCTGCATGCCGTACAGCTCGGCGAAGATCCGGACGTAGGTTTCGCCCGCGAACTTGGCCGCGCCGTAGGGGGAAAGCGGGCGGGCCGGCAGGGTCTCGACCTTGAACTTCTCCTTGCGATCGCCGTAGACCGAGGAGGAGCCGGCGTACATGAAGCGCTCGACCCCCTGGTCCCGCGCGGCGACCAGCATGGCCATCGTCGCCGTCGCGTTGGCGTGGTGCGAAGCGAAGGGCTCCGCGACCGACAAGGCGACCGAGGGCACCGCGGCCTCGTGATACACGATCTCGATGCCCTTCATCGCTTTCGCCGCGGTCTTGAGATCGGCGCAGTCGCCCGCCAGGATCTCGATGTCGTTGCGAACCCCGCGGAGGTTGTTCCGCTTTCCGGTGGAGAAGTTGTCGAGAACCCGGACCTTGTGGCCGCGCTCGAGAAGAGCTTCCACCAGATGTGACCCGATGAAACCCGCACCGCCGGAAACGAGGACTCTCTTCATTGACATTCTTCGAGCATTCTAGCGGCCGGAGGGTGATCGAGGGGCCTGCTCGTGGTGGGACGGGGTTGCTTCGTCGGTCGCTTCTCGACTGCCTCCTCGCAATGACGACAGGTCCAATCGGCTTGGTAGTGGCGAGGGTCCGCGACAACAACTACCAAGGTCGCGCGTTCGTCCCGAACCGCACCTCGTCATTGCGAGGAGGCAGTCGAGAAGCGACCGACGAAGCAACCCCGTCCAACAACTACCAACCCCTTAAGGAAGTGTTCGGCGGAGTTGGCCTGTAAGCCGGATTCTGTCCGTTCCGCTTGCGCGGAAGTGGACGATCATCCC
>CAYNHK010000296.1:0-4894 GCA_964396875.1 uncultured Acidobacteriota bacterium | reverse complement strand
GCTGGTACTCCACCGGGTCTTCGATGGTGATGATCTTGTCTTCTTCGCTCTTGATCTCGGAGAGCGCCGCGTAGAGGGTCGTGGTCTTGCCCGAACCGGTGGGCCCGGTCACGAGCACCATGCCGTAGGGCTCGCGGATGAAACGGCGGAAACGCGCCAGTTCCCTTCCTTCGAAGCCCACGATGTCGAGCCGCAGGGACGAAAACTGCTTGGAGAGGTTTTCCTTGTCGAGGATGCGGATGACCGCGTCTTCGCCATGGACCGACGGCATGATCGACACGCGGAAGTCGATCTGGCGGCCGCCCAGTCGCACCCGGAAACGGCCGTCCTGGGGCACGCGCTTCTCCGCGATGTCGAGTTCGGCCATGACCTTGATGCGGCTGATGATCTCGGCGTGATGCTCCTTCGCGATGGGTTTCATCGCGGGCTGCAGGACGCCGTCGATCCGGTACTTGATCTGAACTTCGTTGTCGCGGGTCTCGATATGGATGTCGGAGGCCCGGCGCGAGAGAGAGTCGAACAACGCGGAGTCGACGAGTCGTACGATCGGCGACTTGTCCTGAGCCTGGATCGAGTCGACCGAGAGTGTCTCGCCTTCGTCACCCTCGCGGACGATCTGCATCAGGAGCGACTCGGAGGCCTGCTCCAGGACGCGCTGCGAACCCTGTCCGCGCTTGAGCGCCTCGCCGATGGCCGAGGGTGTCCCCACCGCCGCCTGGATCCTCCGATTGAGAAGCACCGCGAGGTCGTCGATGACGTTCAGGTCCGACGGATCGGCCATGACGAGAACGAGGCGGCCGTTCTCTTCGCGGAACGGCAGGAAGTTGTACCGGAACATCAAGTCCACGGGTACGCTCTGCAGGATCTGCGGATCGGGCGCGAACGACGTGACGTCGAGGAACTGGAGGCCGAGTCGCTCGGCGAGGGCCCGGGCGCCGCTTTCCTCACGGGCCGTCGCCGCGGCGGCGAGGGATACGGCGGTCGCGGGAGCCACGGCGGCCATTGTCTAGCCTCCCGTCCGGCTCTGAATGGCCGAGAACATCTCGAACATCGGCAGGTAGAGAGCGAGCACCATGGAACCGATCACGACGGCCATGAAGACGAGGAGCACCGGCTCGACCAGGGAGAGAATGGTCTGGACCTTGACTTCGAGGTCTTCGTCGTAAAAATCGGCGACCTGGTTGAGCATCTCGCCGAGTGCGCCCGTGCTCTCACCCACGCGGATCATCTCGACGGTCAGGGGTTCGACGTGGCCCGTGGCGTCTAGTGCGGTGGAGAGGCTCTTGCCCTCCTGCACCTGGGGAACCGCACCCGCGGCGGCCGCGGCGATCGCCCGGTTTCCGACCGACGACGACGCGACGCCAAGAGCCTGGACGAGAGGGAGGCCTCCCGAGAGCAGGGTCGAGAGGCTGCGCGCGAGCTGGCTGGTCGAGTAGGTCTGAAGGAGAGGTCCGAAAAACGGAAGGCGCAGGATCCAGCCATCGAAACGCTGGCGGTTAGCGGGAGACTGGAGCCAGGCGCCGAAGCCGAAGACGGCGACCACGATCACGGCGATGAAGGCAAGGCTCCACTGGCGAGCCACCTCGGAGAGGCCAAGGAGGATGCGGGTGGGGAGAGGCAGCTCGCTTCCGAAGCTCCCATAGAAGCCGACGAATTGCGGGAGGACCTGGGTCAGCATGACGTACATGAGGCCGAACATCCCGGTGAAGAGCACCATAGGGTAGACGGACGCGGCGATCACTTTCTTCTTGATCGTCTGGCTGAGCTTGAGGTACGAGACGAAGCGGCGCAGAACCGCCTCGAGGTTGCCGCTGCGCTCGCCCGCGATCAGTGTCGCCGGGAACATCTGAGGATAGAGGGGGCCCTCCTGACGGAAGGCCTCGGACAGGGCCACACCTGACTTCACCCGGTCACGGACCGCGCCCAGGGAACGTTTGAAGACGGGTTCGCGTTGGCGCTCGACCATGAGGTCCATCGCCTGGGCCAGAGGCAGGCCGGCCTTGAGGAGCGCGGCCAGTTCCTGGCCGAAGAGCTGGAGGTTCTCCGTCTTGACGCGCGGAGACGAAAAGGAGAAACCAGCGCTCGCCCTCTTATGGGAGAACAGGTAGAGGCCCTGCCGCGCAAGATCGGCCTTGAGCGCATCGTCGCTGGGAGCGTCAAACCGGCGCTCGACGATCTCGCCCGCGGGCGTGCCGACCTTGCAGATGTACTCCATAAGTTATTGGAAAGGTTGAGTGTAGCAGCCGAGGTCAGATGGCCGAGAGGGGCACAAACTCCATCAGGACGAGGACGCCGCTCCATGTCGCGGCGAGAAGGAGGACAAGGGCGATCGGGAACCGGACCATCGGCGAGCCGAGGACACGAAGCCCGGGCAGATCCAAGATGGCGCTCAGTGTCTGTCGCGGAAACGACGGCCCTTCGTCGGAATCGAAGACCGCGGCGGCGAGGATCGCGAGAAGGGGAACGAGAGCCAGGAGGTACCGGACTTCCACGGGTGAAACAAGGGCCGCGATCGCGAGAAGGACTCCTGACGCCAGCAGGCTTTTCGCGAGGGGCAGAGTCAGCCGGGGGCTCGCGACGAGGATCGAGAGACCGAGGGCGAGCAAGAGCGGCCACCCGAGACTCGCGACGACCTGATTCGGGAGACGCCACGGATCGAAGACTCCGCCACTGCCCCCTCGCTCCGCCAGCAGCCTCGAGGACTGCGAGGCGATCAAGGGAACGAAGGTGGCGAAGTAGGCCCCCGCGATCGCCACGCCCGCGAGGAGCGGCCGGAAGGCGGGGCTTCGTCGGTCGGAGGAGAAGAGAAAACTCACTACAAGCAGGGTCACGAGAACGATGAACGACGACAGATGCGCGGTCGCGGAAACCGCCACGAGCAGGGTGAGAACGAGAGTCTTGAGACGACCCCTCGGCATCCCGCCCGCAGCCACGAGGAATAAGACGAAGGTGGCCTGCGCAAAGACGTTCGACAAATTTCCATAACCCATGGTCCGGAGATTTACCGGCGCGAAGGTCCACAGAAGGACCGTGGCGGCGGCGAAGGCGGCGGAGGTGCGCCCGAGGAAGAGGGCAAGGGCCACGACGGAGAGCGCGGAGAAGGCCGCGGAGCCATGGCGGACTGCCGGCACGTTCGATTCGGCCGGCGACGACAGGGGAGAAAGAAGACCGTAGAAGCTGAAACCATAGGGAATCTCGAAAGGCGGTTTGTGGTCCGTCCGTGTGGTCGGAAACCGATTTCCCCCCGCGACCTCCTTCAGCTTGTTCCCATGGAGTTGCGCGTCTCCCTGGATCACGAGAGGAGACGGTGGCAGGATGCCGTGGACGACGATCGCGGTCAGCAGGCAAGCCTGAAGGGCGCTGCGGGACAGGGCGCTTCCCATCGCCCGGGTCGCCACGAGGGCCGCAATCACCGTGCCTGCGGCCACGAGTCCGCCGGACTCGAGAAGCCAGTTGGATCGCCACAGTCCCGCGGGCAGCACCATGAGCAGAAGTGCTGCGGGCGGGAGCAGGATCGTCCAGGAACTCAGGCCCGACAGGCCGGCGCAGACGAAGGCCACCAGGAGAACGCCTCCAAGGGCGAGCCACAGACGCGGCGGCACGGTGACGAAACCGCGTTTCCGCGAGGGCCCCGGGGAGACGGACAGGGAGACGAACTGGGTTCCGAGCACCCGACCGGAAGCCTGGAAGCCCTCGGTCTCGATGCCAAGGTCGAGGGAGCGGCCCGAGACCAGGATCGCGGAAGAAAGGCGACGCTCGCCCGGCCGCAGCGACCCGATCCTCGCGCCGTTCGCGACGACATTTACCTCGGTGCGGTGGTCCTTGATCTCGAGATCGATGTTGAGGGCCCCGGGGCCGACGGAATCGAACCTGAACGTGGCTCGGGGTCTCGTCCACCGCAAGGCGCCTCCGCCCACGAGATTCTCGCGGGGCTCCATTCCGGACACCGCGAAAGCGTCGTCGGTTCCCGCGGCGAGGGTCGCGTGGGAAACGGGATTCTCCGCAATCACCGAAGGCAGGGCGAGAATCGCCCCGATACCTGCGAAAATCGCGACCGCGGCCGCCCTGCGCCAACTGCTCATCGAGGACGAGAGTCTATGACCATCATGTTCACCCTGCTTCTGGTTCTCAGCCTGCAGGCAGAAGCTCCTGCGAAAGGCGACGCCGCGGCCCTTGCCGCGCAGGACGCGCGGTTCACCGCCATGATCAAGGGCGACGCGGCCTACCTCGAGACTGCTCTCGATGAGTCGCTGACCTACCAGCATTCCACCGGCGCCTATCAGTCGAAGACCGAGTTCGTGGATGCGATCCGCACGGGCGCGCTCAAGTACAAGGCGATCGACGTGATCGAACGACAAGTGAGACACTTCGGAACGGTGGTCATCATCACCGGAATGATCCGGGTTCAAGCCGTCAATGCCAGCGGGACCCTCGACACGCGGGCGCGCTTTACGGACGTTTACGAACGGCGGAAGGATCGCCTCATCCAGGTCGCCTGGCAGAACACACGGGTCCCCTAGCTGCCGGGCCGTGCAAGTCCGGAGTGACTTACCGATAAACTTCCGTCGAAAGAGACCGACCTCATGACCAATCTACAAGCCATCGAACAGGCGCTCGGCAAGGACGCGAAGAGCCTCCTCGACCACAAGTGCACCACCATCTCGAAGGACCGGCTGCATCTGCCCGATCCCAACTGGGTCTCGCACAACCACCACGCGTCGGATCGCCCCATTCCGGTCCTGCGGTCGTTGCAGCAGATGTTCGACACCGGGCGGCTCAGGGGCACGGGCTACCTCTCGATCCTCCCCGTCGATCAGGGCATCGAGCACTCGGCCGGCGCGTCCTTCGCCAAGAACCCGGATTACTTCGATCCCGAGAAAATCATCGAACTCGC
>CAYNHK010000295.1:0-4907 GCA_964396875.1 uncultured Acidobacteriota bacterium | reverse complement strand
ATGGTCCAGATCCAGTCGAGCCAGTTCCCGCTCTACGACCGCAATCCGCAGACCTTCGTTCCGAACATCTTCTTCGCGAAGCCGTCCGACTACGTCACCGCGACCCAGGCCATCTACCACACGCAGGGCGCGCTCAGCTTTATTGACCTGCCGGTGGTTCCGCTCCGTTGAGCGATCAGGCGACTTGTACAGTATCCTTGTACGATGATTGAAGCGAGCTACAGCGAGGCGCGGCAGAACTTCAAGGTGTACCTCGACCGGGCCGCCGAGGACGGTGTGACCGTCCTGATCAAGAGACGGAACGGGGCGGATGTCGCGATGATCGCGGCGGACGAGTTGTCCAGCATTCTGGAAACCGCACACCTGCTGCGTTCGCCGGCCAACGCGCGACGCCTGATCTCGGCTCTCAAACGGGCCCGAAAGGGGCAGGGAAGCCGGATGACCCTTCCGAGGCTGCGTTCCGCGACGGGTCTCTAGTCGGTGGCGGCGACGCTCGAGGCTCGGTTCCAGAAGGAATTTCTGGAGGACCTCCGCCACTGGGTTGCGACCGACCGTCGGGTAGCGCTCAAGATTCTCGACCTGGTGGAGGCCGTCCTGCGTGATCCCTTCGACGGGATTGGGAAGCCCGAGCCCCTGAAGTACGAGGCCGAGGGCGCCTGGTCGCGCAGGATCACGCAGGAGCACCGCCTCGTTTACCTGGTGCGCCAGGGACGGATCGACTTCCTGCAGGCGCGCTACCACTACTGAGCGAGGCGCGAGGTTTCAGGGGCGCGGAACGTCGTTCCCACTGCTAGCATGCCGTGTGACCGGAGACAGCACTTTGATCGGCCGGACGGTTTCCCATTACCGGATCGTGGCCAGGCTCGGCAGCGGCGGCATGGGCGTCGTGTACGACGCGGAGGACACGCGCCTCGGGCGTCACGTGGCCCTCAAGTTCCTTCCGCAGGAGATGGCTCGAGAGGCGACCGCCCTGGAGCGATTCCAACGCGAGGCGCGCGCCGCCTCCGCCCTCAACCATCCGGGCATCTGCACGGTGCACGAGATCGATCAGCACGAAGGACAACACTTCATCGCGATGGAGTTGCTCGAGGGCACGACCCTCACCGACCGAATGAAGGCCGGGCCATTCGAGGTGGGCGCGCTGCTGGATCTGGGGATCCAGATCGCGGACGCGCTCGAATCGGCGCATTCCAAGGGCATCGTTCACCGCGATCTCAAGCCCGCGAACATCTTCATCAACCCTCGGGGCCAGGCCAAGATTCTGGACTTCGGTCTGGCCAAGATCGAGCGGCGACATCAAGGGGCCAATGAGGCCTCGGAAGCGCAGACCGCGGTCCGGCCGAGCGACCTGACCAGCGAGGGCACGACCCTGGGCACGGTGTCGTACATGTCCCCGGAGCAGGCCCGCGGGCAGATGACGGACGCCCGCACCGATCTGTTCTCCCTCGGCACGGTTCTCTATCGCGTGGCCACCGGCCTCCTGCCTTTCCCCGGCGAGACCTCCGCGGTGATCTTCGACGCGATCCTCAACCGGGAGCCGATGGCCGCGACCCAGGTCAATCCACAGCTCCCTCCCGAGATGAACCGCATTCTCGGGCGCGCGCTCGAGAAGGACCGGAGCCTTCGTTACCAGACCGCGATGGACCTCAAGACCGAGCTTTTGCGGCTGAAGCGCGATCTCGATTCGGGCGGCCGGCGCGCTGCGGAACAGAACGAATCGCGGCCGAGTGGTGCCTCCGGGCGCGCCGTCACCGAGAAGTCGGTCGCGGTCCTCTACTTCGAAAACCTCTCGGGGATGAAGGAAGACGAGTACTTCCGCGACGGCATCACCGAGGACATCATCACCGAACTGTCGAAGATCCGCACCCTGAACGTCTTCTCACGAGCCACCATCCTGCCCTATCGGGACAAGACGGTCACCGCCCACCAGGTCGGCCGCGATTTGAACGCGGCCTATGTCCTTGGAGGCAGTCTGCGCCGCTCGGGGCAGCGGCTGCGGATCACCACCCAACTCATGAATGCCCAGACCGACTTCCCCGTCTGGTCGGAGCGGTACGACCGCGAGATGGCGGACGTCTTCGAGGTTCAAGACGAGATCGCGCGCAAGATCGCGGAGGCCCTGCGGGTCACCCTCTCGCCCCAGGAGCGTGAGGACCTGGCGGCGCGGCCGACGGACAACCTCCAGGCCTACGACCTCTACCTCCGCGGCCGAAGCTACGCGCGGCGTCATACGCGCCAGGATCTCGAGTTCGCGCTCGAGATGTTCGCGAACGCGGTGGGCCAGGATCCCGAATTTGCCCTGGCCTACGCGGCCACCGCGAACGTGTGCGCGCAGTACCACTACAACTACGAGCGGAAGAAGACCTGGCTCGAGCGCTCCCGCGAGGCATCGCGCCGGGCGGTGTCCCTGCGTCCTCATCTCCCGGAGGTCAAGGTGGCTCAGGCGTGGATCCTGTACACCCAGGGCGAGTACAGCGAAGCGGTTCACGTCGCTCAGGAGGCGACGGAGCGGAAACGGGACACGGAGGGCGCCTACTACCTGATGCTTCGGGCGCTCTTCGCGGCCGGACGGTACCAGGAAGTGGCGGCCATCGCGGACGCGGCGATCGAGTCAAGCGGCGCCGACTACAACGTCTACGTGCCCATCACGAACGCGCTCGGCGCCCTGGGGAAGACCGAGGCGCAGGCGCAGATGCGGCAGCGCCATGCGCAGGCGCTCGAGGCCCACCTCAAGACCGTGCCCGAAGACGCTCGGGCGCGGGTTCTGCTGGCCGGGCACTATGCGGCGAGCGGTCACATCGAGGAAGCGGTTCGGGAGGCGACCCTCGCCACGTCCCTCCGCTCGAACGAAGCCACCGTCCTGTACAACGCGGCCTGTGTCTTCTGCACCCTCGGCCGAAAGTCCGAGGCCATCGACACCCTGCGCAAGGCCCACGCGGCCGGATTCACCGATCCCGATTGGGCGCGGCGCGACCCCGATCTTTCCATCCTCCACGGCGACCCCGAGTTCGAACGGCTGTACCCGGCCGCCGACCCGGCCCTTTAGGAATCACTTGCAGGGAATCTGGAGGGGCGTGCGCACGACGACGCTCTCGGTCAGCTTGTCGGGCGGGAAGATGGTTTTGTCTTCGTTGAATCGACCGAGCTGGCTCGACCCTACATAGAAGATCTCGTTTCCGACGAGAACGCCGGTGGTTGGGATGTCGTAGTCCGGCCGGTTGCGCTCGAGAACCGTGAAGCAGGTCACCAGGTCGAGCGAGGGCGAAAGTTCGGCCTGCAGCAAGCGCTCCGGCTGGTTCCTTCGGCCATTCTGGATGGCGACGAGTGTTCGCCCGCGGACATACAGGCCGTCGATACCGGCGAGACTCTCGCCATCGGGCACGCTGAGCGGGCGGGCGAGCCGGGTTGAGACCTCCATGACCTGCACGCCGCGATAGTCCCCAAGGAAGAGCCGCGCGCCGTCGTCAGAGGCAGCTATTCCGTTGATGAACGATGGGAACTCGACGAACAGCTCTACGCGGCTCTCGCCCGGTCTCAGGCGATAGATCCCGTCCGGGCCGGAGGAGAAGTACACGGAGCCGTCGGGCGTGAAGACGAGATCGTTGAAGCATCGTGGCGCCATCTGCCAGCCCACGGTGTATTTCGCGATCAGTTTGCCGGTGTCGAGGTTGTAGCGGAAGACGCCGCCCTGGCCCCGGGTCGTCTCGTCGTCGGGAACCATCGGCGGCTGGCGTTCGCGGAGATTGCACGCGTTCGCCCAAAGCTCGCGCCGCTCCACGTCCACTTTCATGCCCAGGACTCCCCACAATCCGTCGGCGGCCTGGGCCACGAAGTCCGACTGCCGGCCATCGGCCGCAACCTTCACGATCTTCCGCTTGTACATGCTCCCCACGTAGTACGCGCCATCCTTCGGGTCGTAGGCGACGCTCTCGGGGATCAGTTCGCGATCCTTGAGGGTAAACGCCACGCTTCCGCGGACAAGCGGGGAAACGGAGGCCGCGAGTGCCGCGGCCAGGGCGAGAGTCGGAAGCATGGTGCACGCCACACTACCAAAGGTAATTGGTCACCCACGTCACCCCGGCGAAAGCCGGGGCCTGGCGCGAACGGTCCGTTTGCGACCGCGACGTCGCGCAGACCCTACTGCCGCGGCTTCGCCTTGCGCGGGTAGTCCTTGATGTCCTCGAGCGACCACTTGATGAAGGTGCGGAGATCATCGTTTGAAGCCTTGAGGTCGGGCTTGCGGAGATACATCATGTGGCCCGACTCGTACCAGGCGAAGCGGTAACGGTCCTTGAACTCACCGCCGGGCTGGAGGTGATTCATGGTGTAGATGGCGTTGAAGTAGTCGCACGCCGCGTCGTAGTAGCCGCCGGTGACGAGCACCTTCAGGTAAGGGTTGTCGCGCATCGCGCTGCGCAGCATTTCGGCGACGCTCGTGGTGTCGTCCTGCTGCCAGGGGCGCACGTTGCCCCAGACGTTGTAGGGGATATCGGGGTTGTACTTCAGCTCCGAGCGCAGGTACTTGTTGATCGCCGCGCCGAAGGGCCCGTTCCAGTCCGTCAACTCAGGCGAATACTCGGGGCGCTCGCCCGCCGCGTCCTTGTCGATGCCGATGTAGCGGGTGTCGAGTCGGCCCACGGTGTAACGCTGGTCGCGGAGGAGTTCCTTCCAGTGGCGGGCGAAGTCGACGCGGAGGTTCGCCTGGAGGACGTACTCCTTGCTGAGACCGGAGTAGCGCGCGAACCGGGCGGCGACACTGTCACGCTCGGCGGCAGTGAGCTGATCGCCTTTGGCCAGGGCGAGAAGGTACTCGTTCATCGTGAACTTCTCGGCTTCCGCGAGCACCTCACGAAGGGGCTTGCTCTGGAGATCGGCAGGGAGCTGCTTGTGGTACCACGCGGTCGCGG
>CAYNHK010000294.1:0-4929 GCA_964396875.1 uncultured Acidobacteriota bacterium | reverse complement strand
GGCAGCAGGGCGAGGATGGGAATCACCGCGATGTCCTGAAAGAGCAGAACCGCGAAGGACTGCTGCCCGGCCGCGGTTCCCATGAGTCCCTTTTCCTTGAGCGACTGGAGGGCGATCGCGGTGGACGACATCGCGAGGGCGAGCCCGATCGCGATAGAGGTCGATGGCGCGAGGCCCAGAGCCAACCCCACGGCAGCACAGAGGAGTGCCGTGGCTACGAGTTGCTGCGTCCCCACGCCGAGGACCCGGTGCCGCATCCGCCAGAACGCTTCCGGCTCGAGTTCGAGGCCGACGAGAAAGAGCATCATCACCACGCCGAACTCCGCGAAGTGCATGATGTCCTTGCCTTCTTCGCCGATGAAACCGAGAAGGAAAGGACCGATCACGATGCCCGCGGTGAGGTAGCCGAGGACGGAGCCCATGCCCACCTTCTTGGCGATGGGAACGCAGACCACCGCGGCGGCGAGGTAGACCATGGCCTGCAGCAGAAGATCGCCCATCGGCTTACTGGACCGGGACCGCGTCGTTGAGGAGGGCCAGCGACTGGAGGCCCTCTGGCCGAAGGTCGCCGCTCGCCAGGCCTTCGAGCAGCCGGGCGTACTGCGAACCCGCGGCCTCGAGTTCAGCGTCGGTCTTCCGGTGCGTTCCGTGAACCGCGAAAGGGGGCAGCCAGGTCATGCCGCAAAGCGTCATGGTGCGCTGGAGCGGCCTCAGGAACTCGCCGAGAGTGGACCCGTGGAAACCATCGAGCTGATAGGCGGCTTCCGGGCCGCCGGTGGTGACGACATGGAACGCGGCCTTGCCCTTTATCGCGACGCCGCCCGGGCCGTACGCCCAGCCGAAGGCGAGGACGAGATCGATCCACTGCTTCACGAGCGGCGGCGCCGAATACCAGTACATCGGATGGTGGAAGACGATGACATCGTGGGCGACGAGCATCGACTGCTCCGCGGCGATGTCCACGTTGAAATCCGGGTACAGCTCGTAGAGATCGCGGAAGGTGATGTCCGGTGACCGCGGGAAGTGACGCAGCAGGACGCGATTGCTCCGGGATTTTTCCAGCCGGGGGTGGGCGAACAGGACAAGGACCTTGGGCATGCCGCGAGTGCGGGCAGTGTAGCGGGCCGCGGCTTTTCGGCCAATGGGGAACCTCCCGCCTTGTGCCGGAGGCGGGGCAGCGAATAACCTTGCCGGCTATGCCAGTCAACGTATCGGAACTCAAACGCGGCGACATCCTCGAAATCGACGGGGATCCCTGGCAGGTGGGCGAGGTGCAGAGCCAGACTCCATCGGCCCGGGGCGCGTCGATGCTGATCAAGACCAAGATCAAGAATCTGCGCACCGGCCAGAGCCAGGCGAAGACCTGGCGGGGCGGCGACATGGAGAAGGGCGCCGAGGTCGACTACCGCAACGCCCAGTTCCTCTACAAACAGGGCGACGACTTTGTCTTCATGGACCTCGCCTCGTACGAGCAGTTCACGCTCGACGCCGACCGGGTCGGAGACTCCGCGGGCTTCATGCTCGAGAACCTCGAAGTCCGGACGACGCTTTTTCAGGACCGCGTGATCGCGCTCATTCTTCCGATCGCGGTGGACCTCGAGGTCAAGGACACCGCTCCCGCGATCAAGGGCGCCACCGCCCAGGCTCAGCTCAAACCCGCGATCACGGAGACCGGCGCCCAGGTGATGGTGCCGTCGTACATCGAGACCGGCGAGAAGATCCGGGTCGACACACGCGACGGCCGTTTCCTCGAACGCGCGAAATAGCTACTTCTTGTACCCGGGTCCCTTGAGGGCCCGCCCCGGCCGCGCGGTGGTGATGGCGCCGCCGTCCACGACCAGTTGTCCATTGACCGCTACATAGGGAATACCTGCGCTGTAGTGGAGCGGATCCCCGTACGTGGCCCGGGACGCCACGGTTTCCGGGTCAAGGGCCACAAGGTCCGCGGCCATCCCCGCGCGCAGGATGCCGCGATCCGTGAGCCTCATCCGAGCCGCGGGGAGAGAGGTCATCTTGCGTATCGCCTCTTCGAGGCTCAGGAGTTTCTCCTCGCGAACGTAGTGGCCGAGGATGCGCGCCGCCGATCCCCAGGCTCTGGGATGCGATTTCTGCTTCGAAAAGATGCCGTCTTCCGCACTCGCTCCCGAATCGGTGCAGAAGGACACGAGGGGATGACGCAGGGCCTCGCGGACATCCTCCTCGCTCATCGAGAACGACACCCGCCCGGTGTTCCCCTTATCAGCGACCACGAGGTCGAGGAGCGTGTCGAGCGGATCCTTCTTCTGCGCGGCCGCGATCTGCTCGATGGTCTGGCCTTCGTACAGCTTGAGGCTCGTGTTCATCACACTTGTGACGAGGATTCGGGATGCGCCGGCCGGCCAGTCGGCACTGTCGGGAAGTTTCAGGAAATCGGCGCGGGCCTTCGCCCGTTGGCCCGGGTCGCTCAGCCGCGCGACCATCTTGTCCGATCCGCCTTCGCGGACCCACACCGGCAGGCTGGCATCGAGACTGTTCGAACTCGCGGCCCAGGGGTACTGATCGGCGGTGATGTCGAGTCCCGAGGCGCGGGCGTCTTCGATCCGCTTCAGCATGCCCTTCATCCGCCCCCAGTTCCGCTTGCCCGAGGCTTTGATGTGGTAGATCTCGGCGGGGATCGCGGCTTCGCGGGCGATGCGAAAGACCTCGTCCATGCTCGCGTCGAGGCCGCCGCCGTTGTCGTCGCCCTCATCGCGCTGATGTGTGATGTAGCTCCCGCCGTAGCTCGCGGCAACCCGGGCGAGGGCGATGATCTCGTCGGTCGAGGCGAACTGGTCGGGCACGTAGATGAGTGAAGTCGAGAGTCCCAGAGCGCCCTCCTCCATGGCCTGAGCCACCGCCTTCTTCATCGCGTCCAGTTCAGCCGGAGTGGGAGGCCGATTGCCCTCGCCGATCACGAGGCTTCGCACGCCGCCCGCGCCTACGAAGGTGCCCACGTTGACGGCGCTGCCGCGCTTTTCGAGCTCAGTGAAGTAGCCGGCGAGCGTGGTGAAATTCGGGGTGTAGCCGTAGTGGTCGTACGTGGCTTTCCCCGCTGCGAGCATCCGCGCGTTCACGGGCGCGATCGACCCGCCCTCGCCCGTGATTTCCGTGGTGATGCCCTGGGTGATCTTGCTCGCGGCCCGCCCGTCCACGAGGAGCCTGTACTCCGACTGGCCCATCATGTCGATGAAACCGGGAGTGATCACCAGGCGCGAGGCGTCGATTCTTCGCTTCGCCGCGGCGTTCGCGAAGGATCCCACGGCGGCGATCCGGTCGCCGACTACGCAGACGTCGGCTCGAAACCAAGGCGCTCCCGTGCCGTCGACAACGCGCCCTCCCGCGAAGAGTAGGTCGCAGGAGAGAGGGGCGGGCTGAAGTGCCTCGACGGTTGGGGCGGAAAGCCGAAGAGCGAACGTCAGGGTGAGAGCGAGTCCGAGCCAGCGAGTTGGGCGCATCGAGTCCTCCGTGAGAGAGGCTTCGACGATACCTCGCCGACGCTCCGTGGATCAGCCGAACAGCGAGCGGAAGAAACGTGTGACGCGGGTGACGATCCGGCGCAGCAAGCTCGGGGTTTCAACCGGCGCGGCGGGGGCGACCGGAACGGGAACGGGAACGGGGACGGGGACGGGCGCCGGCACCGGAACGGCAGTCGCAACGGCAAGCTCAACCGCAACGGGAGCGGGAGCAGGAACGGGAGCCGGATCGGCTAACGGTGCAACCAAGGCCACGGGCGTCTTCGCGGGCTCCGGTGAAACCGGGTCCACGTGCCGGTTGGGCGCGGGCGTCATCGCCGGGGCGGGTTTTACGACCGGGGTTGGCTTCGTCGCCGACTCAGCTGGGGCTGGGAACGGAACGGTCTCGAGCCGCTGCGGTCGAGGCGGCAGAGGGGCAATAGGAACGGTGTCGTTGGTCGGCATTCTGATGGGTTCGGGAATCGCCTCCGGAATCGGGACCGGGACCGGACTCGGAACCTCGGCCGCCTCCTTTGGGACCGCGGCCACGCTCGCGACCTCCAGGGGCGTGACGGGCGGAGTCCGGGCTCGCCTAGTGGCCTCGAGTCCGCTTGATAGAAGTGAAAGACGACCGACCGCCCACATAGGCTCTGTTTGATTCCTTGACTGGCCGTTCCCGACGGCGATTTCGTGCGACGAGAGACGTAAGCCTACTTCGGCGAGGCGACGATCGCGATCTGGTCGCCCCGCGGACTCACCGCGAGACGAGTCAGATCCTTGAGGCCCAGCGCAGCGAAGTCCGCGATCTCGCGCCAGTCGCCATCGACGCCCGGCTTGAGGGCGAGGACCTTCGTCCCCGCGGAGATCACGAGCGTTCCATCCGCGAGCCACGCGTAGTCCTCCCGGCCCTTTGGCGCGCGCACGATGTCCTTCACCGCGCCTTTGGCATCCACCTCCTTGATCATCCACTCGTCCGCGCTGATTTTGTGGAGGAAGCTCGCGGCCGGCCGGCCCGGGATCTTGTGGATCGAGCGCCCGACATTCGAAACGATCAGCTTGGACTCTTCGGTGGCGAGGTCGATGAGCTGCAGCGTGGGAGGTGTTCCGAGAACGAAGGAGGCCACGACGTGGGGTTCGGGGAAAGCGAAGTACCCGATCGGCCGCGTGGTCGCGATCAGAAGGTCATCGGCCTTGCCCTTCGCGGGATCGAGACGCCACAACCGCTGCACGCCGTCGAGTTCGACCCGGATGACGCCGTACCCGCGGCCGTCCGGCATGGGTGTCGCGGAGTATTCGCTCTCTGCGGTCTCCTTGACCGGCCCCAGTTTCCCCGTGGCGAGGTCATAGCGATAGATGTCTGTCCGCGAACCCGCGTCGCCCCGTGTGAACACGATGCCGCGGCCATCGGTCTCGAACTTCGGCTGGTTGTCGTAGCCCGGCCGATTCGTGATGTTCTTCG
>CAYNHK010000293.1:0-5023 GCA_964396875.1 uncultured Acidobacteriota bacterium | reverse complement strand
GCAGCCGAAGCAGCACATCGTGGCCCGCCATCAGGACGCCGGAGTTGATGTTGTTGCGCGCGTGGATCGGCGCGAAGCCATCCGCGATGGCGATTCGAATACCCGCGTATTTCTCGGCCTGCACCGCCTGCTCGCGCGAGGAACCGACGCCCTTGCGCTTGCCGGACACGATGACCTCGAAGTTCCCGTCCACAAGCGCGCCGTCCCAGAAAAGACGCTCACCGTTCAGTGTGATCCCGGCATAGGCGCTGCGGGCCTGGGCATCGGGGCGATAGTCGAAGCAGGCCCAGGCGGGCGCCATGGCATCGGTGTTGATGTCATCCATCAGATCCTCGACCCTGAGGTCCTTCATCTGAAGGTTCAACTCGCCGCGGAGCTGTTTTCGGACGGTTTCAGGGTCTTTGGTGAGGAAGAGGACGCGCTTGCCTGGAGTCAGGCGGACAGTCTTTTCGGCCATCCGGGGATGCTACACGCGGGCTTCGCGCCGCCGCTTCTTTAAAGAACGGGCGGGCCGACGAAGTGCCGCTCGAAGAGCTCGCGCGACTTGCGTTCGCCTTCCTCGGTCAGGGCCACGGACTTGGCCTTCCCCTTCGGGTTCGCAATCCAGCCACGATTGTGAAGGCGGTCCATCACCTCGAAGGAATGCCCCTTCCAGGCCCGGACGCCGCCGAACTCCTCGAAGCTCGTGAGTTGGAGCAGAGCGAGGGTCATCTCCTCGACTTTTTCCCAGTCGATGGGTCGCTCGGTATGGGTCATGGCGGAACCTCTCGTGGGAACTCTACGCCCGGCGCCTCCATGAGTGAGCACGTCAAATCGGGCGACGAATGACGGCCGTGAGGACATTGAGGAGACGGAGGATGATCGTCCGGGCCTCGCACGTGTCCGGAGCGGAGACTTCGAGTTCGAGGAGGTCGAGGCACGCGAGACACTCAACGGCCGAACCGCGGGCGATGGTGTAGTGGCGGGCGCGTTCGCGCGGTGTCGAGCGTCCAGCTCCCTCGGCTACGTTTAGCGGCACGGAAATGGAAGCGCGATCGAGTTGATCGGAGAGTTCGGACCGACGGAGCGGGAGCCATCGCACGACGATGCGCCGGAACTCGACGGCGAGGCGGTACGCGTCAAAGCGATGGAGGGAAGGAGTAGGAGTGGAGAGCATCGGCGTGGGTCCTTTCGAGTTGAAGGCCGGGATTGGCCTTCGATGCGTCTCGAAGCGCCGGAGCGAGGGCTGAAGTCAAGGGCGTTGCTTTTCCGAAGGAAAAGTGCGAAGCGAAGCGGAGCACCCTTTACTTCAGTCCTCGCGGAGGGGACCATTTCACCGTCGAAGGTCTGGAGTCGGCCGTTGGGGGGAAAGGACCTCGAGGCGGCGGTTTACGCGCACGACCCTCGACATCGGGATGCCCACGCGGACGATGGTCGATCGGCGGCGACGTTTACGACCCATCGTGAGGCGTGTACGTTCATCTGCGCGTCGGAGCGCGCAGTTCGATCGGTGGCTTCGACTGAGCGCCATCCGATGTGCTCAGCCACCAGGCACGGATGTCGCGGGGTCGCTTCGACCGGACCGCGTTCAGCCTCGGCTCAGCGACCGGTTCGGGGTCTGACGCGCACGAAGGTCGATCGGCGGCGACGTTCACGAACCGTCGAACGACTTGTACGCTCACGATCACGGGGCGATAGTTGGGGCTTCGTCGGTCGCTTCTCGACTGCCTCCTCGCAATGACGACAGGCCCAACGCCCTGGTAGTTGGGAGGTTGTTCGCGCGAAGTGCGGGTCGCCAACCCGCCCCGCTACACGGCCCTTTGGGCCTCGCGTCATTGCGAGGAGGCCAGCGAGAAGCGACCGACGAAGCAACCCCGTCCCCCAACTATCCGCCCTCTACTGCAGGCGTCTAAGGATCGCTGCGGCGGCTTCTCGGGTTCCCAGCGAACCGCCCACATCGACCGTGGTCTCCGAGGCTCGCACCGCGTCCGCCACCGCCGCGTCGATCTTTGCCGCCTCTTCCTTCCAGCCGAGGTGGTCGAGCATCAGGGCGGCCGTGGAGATCGCGCCAATGGGGTTCGCGATGTTCTTCCCGGCGATCGGCGGCGATGAGCCGTGCACGGGTTCGAAGAGCGAGATCTTTCCGGGGTGGATGTTCCCCGACGCCGCCATGCCAAGGCCGCCTTGAAGCCCGGCCGCGATGTCGGTCACGATGTCGCCGAACATGTTCGACGTCACGATCACATCGAACTGCTTCGGATCCCGCACGAGTTGCAAGGAGAGGTTGTCGACGTACATATGCGACGCCGCGATCTCAGGGAACCCGGCCTTCACTTCCTTGAAAGTCCGCTGCCAGAGATCGTGGGCGTGGATCAGAACGTTCGACTTGTCCGACATCACCACCTTCTTGCGGCCGGTCGCGCGGGCGAACTCGAAGGCATGGCGGATGATCCTCTCGACGCCCTTGCGGGTGTTGAGGTCGATGTCGGTGGCCACCTCGTCCGGAGTGCCCTTCTTGAAGTTGCCGCCCATCATCACGTAGAGGCCTTCGGTGTTCTCCCGGAAGACCACGAAGTCGACATCCCCGGGCACGGCGCCCTTGAGCGGACACAGCCGCGCGTCGAGGAGTTTCACCGGCCGATGGTTCACGTACAGATCGAGCCCGAAGCGCATGCCGAGCAGGATGTCCACGGCGTGGCGGTTGTCGGGAACCCGCGGGTCGCCCATCGCGCCGAGGAGGATGCCGTCGAAGTTCTCAGCCAGCATCGAGAGGCCGTCTTTCGGCATGGACACGCCGGTCTTGAGGTACGTATCGGCGCTCCAGTCGAAGGGTGTGAGCGCGATCTTCCGGCCCGAGGCCGCGGCCACCGCGTCCAGAGCCGCGCACGCCTCGCGGATCACCTCGACGCCGATGCCGTCGCCGGGCACAACCGCGATTCGAAGCCCGGTCATCGCCTTGGCAGCCGAACTACCGGACGAAGTGCATGATCCACGCGCCGATGATCGTGGAGCCGACAAAGGCGGCGAACATCTTGGCCGAGGCGATGGCCCGTTCGCGCGGCGTGTTTTCGGACATGGTGCCCATGGCCACCGACGTAAAGCCGGAGAAGACCAGAAGGGCCACGAGGTGAGATTCGAGGAGCGCCATCGCGGCTACTTCTTCCTGCCTGCGGCGAGGTCGAACGCGTCCAGGGCCACCAGGACGTTCAGGAGGCCCGCCACTTCCGTGAAGGTGCTCCCGTACTCAAAGGTGTTCCGGGTGATGAGCATGGCGTCCTGGCCGAGGCCGAGAAAGCGGGCGAGAAAATACGGCGCGCCCACCACGAGTTGGGCGGTGCTGCGCACCACGGCGAGCGGATCGTCGAAGCCGATGTGGAACTGGAGACGCGCTCCGTAAAGCACGCCGAAGGCGAACAGACCCAGCGTGCAGATGAAGTAGATGGCGGCACGGCCGCGGCTTCGGGCGAGCGCATGTCCGGCGCCAGGCATCAGCAGTCCGGCGAGGCCGGCGATCCAGGGAAACATTTTCGAGCGAGGAAGTTCGGTGATTCTGATCTACGCTTCGGGGTCGTCGAGCGTCCCCATGTCGCCCTCTTTGTGCATGTACTTGATGGCGTGTTTCATCAGGAGCAGGTTCGGGGCTCCGCGCCGGTGCAGTTTGATGGCGCCTTCGTCATACCACTCGATCACGCCTTCCAGCCGCTCCCCGTCCATGGTCACCACGACCATCGGGGTCTTCCCGGCCATCTGCTTGACGAAGTAGAAGGCCTCGGCGGCGGTCTCGACGGGCGGAGCTTTCTTGCGGCTCGCGGACACCGCCTGACGGGCCGCCGACAGTTCGGGACGAATCAGCTTGCGGTTGATCGACATGGGAGAACAAGTCTAGCAGCGAGGTCCGCCGCGCCGCGTCAGGACTTCGCTGTGGTGAGTTCCTTCACCGCGTCGAGGATCGCGTTGGCTATCCGCTTCTTGGGCGCCTTGTCGACCTTCACCGAGCGTCCGTCCGCGTAAAGGAGGTGAACTTCGTTCTCGTCGGCGGAGAAACCGATGTCCGCGCGCGACACGTCGTTCGCGACGAACAGGTCGGCGTTCTTCCGCTTGAGCTTCTCCGAGGCGTACGCGATCACGTCGTTCGTCTCCGCCGCGAAACCCACGAGGACCTGGCCGGCGCGCTTCGTCTTTCCAAGGCCGGCGAGGATGTCGTCGTTCCGGACGAGCGCTATCTGGACCTCCTCGGAATCCTTCTTGATCTTTCGATCGACCGGAGCCGAGGCGCGATAGTCCGCCACCGCGGCGGCCATGATGATCACATCGGACTCGGCGGCCGCCTCGTCCATGGCCGCCTTCATCTCACTCGCCGACTCGACGCGGATGAGACGCACGCCCTCGGGCGCCTCCAGAGCAACCGGGCCCGAGACCAGGGTCACGGAGGCTCCGCGCGAACACGCCGCCTCGGCCACCGCATAACCCATCTTCCCCGACGACCGGTTCGAGATGTAGCGAACGGGATCGATCTTCTCCTGGGTCGGACCGGCGCTGATCACGATACGCAGCCGCGCGAGGTCTTTGTGAGCGTCGAGGACGCGCAGGACGGCTTCGACGATTTCAGGCGGCTCGGCGAGACGTCCTTCACCCACCCAGCCGCAGGCGAGGTCGCCGCTCGAGGGCTCGACCACATGAATCCCCCGTTTGCGGAGCACATCGAGGTTGGCGCGCACCGACTCGCTGTTCCACATGTTCACGTTCATCGCGGGGGCGATCAGAACCGGACCGGTGAAAGCGAGGGCGGTGGTCGAGAGCGCATCGTCCGCGATGCCCTGCGCGAGCTTGGCGATCACGTTCGCGGTGCAAGGCGCCACCACGAACACGTCGGCCTGATCCGCGTAGTCGATGTGGAGGATCGAACCGTTTTCGCCAAGAGGCTGGGCGTCGGTGAGGACCGGGGCTTTCGAGAGGGTCTCGAACGTAAGCGGTCCGACGAACTCGGTCGCGGTCCGGGTCATCACCACGCGGACGCGGTGGCCGGCCTTGTCGAAAAGCCGCA
>CAYNHK010000292.1:0-5049 GCA_964396875.1 uncultured Acidobacteriota bacterium | reverse complement strand
AACGACATCGTGAACCCGATCGCGCGCGAGCCGAAGGGCAATCCCATCGCGGGCATGCCGATCCTCGACGTCGATCAGGCGCGTACCGTGATCGTGCTCAAGCGCAGTCTGTCGCCCGGCTTCGCCGGTATCCCCAACCCCCTCTTTGCCCTGCCGAACACGCTCATGTTCTACGCGGACGGCAAGAAGGGCCTGTCGGACCTCGCGACCGCGCTCAAGGAAGTCTGACCGCGCCGCCCCCTTAGACTTGGGGGCTATGAGTTCTTTCCGAAATAAGGGCCCCCTGTCCGCGGCGGTGGCATTGGGCGTCGTCGTCGCCCTTTCGGTCGCCTGTTCATCGCCCAAGACCACGAAGCCGGCTCGTCGTTCCACGGAGCGCGTCTTCGTGATGGGTTTCGATGGCATGGATCCCACTCTCACCAGCAAGTTCATGGCGGAGGGGAAACTCCCGAACCTCCAGAAGCTCGCGAACTCCGGCACGTACCGGACGCTCGGGACGACGCAGCCCTCCGAATCTCCGGTCGCGTGGGCGTCCTTCGCCACCGGAGTGAACCCCGGCAAACACAACATCTACGACTTCCTGGTCCGCGACTTCGACACCTACATGCCCGATCTCGCCATGGTGAAGCGGGAGCCGCCGCAATTCCTCTGGGGCATGATCCCCACCAAACGGCCGACGCTCACCTCGACGCGCGGCGGCACCTCTTTCTGGGTCGACGCGGGAAGGGACGGGGTCAAGAGCATCGTCCTCACCGTGCCGGTCACGTTTCCGCCCGAGGAAATCGAACACGGCGAACTTCTCGCCGGCCTTCCCCTCCCCGACATCCGCGGCACCGTCGGCACGTTCTACTACTGGTCCACCGATATGTCGTCCTTCGAAGAGGGCAGCCCGGAGTTCGGCGGCTATCTGAAGCGGCTGCTCTTCGACGGCGGGGTTTCGAAGACTTTCCTGCGCGGACCGGAAAGCCCCATCCTGAAGCAGGAGGAAGCCGCACTTCGCGCGAAGCAGAAAGCGGGTCCCCTTTCCGAGAAGGACCAGGCGCGGCTCACCGCCCTCAAGGACATCAAGGACATCAACGTCCCGATTTCCATCAACTGGACCGAGAACTCGGGCAAGGTCGACATGGACGTACAGGGCACGAAGCTCTCCCTCAAGCAGGGCGAGTGGAGCGACTGGGTGCCCATGACCTTCCGTGTGAATGCCTTCATCAAACTCAAGGCGATGACGCAGTTCTTCGTCCAGCGGGCCGACAGCGAACTTCAGATCTACGCTCATCCCGCCAACTTCGATCCCCGCGATCCGGCGTTCCCGATCAGCAAACCGGATTCTTTCGCCCCCGAACTCGCGAAGAAGATCGGGGTCTACCGGACCATCGGGTGGGCGGAGTCGATGGACAAGTCGCTCCAGGAACTCCGCACCGACGAGGCCTCGTTCCTCTACGACGCCGACAAGGCCTTCGAGGATCGCGAAAAGATCATCTTCGAGAACCTGAAACGCGACGACTGGGATCTGTTCGTTGCCGCGATTGAAACCACCGACCGCGTCTCCCACATGTTCTTTCGGCTGATCGACCCCAAGCACCCGATGTACGACAAGGATCTCGCGGCCCGTTACGGCGACGCGATCGAGAAGGTCTACCGGAAGGCCGACGCCCTGGTCGGAAAACTCCAGGAGAAGCTGCCGAAGAACACCACGTTCATCGTGATGTCCGACCACGGCTTCCACACCTTCCGCCGCGGTGTGAACCTGAACACCTGGCTCGTCCAGAACGGCTACATGGTCTTCGACGGCCAGGAGAGCCCCAAGAAGGGCCTTGACGACCTCTTCGGCCGCGGCCAGTTCTGGGAGGGGGTCGACTGGTCGCGCACCCGGGCCTACGCGGTGGGCCTCGGCCAGATCTACTTCAACCTCAAGGGGCGGGAGGGCCGCGGGATCGTCTCGCCCGGGGCCGAGTACGACGCCTTGCAGAAGGAGATCGCCGAGGCGCTCGTGAAGGAGGTCGATCCCGACGACAAAGCGCAGATCTTCCGTGCGGTCTACAAGCGGGACGAGATCTACAAGGGCGAATACCTCCGCAATGCTCCCGACCTCCAGGTGGGCTTCAACGACGGTTACCGCGTGGGCTGGCAGGACACCATGGGTGGCGTGCAGCGGACGTTCGTCGAGAACAACAACCGCAAGTGGAGCGGCGATCATTGCGCCACCGCCACGGAGATCAGCGGCGGTGTCTTCTTCTCGTCGCGCAAGGTCGCGAATGAGGCTCCTCACATCATGGACCTTGCCCCCACGATCCTCGAGATCCTCGGGGTTCCCATTCCAAACACCTACGACGGGAAGCCGCTGCGCTGATGCGGAGCAGGGTCGCGACGCTGCTGGTGGTTACAGCGATCGCGGTCTGGGCGGGGCCATCCCTGACCGTGGAGGCGTTCGCCGCCGACCCGCCCCGCAAACAGAAAGTCGTACCCAAGAAGAAGCCCCGGCCGAAGCCGGCCCGAACGCGCGCCGCCAAAGCCGCCGCGACCCCGAGGCCCGCGCCGCCCGTTGCCACGCCCACCCCGCTCGAGAGCGATGCCGGTCCCTCGGAGTCGGATGTGGCGCGGCTGGCGCGGGTCCGCGCCAAACGTGAGGCGGTCGAGCGCGAGATCCAGAAGCTGCACCGGCAGGCCGAGTCGACGCTCAAGGATCTCGACACCATCGACCTCGACCTGCGTCTTGCCGCTCACCAGTTCGATGAGGCCGAACTCGAGTTCAAAGAGACGACGCGGCGGCTCGACGCCACCATCCGGGATGTCAAGTCGACGAAGGACAAGATCGACGCCACCCGGCCGCGCGTCCTCAAGAGCCTCGCCTCGCTCAGCAAGCTGGGGGAACTTTCCTACGCCCGCCTCCTGTTTTCCCTCGACGATCCCGGTGACATCCTCCGGGGCTATCGCTACGTTTCCCGGATCGCGAGCGCCGATGGCGACCAGATCCGGGCTTTCAAGGAGAGCCTTTCGCGATTGAGCGAGCTCGAAGAGCAGCTCAAGCGGCGCACGGCGCAGAACCTCGAGACCCGCCGTCGCCTCGCGGACGCCCGGGGCGCCCTCTCGGCCCGCAAGTCCAACAAGGAAACAAGGCTCGAGGAGATCGGTCGCGAGCGCGAACTTCAGGAGCGTCTGGCCGGTGAGTATCAGAAAAGGGAAGCGGAACTGCTTCGACTGCTCGGGGAAAACGGAGACATACCTCCTTCGGGCGAAACCGAAAAACCCCTTCCTCCACTTCCTCCGGTTTCAAACCCCGTTCCCCTTCGGGTCCGGAAAGGGGAGATTCCCTGGCCGGTGGGCGGAACGCTCGTCCGGAGGTTCGGCGTCGAACGCGACCCGAAGTTTGGAACCCGCACGATTCAGCAGGGGATAGAAATCGACGCGTTTCCGGAGATCGAGGTCCACGCCGTGCACGCCGGCCGCGTTGTCTACGCGGATCAGTTCGTGGGCTACGGCATGCTGGTCATCATCGACCACGGTTCGCGCGAGCACACCCTGTACGGCCGGCTGGGCGAACTCCGGGTGGCCCAGGGCGACGAAGTGGCGGAAGGCGCCCTTCTCGGCCTGTTGCCCAACACCCGGGTGACGGGGAGCGGCCTTCACTTCGAGGTGAGGGTTCAGGGCAAACCTGAAGACCCCATGGACTGGCTCAAGAGGCCCTGAACGGGTCAAGGTCCCTATAATCGTCGGTCATGACTTCCCGAAGTCGCTTCGCACTTTCGCTCGCGTCCACCGCCTTCGTCTTGTACCTTGCCTCCGGGCCCCTGATGCGCAAGGCGCTCGGCGACACCGGCTACACCCAGCTCTCGATCTTTCATGAAGTGGTCTCGATGATCCGGGAGACCTACGTCGATCCCGTGAACATGGACCGCACCCTCGAGGCGGCGGAGGCCGGGCTGCTCGAAGCCCTCGACGGCGACAGCGGCTACCTCGACGCCACGGAGTTCAAGGAGCTTCAGTCCGGAAAACGCGGCGTCGCCGACACCGGCATCGTCCTCGGGCGTCGCTTCGGCTTCCTGACCGTGGTCGCGACCCGGCCCGCGTCCCCCGCACGCAAGGCCGGGATCAAGGCGGGCGACTTCATCAAGTTCATCGACGGGAAGCACACCCACAGTCTCACCGTGGTCAAGGGCGAACGTCTTCTCGCCGGCGACCCCGGCACACCGGTCAAGATCGCGATCTTCAAGTCGGGAACCGAAGCGACGGAGACCGCGCTCGTCCGCGAAATGCCTTTGGCCGGCCTCCCGGTTGCGCGGCTTCTCGACGGCGGTGTCGGGTATCTCGCGGTTCCGGATGTTGGCGACACGGCCCTGACCTCGGTCCGGTCCTCCCTCGCGGATCTGCTGGCCCAGGGCGCTTCCTCCCTGGTCCTCGACCTTCGCAGTTCAGCCAGCGGGCCGCTTGGAAACGCGGCCCCTCTCGCCGAACTCTTCATCAAGGGCGGCGTCGTGGCGAAACTCGCCTCGCGCAACGCGGCGGAGCAAACCCTCGTGGCCAAGGAAACCGCGCGGCCCTTCGCAGGTCCGCTCGCGCTTCTCGTCGACCGCGGCACCGCCGGAGCTTCGGAGATCGCAGCAGCATGCCTTCTCGATTCCGGCCGCGCCACACTGTTTGGTGAGAACACGTTCGGGCGCGCGGGCATCCAGAAGCCGATACCGCTCGACAGCGGGGGAGGCTTGCTCCTCACCGTTTCGCGATACCTCACTCCCAAGGGTCAACCCATCAATGGCAAGGGTCTGACCCCAAAGACCCTGGTTCGTAACCCCGAATCGCCCGATCTTTTTGGAACCCCGGGCAAGGACCCTGTGCTCGACAAGGCGCTCGAGACGCTCAAGGCCAGCGCCCTCAAGGCCGCGGCCTGATCCGTTCCCCCGGGCCGGCGCACGCTCTCGCCCGCCTATTCTCAAGGGAGCCATGACAAACCGAATCCCCGCGATCAAGGTTCTGCTGCTCCCCAAGGACACCAACGCCCTCGGCACCATCTTCGGCGGCGTGATCCTCTCGAACATCGACCTCGCCTCCGCG
>CAYNHK010000291.1:0-5053 GCA_964396875.1 uncultured Acidobacteriota bacterium | reverse complement strand
ACGCTACGGCCAAGGCACCTGGGCGTTCCCCTCGTCTCCGTGGGCCGCATGGCGTTTCTTATGAACGGGCGGAGCTGCCGCTCCGCGAAGACCCGAAGGGAGCCTCGCGGCCCACTGCGCTCGGGGAACGGTGCCTTGGCCTTCGCACTCAGACATCCGCGACCCTCCTGCATCTTCAGACATCGGCCACGCTCACGCCGTCCCCCACCAGCTAAGCCGTCGCGACTCGACAGCAAGCGGGAGTTCGGGTTTGGGCGAGGATGGAGCGTGGCCGGCGCTGCGGTGGGTCGCAGGCGGCCGGGGCGTTGAGCGCGAGTCGCAATAGTCCGTCATCGAGGTTCGCGCTCAACGAGCCGAGCAAGGAGGCACACGATTCCGAAGTTTCGCAGACGCAGTGCCGACGCGGGAGGCGTCCCCGGCGCCGCGAGCCCACCGCAGTGTCCGGCCGCGCGGCCCCCCACTACCAAGCCCGAAAGATCGCTCGTGGCCCGAGCCCAGGCGTCGCTCCCCCGCCGCTCCATCCAGGCGAGGTGCCACACTTCGAGGGATGGTGATCGACGCTCAGGAAGCGTTGTTGTTCTCGAAGTGAACGATGTCGATCAGGAAGAGCGCGGCCATCAGGAGAGCCTTGTGTCCCAGGGGAGTCTCCGCCGGGAAGGCGGCCGCGAAGTTGTCGGCATCCGTGAAGTACTCGCGAACCAGACCCGACCACTTCTTCCGGATTTCGCCGACCTGCTGCTCGTCGCGGAAGATCTTGAACGTCCAGGGGCGCCAGAAAGCGCCGGAGATGCGGAAGATCGTGGCGTTCCGGTGATCCCGCACGGTGTACCAGCGAACCGGAATCGGGAAGCCGCTTTCCACGGAGCCGACCGTCCGCCCCGCGCTGTCGCTCAGGGTGACCCGGTCGTGCCAGAGGCGGAATGGCTTTTCGATCCGGAAGAGGATCAGATTCGTGGCGGTCTGGGTGACGACCAGAACCAGGGGCCGGAAGCTGCCGAGGAACTGACGCATCCAGAACCGGCTCTCCTCCTCCACGTAGTAGAGCGTGCGTCCATCCGTATCGCTGACCGTGTACTGGTTCTTCCGCTCCAGTCCGATGATCGCTTCGGTGAGCGACCGCTGTTGCTGCACGACCAGAGCGCCCGCGCGTTTAAGGTCCTGATTGAACGCATCGACGCTCTCCTCGCTGCCGGTCCGCGACTTGTGCTTCGCGAAGATCACATGACAGTAGGGACAGGATTCACCCGCATCCGGGACAGGCCGTTGGCAGGCCGGGCAGGCTTTCACTGCGAGACGCCCCCGTGCCGCTATCGGCGGCGGATGATGGGCACGACCGCCCAGGACAGGAGTGTCACCACCGCGAACACCAGCCAGTTGTTTTCGGCCCCGTAGGTCGCGGTCGGAAAGTGGTTGCTGATCATCAGGAACAGCACCGGCATGATGATGAACGTGTTGTGCTTCGACCGGTTCTTGGCCCGCCCGGCGAGGGCGGGATCGGGCTCCCGGCCGGCGATCCGGTCGGCGATCATCGTCCGCTGCGCGGGGATGATCCTCATCCAGACGTTGTTGACCATGATCGTCCCGAGAACCGCGGCCACGAGCAGGAAGGCGGCCCGGCCCGCGATTCTCTGAGTCAGGAACCAGGCGAGGCCGACCATCAGGGCGTAGCAGATCACCGCCCCGAGAACGGGCGACTTTTCAAGCGGCGAGACCCAGAGCAGGTCGTAAACGAGCCACCCCACCACCATCACACCGATCACGAGGACGAGGCCCGAAGCGAGCGAGATCTCATCTCCCGCGGCGTCGACCATCAGCCCGCCGGAGAAGTAGACAAGATAGAGAAGGGCCACGCCAGTGATCGCGGTCATCATGGCTTCCCATCGGAACCAGTGGAGGGTCTTCGGCATGGGCGAGGGAACCTTGATCTTGTCGACCATGTAGAAGCCGCCGCTGTGGACCATCCAGACCTTGCCGCCGGGGTTCGCTTCGGCATCCTCGAACTGCAGATCGAGCCAGGTGAAATACCAGGTCTGCCCAATCCAGAGGATTCCCGCGAAAATGTGGGCCCAGCGTGTGATCGCACTCGCCCATTCGGACCATTCCATCGCTAACTCCCGCGGTAGGTGCTGTAGCCGAAGGGGCTCAGCAGAAGCGGCACATGGTGATGCTGCGAGGCATCCGTGATCTCGAAGAGGATCGAAACCTCGGGATAGAAACAGGGAACGCCCTGCTCCGCGAAGTAGACGGCGGTGTCGAAGGTGATCCGGTACCGTCCGGTTTCAAGCGGGACGTCGAGCAGATCCGCGATCCGGCCATCGGCGTTCGTCGCGGACTCGCCAAGCAGAAAGGTATCGGTCTCGGTGACCCGATGCAGGCGCGCCGGGACGTTCTTCGCGGGCCGCCCGGTCGAGGTATCGAGCACGTGCGTGGTGATCGCCGATTTCATGCGCTCGCCGCCGCGTCGTGTTCGCGCAGGAGTTTCTCGAGCCTGAGCCGGGTGATCTTCATCTGCTCCAGTGCCGCGATCTTAAGTTCGATTTCGGGATCGTTGTCCACGCGGGCACGCAGGAGCGCCAGCATTTCCGCGGCGGTCCTGCCGGAGGCGCAGACGATGAAGATGTGGCCGAAGCGGGCTTCGTAGTCGCGGTTTCCCTGCGCGAGGTCGTCGAGGACCTTCTCTTCCGCGACCGCGGCCTCGGCCTGTTCGGAGGCGGACCAGGCGTGGGTTGAGGGAAAGCGGTCCCGAAGCGACGCGCGGTCCCCGATCCGGGGATGGTGGGAGAAGGCCTCGAGAACCTCTTCGCGCGACGCGCGCTCCCACTCCTGCTCCGCCCCACGATAGAGCGCTTCAGCCGAGTCGAAGGGTCGCCTCGAGGCCATCGCGGTGGCCCAGCGGGCCGCGCCGCAGCAGCGGAGAAGGGCCGCTGTGGCGTCACTGAAATCCGCCCGGTTAAGCCAGTCGAGGCCGGCCATAGATCCGCAAACGCGAAACACCGCCATCGGGGAAGATCTTGAGACGCACGTGCGTGACCGCATCGTGCTTGGCGAGTCCTTTTCCGATGAGGTGGCGCCGGTGCGGACGGAGCTTCTGGGCGGGAAGAAGCGGGGTAAAGGGCACGCGGTGGTTCGCGAAATCGTCGATCGCCGCGTTCGGGGCGAAGGCGCCTTCGAGGACGGCGCTGTCGGGATAGTTGCCCTTGAAGTGGTTGGTGTCGATCTCGACTTTCTCGACATGCCCCGGAGCCCCCAGGCGGATGATCACCCAGTCGTGCCCCGGGCCCCGGCGACGACGCGATTCCCAACCCTCGCCCATGTTCGGCGCGCGTCCGGGAAGGAGAAGGTTGTTCTTGACGCCAAAGTGTTCGTCGCTCGCGAGGAGAGCACGTCCGCCGTTCTCCAGGGCCGCGAGGTCGACCACACCCTTCTTCTTCTTCCAATCCACGACCACGTCGCCGAACACACGAAGGCGCGCAACGCCGCCGTCGGGATAGATGTGGAAGCGAAGGTGCGTCACCGCGCGGTTGATGGGCACGGCAAACCGGTTGTGGGAGTTCCCGGCCAGGATCGCCGGGCTCAGGATCGAACTCCAGGGCAGCTTGTCGACGGTCTTGGGCGTGACCTTCCCCGAAATGTCACAGGCTTCAATCGACGCCTTCTCCGGGAAGTTCCCGGTGAAGAACGAGGTGTCGATGTCCACGCCGCGGACCACGCCGCGCCGGCCCAGTTCGATCACGCACCAGTCGTGCCCGGGCCCGCGCTTGCGGCGGGTTTCCCAGCCGTCCATCCACTTTCCGTTGGGCGTGAACTTGTCCGGGATGAAGATCGCGTCCTCGCGTTTCAGCAGGTTGTGCCGCGACGCGAAGAATTCGTCGTTCGCGAAAAGGACCTTGCCGCCGAGACGAGCCGAGGCGAGATCGACGAGGCTTCCAAAGTCTTCGCTCACAGGAGTTCTCCGTGGGGAGGGGAAAAAGATCCGTGATCGTACACCTTGTGGCCCTGGACAAAGGTCTCGAGGACCACGCCGGTGAGATCCATCCCCAGATAGGGGGTCAGCGGATGCCGGTGGAGCACCCGCCCGGCCTCGACCCGGAGCGTCTCGGCAGGGTCGAAAATCGCGAAGTCCGCGTCCATGCCCCGCATAAGCCGGCCCTTGCGCGCGGAGAGGCCAGCGAGTTCCGCCGGCTTCTCGCACATCCACCGCGCCACCTGCGAAAGGTCGAAACTCCGCACCGCGGCCGCGGTCCAGACCGCACTCAGCGAGAACTGAAGCGACGCGATGCCTCCCCAGGCGGCCATGAAGTCGCCGCCCTCCCTGGTCTTGAGGGCCGGGGTGCTCGGCGAGTGGTCGGAAACCACCATGTCGATGACGCCGTCGCGCAGGCCGCGCCAGAGCTTTTCGCGGTTGTCCCGCTCCCGGATCGGCGGCGCGCACTTGTAGGCAGGGCTTCTCGCGGGGATCGACTCGGCGGCGAAGGTCAGATAGTGCGGGCACGTCTCCGCGGAAAAGGGCAGACCCTCCCCTTTCGCGGCGGCCACGATTTCGATCGCCTCCGAGGATGAGAGGTGCACGATGTGGGTTCGGCATCCCGTCTCCCGGCAAAGAGAGACGAGCATCCGCACCGCGTCGTTCTCCCAGGCGCGCGGGCGGGAGGCGAGGTAGTCGCGGTACTCGGTCGCGACCGAAGGGGTGGCGCAGCACGCGCCCATGAGTTCGGCATGAGCGAGCAGAGGCGCGCCCGCGGCCTTGAGCGCGACCATCGCCGTGCGCAGGGTGGCCGGATCCGAGGCCGGAAACTCCGGGATGCCGGAATCCACCAGGAAAGCCTTCGCCCCCCTGGCGCCACGGGCGATCAGTGCGGCCAGGTCGGAAGCATTCCCCGGAACCACACCGCCCCAGAACGCGCAATCGACGTGGACCTTCCCCCGGGCCGCGGCGCGCTTGATATCGAGCGCTTGAACGGTTGTGGTCACGGGAATGGAGTTGAGAGGCATGTCGACGATGGTGGTGACGCCGCCCGCTGCGGCCGCCTTCGTCGCGGTTTCAAATCCCTCC
>CAYNHK010000290.1:0-5067 GCA_964396875.1 uncultured Acidobacteriota bacterium | reverse complement strand
GGTACATCGCGAGGTCGGCATTTCGAAGGAGTTGTTCGGCGGTTTCACCGTCTTGCGGAAAGAGGCCGACGCCGATGCTCGCCGACACCGTGAGTTCGCGCGAGGCGACCTCCACCGGCGCCTTGATCGTCGAGTGGATCTTCTGGGCCAGCCGGAGCAGATCGTTCGGGTCTTTGATGCCGGTGACGAGGACCGTGAACTCGTCGCCCCCCAGACGCGCCACCGTGTCCTCGTTCCGGAGCGTGGAACGGAGGCGCAGGGAGAGGGTGCGAAGCAGGGTGTCGCCCGCGGTGTGGCCGAGCGAGTCGTTGATCGCCTTGAAGTGGTCGATATCGACGAAGAGAACCGCGATCGCCTCTTCGGCGCGGCGCGCGCGGGTGAGCGCGGTGTCGAGCCGATCCACGAAGAGGTGGCGGTTGGGCAGACCCGTCAGGGCGTCGTGATACGCGAGATGCTCGATCTGGTTTTCGGCCTTCCGCCTCTCCGAAATGTCCAGACCGGCGGCGAAGACGAGTTCGCCGAGCGGGTCGGGCGCCGCATTCCACAGCGTCCAGCGCGCGGAACCGTCCTTGTGCCGGAGTCGAAGTTCGATGTCGGTCGCTCCCGACTTCAGGCGGGGCAGCACTTCCCGATGAGCGGTCTCTTCATCGAGCTCGAGGTGTTCCCACACCTTGGTGCCCACGAACTCTTCGGGCGCGCGGCCGAGGATGCGGCGGGATGCCGGAGAAACCCACCGGATGGAACCGCGGCTGTCGAGGACGACGTGCAGGGTCTGGGAGACTTCGAAGAAGCGATCCCTCTCCGCGGTCAGCTTCTGCCGCTCGGCGAGGCCGCGCTCGAGCTCCACGGTACGCGCGCGCACCTCCTTCCGCAGGAGCGCCGACCACACGAAGGCCCCGCCGGCAAGGAAGAGCAGCCCGAGCACGGCGAGCGCGTACTTGCGAAGCGCCTGGGCGAAGGGCACGGGCGGCGGTGCGATGGTGAGCGTGCTCTCGACGATGCTGCTCAGTCGCGATGAGGCGCGGATTCTCTCGATGGCCTCCACGAAACGAGCCAACTCGCCACTGCGGCCCTTGAGGGCCACGAGGTAGTACGAGGTCGAGGCCACCTCCACCTCGACCAGATCGGCCAGCCCGAACTGAGCCGCGATGTGCCTGAGGGCGAGACCGTTCCCCGCCACCATCGTGGCTTCCCCGGCGATCAGCTTCTGAACCGCCTCGAACTGGTCCGCGCAGAGCCGGAACTTCGGCTGTCTGTCGGCGGGCAGCTTCAGCAGGGTCTCGTGCATCAGTCCGCGATCGAGAACGGCCACGCGCTCGCCGGAGAGGTCCTCGAGACCGCGGGGATAGCTGGGCCTCCCCGGCGGGAACAGCAGCGACATGTGCATGTTCCAGATGGGCGAGAGCAGGTCGTAACGTTCCGCGCGCTCCCCGGAGTAGCCGACCGCGGCGAGGTCGGCGCGACCTTCGTTCAGGCTGGCCACGGCTTGCGGCCACGACCCGAGGCGGAACTCCACCTCATAGCCGGCGTCTTCGGCGGCCAGCGACACCAACTCGATGTTGAAGCCCCGGGCCCGCCCCCTTTCGTCCTTGTATTCGAAGGGGGGGAAGTAGGCGTCGCCCGCGTACACGAGTTTCGGCCGGGTGGGCGACTCGAGCCCGGTCTGGCCCCCTGCGGAGAGAGCGAGGGCGCCGAGAGCCGCCGCGAAGAGCCAGGGGGCGTGGCGTCGCGCGCCGTTGGTGAACAGCGAGCCGGCTGGTTGCCGCGGGTGAGTGGAACTCATGAGAACTGTCCGCCATCCCAGACTCTACTCGCCGCCTTGACGGCTGTCCCGCGCTATCCGGCGCGCCGCGGAAGCGATCGAAGCGCGAGCCGCTGCTAATCTCTCCGGATGACCCGTCTGCCATCCTGGCCGGCCCTGCTGTTGATCGTGGGCCAGGCGGCATCCGGTCCCGGCCAGGATCGGCCGTCTCCGCCGGTTTTCCCGACTCGCACGGATCTCGTGCTCGTCGACTTCGTGGTTCTCGACAAGTCGGACCGCGTGGTCACGGGTCTCACCGCGCAGGACTTCGTGGTGAAGGAGGACGGCAGGGTTCGACCGATCGCGTCGTTCAAGGCTTTCGCGTCCGGCGAGCCCGCCGCGGACGCGGGTCCGGACGAGGTCATCGTCGAACCCTATCCCGCCGCCGCGCCGCCGCCCGCCCCGAAGCCTCCCGCCGCGGTGGCCGTGGTCTTCGTGGATGACGGACAGATGTCGCCCGCGGAGGCCGTGCGTCTCAAACCGGCGCTCAAGAAACTCATCGAGACCCTCGCGGAGCGAAACGGCGCCCTCGTTCTGCTGGCCCCGTGGTCGAAGATCTCGCTCGCTGAACTCGTCGAGGGGAACCGCGCGACCTTCTTCGCCGCGATCGATCGGATCAGGGGCCGCCGGGTCGAGGACTACTCGTCGTTCCCGATCGCGGACGCCGAGGCGATCGCGATACAGCGCGGAGACGCGATGATGCTCGCACGGGTCACCGCGCGTTTCATCGCCCTGAATCCGGGCATGGACGGCAACAGCGCCGCGGTCACCGCGACGAGCCGGGCCACCGAGGTCGTTCACGACGCGCGGATCCGTCGCGAGGACGCGTATGGCGTGCTGCTCCAGTCGCTCGACTGGCTGGTTCGCCAGCCCGGGCGTCACAGCGTGGTGATGGTTTCGGGCGGTTTCGCCTACGACTCGAATGACACCCGGAAGCAGCAGGAGGTGGTGACCCGGTCGCTCCTCGCCAATGCGCCCATTCACTTCGTCGATTCCCGTGGCCTGCAGGGCATGGGTCGCTATCAGGGCGTCGAGTACGGCCCGGCCCTCGATCGCGATGCCGGAGAGACTCCCTTCGCGTTCTCGGAGGCCGCCGAAGGCTCGTCCAACCTCGCGGACGACACCGGTGGCCTCACCATCCGCAACACGAACGACATGTCGAAGGGTCTGACCCGGCTGCTCGACATGACGTCCAGCTACTATCTTCTCGGCTACGAGCCGCCGGAGCACAAGAAGCCGGGCTTCCGGAAGATCAAGGTGGAACTCCTCAAGAAGGGATACCGCGTGATCGCGCGCCGCGGCTACTTCGACGAGACGTCCTCGGCTCGATGACCCTCTGACCGACGGCTTTATGGCTTCAATGGGAAGCTGACCCGGAACGGCGGAGTCGATGGGGCGACGTCGGCGCACAGGAGAGTGTCGGATCCGATCTCGAGCACCCGGCGGGGAGGTTCCGCATCAACCGGGCCGGGATCGGCGTATGCCCGGCCTCGCGGCAGCAAGGAGCAGACTTCGGCCACGCGCGCCGTCCCCGACACTTCGACGTCGATCGCGCTGCTCGACACGGCCTGGCTCACCACGAGCCGGGTTCCCGCGGCACGCTGGGGCACTTCCATGGGCAGAAGCGTCTCGGCGGTCCGGATGGCCACCCGATATCCCGCGTCCGAACTCGAAACGCCGAGAAGGCCCCGCACGATCGCGTTGTGAAGCACGGCGGCCGCGGCCGCGTAGGCTCCGCTGCCCTTCGGTGAACCGTCCTGCGCGTACCACTCGTGAATTCCCGGCCCGGCCCGAAGGATGCGCGCCACGATCTGGTCGAGGTGAGCGCGAGCGCGGGCGGAATGGCCGCGTTCGAACTCGGCCTGCACCAGGGGCGCACCGAACCAGTCCCATTGTCCGCCGTTTTGATACTGGAATGGCTCACGCATTGCAGGATGCTGGAAGACCCCGGCCTTATACGGCGGGATCAGAGTGGTGGAGATGGTCGAGAAGTTGTTCGCCACGCGAAGCTTCTCGGCGGTCTCGAAGATCGACGTCGCCTGGGCCTCGTTGGCGATACCCAGGAGGGCGGCCAGGGCATTGCCCCCCAGCGCGAAGCGATCATCCTCGCCGCGGCCGAAAGCTTCCGAGGGAGCGGGGTCGAGGCTCTTTCTGATTCGGAAGAAACCGCGGTCCTTCATCCACAGATGCGCGTCGATCGCCTCGCGAAGTTTCGCGGCACGCCGGGCGAGTCGCTCCTTGTCCTTCGGATCGCGCGCGTGCGGCGCGAGGCACTCGAGGGCGGCGGTGGCCATGACGTTTGTGTAAAGCGACAACGTCCGCGGCGTCTTCTCGTCCAGATAGATCGCTCGCTGATCGGGATAGAGAGGACTCACGTCACCCCAGTCCGCGGTGAGGCCGCTCCATACGAGCCCGGTGGCGCGATCGGTCCGGTCACGGATCAGGGCGTCCATGGCCAGGATCAGCCACTTCACCCGACTCGCGTCGGCAGGGTCGGCGACCGTGCTTGCAGAGAGCGCTTCGTGGGCGCGGCACCAGGCGAGGGCCGCGCTCGGCTCCTGATCGGACTCGTTCGAGTTCGTGTCCACCGACAATGCACCGAGCGCGGCGACCCTTGGGGCCCATTCCCTGAATACGTCCGGCGTTCCCGGAGCGACCCAGTCGCGCAGCCGGCCATTCTTCTGCGCCGCGGCGAGGTGAAGGTCGAGCCAGGACGTGAGCGTCGCGCCGTCGTAGTAAGCGGCCGCGGCGGGCACGATCCAGGCGCTGTCTCGGATCCAGATCTGCGGGTAGGCCTCGCCCGCGCCGAAACCCGACACGGTTCCGTCGGGGACGACGAAGGTCTTGTAGTTCTTCGCGAGCGTCTCCGGAACCCGGGCGAAGACCTGGCGGATACGTTTCATCGACGCGCTCTCCACCGCGGCGGACCGGGTCGGCGCTTCGACTTTCGAGCAGGCGGAGGCGGAAGCGAAGGCGCAGAGCACGAGCGCGTGCGCGAGAACGGAACGGCCGCGCGGGGCGGGGTCGAAATGGGCGAAGAGGCAGCGCTTCATGCGGGGAAGCCGCGACTCTACTTCTCCGCTTTCCAGGGATCAGGTTGGAGGGCCATTCTTTGGCGACGGACCGCCTTCGGGGTGGGTCGAATATGATTCGCGCGGCCCTCTGGGTTGTTCGTTTTTGGGGCCGGTGGACCGAGGAACCAATGTCGCTCTCTCGGGGTCCAACTGTCGTCTTGCGGTGTGCATGCCTCCGCGTTGAGGAAGCCT
>CAYNHK010000289.1:0-5070 GCA_964396875.1 uncultured Acidobacteriota bacterium | reverse complement strand
GGTTTCGGAGACGGTTGAAGTCGTCGCGGTCACGAACCCGGTGTTCAGTTCGACGCGAACCGGTGCCGCCACGGCCGTAACCAGGGACGAACTCGAGAGCCTGCCGACGGTCTCGGGCCGCATCAACGACATCACCCGCCTCACGCCGCAGGCGGGCGCCAGCGGCACGTTCTCCGGTCAGGACAACCGGATGAACAACATCACGATCGACGGTTCCTACTTCAACAACTCGTTCGGTCTCGGCGGCGAGCCCGGCGACCGCACGGGCGTGGCGCCCATCTCCCTCGAAGCGGTCGAACAGGTCCAGGTGAACATCGCGCCGTATGACGTGCGCCAGGGCAACTTCGTCGGCGCGGGCGTGAACATGGTCACCCGCAGCGGCACCAACCGGTTGGTCGGTTCGTTCTACTCGCGGTACCGCAACGAATCGTTCGTGGGCAAGGACATCGCGGGGAACAGCTACAACCCCGGCGTGTTCACCACGAAGAACAACGGCGGGTGGGTCGGAGGGCCGATTCTGAAGAATCGACTGTTCGGCTTTGGCAGCTTCGAAAAGCAGAGCGACGTTCGCCCTCTGACCACCTATCGATCCAACGCCGGCGGCGAGGCTGTCAGCGGCAGCGTGACGCGCGTGCTCAAGTCGGACCTCGATACCCTCAGCGCCTACCTCAAGTCGAACTTCAACTACGAGACCGGGGAGTACGACCTCCTCCAGGACAACACCCCGGCCAAGCCGCTGTCGATGAAGTTCGACTACAACCTGAATACGGCGAACAAGGTCAGCTTCCGCTACAGTCAGCTTGACTCGAGCAGCGATTCGCTGCCGTCTGGTTCCAACACCGCAGGCTTCGGCCGGTCCGTGAACTCCTCGCAGTGGCTGACCTACCGCAGTTCCACGTACTCGATTCTGGAGAACTTCAAGTCCGGAATCGGTGAGTGGAACGCGACCTTTGGCAGCAGCGTCTCTAACAGCTTGACGGTCGGCTACACCGACAACAACGAGAGCCGCGCGCCTGTCGACATCTTCCCGTACGTCGACATCCTGAAGGACGGACAGACCTATCTCTCGTTCGGCACGGAGCCGAACACGCCCCTCAACCAGCTGTACTACTCGACGTTCCAGTTGCAGGACAGTCTCACGAAGTACACCGCCAAGCACTCCTTCACGTTCGGGGCGAGCGTCGAGAAGTACCACTCGGACAACGTGTTCTTCTCGCGCAGCAACAGCGTGTACGTCTACAACTCGCTCGACGACTTCTACACTGATGCCAACGGCTACCTGGCCAACAAGAACAGGACCACCTCGCCCGTTGTCCTGAACCGGTTCCAGGTGCAGTACCCGAACATTCCTGGCCAGGCCGAACCCCTTCAGCAGCTGGACGCGTGGTACATCGGAGGCTACGCTCAGGACCAATGGCGCCTGCGCAGCAACGTCACGGTGACCGCCGGCGTCCGCGTCGACACGCCGTATTTCAAGAACACGACTTATCCCAACCCCCAGGTCGATGCCCTGACGTTCCGCGACGGAGACGGCAACCCGGTGCAGTACTCGAGTGGACAGCTACCTGAGGCGAAGCCGCTGTGGTCGCCTCGCGTCGGCTTCAACTGGGATGTCAAGGGCGACCAGACAACCCAGGTTCGCGGTGGCACCGGCATCTTCACCGGCAAGCCCGCGTACGTGTGGATTTCGAACCAGATCGGCAACACGGGCGTGCTGACCGGCCAGCTGGCGGACACGAACGTCACGACCCGGCCCTTCAACCCGGACGGGACGGCCTACTGGGCCAAGGATGTGACCGGCGCGCCGGCGCGGAACTTCGAATTCGACGTGACGACGAAGGACTTCAAGTTCCCGCAGACGTGGCGCAGCAACATCGCGGTCGACCATCAGTTGCCCGGGGGCTATGTGGCCACGGCCGAGTACCTCTACAACCGCGACGTCAACGGCATCTACTACATCAACGCGAACCTGCCGGCGCCCCAATCCAACTTCGTTGGCGTGGATAACCGTCCGCGGTGGGTCGGCACGTCATGTTCGGCCACCCCGACTCCTGCCACCTGCGTCAACCGCCTCAACAACTTCAATCCGCAGATTCTGCAGGCCTTCGTGCTCGACAACCAGAGCGTTGGTCGCTCCTGGACGTCGGCGGTCAGCCTGAGCAAGTTGTACAAGGCCGGTCTCTACCTGAAGACAGCCTATAGCTACGGTCGCGCCCGCAACACGGTCGATGCCGGCAGCACCGCGTTTGGAACCGTCAGTGGCATCGCAACCGCCTCGAACGTGAACGATCAGGTGCTCGCGAACTCGAACAACGCTCCGGGACACCGCTACTACCTGAATCTGAGCTACTCGAAGAACTACCTTGGCTTCGGCGCCACGCACGTGTCCGCCTTCTTCGAGGCTAAGACCTACACGACGAGTTTCTTCGGAACGAACGCCAGCTACGTCTTCTCGGGCGACCTGAACGGCGATGGCTTCTCCAACAACGATCTCATCTACGTTCCTCGCGACGTGTCCGAGATGAACTTCGTGCCTGTGACGGCCTCTGGGTCAGCGCCGGCCTTCACGGCCGAACAGCAGGCGGCTGCCTTCGATGCCTACATCGAGCAGGATCCCTATCTGTCGGGGCGCCGCGGCCAGTATGCGGAACGGAATGGCCTGATGATGCCATTCGTCCGGAGGATGGACCTGAGTATCAGCCAGGACATCTTCGGAACGCTCAAGGGGTCGCGTCATACAGGCCAGATTCGCCTGGACATCACGAACTTCGGAAACCTCCTGAACAGCAATTGGGGGGTCGGCAAGCGCACGCTGGTATCGACCGGCACTGGCAACGTCATCCCGATCCTGACGCCTGTCGTCGACGCGGCGGGCCGGATCGGCTACCAGCTGGCGCGGGTCAATAACGCCTTGCCGACATCGACGTTTACGAACAACTCGTCGCTGGCCGAGGTCTACCAAATCATGCTCAGCTTCCGCTACAACTTCAATTAGGTAGCGCGCTGCCCTCACAAGGGCCGGGGTGACGGAAACGTCACCCCGGCCCTTCTTTTTTGCGGGCGGGCGACGCGCTGTTCCGCTCGGGCCGCTCACGCCGAACGCCTGCCACCGACCGCACCTGACCGTCGTGCCGGCACCGCGGGCCGGTCTCGGCGACGCCGGGCCGGCGCCTGAACTGCCTGCGGGGCGCCTGACGTCGATGGTCACGTGCGATGGTTCGATTGGCAGGGCCTGGGAGCGCCTGGGCCGGCCTTGGGGGAGAGCCCAGGGGGAGAGCCCAGGGGGAGAGGGACGGGATGCCTGACGGGGATTCGGTGGTGGCTCTGGGCGCGGTACCGGCCCAAAGACAAAGGGCCGTCGGACGCGAGGTCCGACGGCCCTTTTCAGCCCGTTGCTGCGGCGCCGGTTAGTTGCCGGCGGCCTTCTTGCGGAGTTCGTTGGCCTTGTCGCTGAGCGCCGAGGCTTCCTTCAGCAGTTCCTGCTGCTTGGCCGGGTTCTTCTCGACGTTGGCCTGCAGGCGGAGCAGGAGGCCGCGGAAGGTGATGGCTTCCACGTAGTCCGACTTCAGCGAGATCGCCTTGTCGACCGCTTCCAGACCCTTCGTGATGTATTCCTTTTTCTGGTCTTCCGTCAGGCCTGAGTCGCCGCGGGTTTCGTCCCAGTAGTAGCCAGCGATGGTCTGGAACGCTTCCGGATTGTTCGGCTCGATCTCGGCGCGCTGGTTCAGCGCTTCGATGGTCTTGTCGAACTTGCCCTGGCGGTTGTAGAAACCGGCGAGCTGGAGGTACACCGACGAATCCTTCGGCTTCGCAGCCTTGGACATCAGGAGCACCTTCTCGGCGTCATCGTACAGCGCGGCGTCCTCGTAAATCTTGGCGAGGACCGCGTAGTTCGAGGGCTCGGTCGGCTCCATCTCGATCATCTTGATGAGCACCGGTTCGGCCTTGGCCGGATCGTTCAGCTTGTCGGCGCCGTAGGCCGCCACCAGGTACTCGAGCGAGAGCTTGGCGAGCTTCTTCTCGTCCTCGACCTGCGAGTTGCCGAGCTTCTCGGCGCACAGCGTGTAGTTCTCGACGGCGCGGGTGAGCAGCGCCTCGTTCTCCGGCTCGCCCTTCTTGCTGGGGCGGTAGAGGTTGTCCAGGCTGTTGCCGAGGAAGAAATACGCCATGGAAAGGTTAGGATCTTCCTTGAGCGTCTCTTCGTACAGGGCAGCGGCCTTCTTGTAATCCTGAGCCTGATACGCGGCGTTCGCGGCCTTGAAACTTCTCTTCGCCTGCACCTGACCGACCTGCGAGCAGCCTACCGAAATCGATAGGGCCAGCACCGCTGCCGAAGCGAGCGACGCACCCGAAAAAGCCTTCATTGAGCCCCCTTTATGGCCGAAAACCAACATTGTGACCGTTATCCCGCTGGGCGAGGAGAATTGCCGTGGCCGAAACCGGGTCAGTATAGTGAAGCAATTTTTCCTAAGTCAATATGATGCTTAGACACCGGATTTCATGATTCGCTTCGAGGATCTCGTAGAAAAGGTCAGGGCGTACAGCCCGGCCGCTGATGTCGAGTTGCTCCGCCGGGCCTACGTCTTCTCGGCCTTCGAGCACCGGGGACAGGTGCGCCATTCGGGTGAACCCTATCTCATCCATCCGCTGGCGGTGGCGGATTTCCTCGCCGACATGAAGTTGGACGTCGTGGCAGTGTCCGCCGGTCTGCTCCACGACGTGGTGGAGGACACCCTCACCACCATCGAGCGCATCCACGAGCTCTTCGGGCCCGAGGTGGCCCACGTCGTCGAAGGGGTGACCAAGATCGGCGCCGTCCGGTTCTCGTCCACCGAAGAGCGCCAGGCCGAGACATTCCGCAAGATGCTCCTCGCGATGGTGGATGACATCCGGGTCATCCTCGTCAAGCTCGCCGACCGCCTCCACAACATGCGAACGCTGAACCACCTCTCGGAGGAGAAGCGCATCGCCATCGCCCAGGAGACCAAGGACATCTACGCGCCAATCGCCAACCGGCTCGGCATGAGCAAGATCCAGAACGAGCTCGAGGAGCTGTCGTTCCGATACCTC
>CAYNHK010000288.1:0-5090 GCA_964396875.1 uncultured Acidobacteriota bacterium | reverse complement strand
TCTTCAGTTCATCGATGAAGCGGCCGAACTGCTGGTCGCCGTAGGCGATGTCGCCATCGTATTGGGCGATCAGACGCTCGCGGTCCCTGGGCTCTTTGTAGTCGGTGCGGGGATCGATGCCGGGGTGATCGGGAAAGACCGCCAAGGGCTCGAACATGGTGTCGAAGGGCGCGGGCGGCGAATACGGGACGTGCGGGTCCATGGTGTGGACGTAGAGGAATCTTGGAAGACCCCGACGCGAGTCGAGGAATTCGAGGGCCTTGTCGACCAGGAGACGCGTGTCGACCATCTTCGAGCGGCGTCCCTCCTCGCCGTGCAGGCCGGCGAAGACGTCGAAGCCCTGATGAAAGTTGGAATCGGCGGCGTAGACCACCGAGTTCGCGATCACGGCGCCGGTGGAGAAGCCCCGGGAGCCCAGCATCTCGGCGAGAGTCACCTGGCCGGAATCGAGGGGATCGCGCAACTGCACCGCACGATGGCGCGAGGGCAGCCGCGAGGTCATGAGCGAAGCCACCGACGGCTTGGTCCACGAGGAGTGCGCGATTCCCGCTTCGAAGAGAACCGCATCCTTCGCGAACTCGAGAAGTTCGGGCGTGGTGTTTCGCTTGTAACCGTAGGGCGTGGTGTGGTCGGCCCGCAGCGTGTCCACGAGATAGACGATGACGAGAGGATCCTTCTTCACCGCGAACTTCGGATCCACGGAGATCGCGGGCGCGCCCCAGTAGGCCCGGAACAAGTCGCCGTCCTTCTCGAAGGCGCGAGTTTCGAGGACCAGTTCACGATCCCGTCCGGCGAAGCGCGACAGATCGGCCCGGAGGTTCACGAACACCCGATGCTCCGGACGGGATATGGGATCGATCACCTGGGAGAGCACGGCCTGGTTCTTCCCGTTCTCCATGACGCCGATCACGAACTCGACCGCGCCCTTGGACTGCCGGTCCTCGGGGATTCCGGCGGCGATGGTCAACACCCCGCCGCGCGGGATGTCGGTCCGCAAGACGATCTTCGACGGGGGCGACGCGGGCAGCACGCGCATCCCCACATCGTCGATGTGGATCATGCGGCCCTGCACATCGGCCACGAATTTCCGGTCCTCGCCGGCCACGGATCCTTCCACCAGGCGCGCCGCGTAGCCCGCAAACTCGACCCCCGACTCCGCGGCGCAGCCGGAACCAAGCGCCGCGACGCACGCGATAAAGACCAGACCGCAAGACCTCAGAATCATGAAAGAAGGAATTCTCCGACAAGTCGCGCGATTTCCGCGGGGCGCTCTTCCTGCGGCATGTGGCCGGTTTCGACGATTACCTTGCGCGCGCCCTTGATCGCAGCCACGAAACGGTCGGCGTCCTCCTGAGGCAGCCACGGATCGAAGCGACCCCACACCACCAGGGTCTTCGCCCCGATGGACTGCAGATCGGGGACAAAACGTTCGTCAAGGGGCGAGAGAAGGAGGGCGCGCGCCGACACGAGGGCGCCCGGCCGGAGAAGGGGCGCCACGTACTCGTCGACCCTTTCTTCGGTGACCCGGGTGTCGTCATGGATCAGATGGCGCAGCGTGGCCGTGGTCAGGACCCGGCGGATCGGAACGCGATCCCCGAGAAAACCTGCGGACCTCGAGCCCAGAAAACGGATCATGAACGGCCGCTCGCTCAATTTCATCCGGAAGCCGGCGGAGTCGAGGACCACCACATGATCCACGCGCTGAGGCTGCCGCGCGGCCAGGAGCAAGGACACCGCGCCGCCCAGGGAGTTCCCCACCAGATGCGCCCGCGGAACCCCGAGCGCGTCCATCAAACCGGGCACCGCCCCCGCGAGATCCTCGAAGGAAAGATCCGCGGGCTGGGACGAGGCGCCGAAACCGGGAAGGTCGAGAGCGATGACATCGAAAGAGCGGGACAACGGCTCGATCACGTCCGACCACGTGTAGATCGACGAAGCCAGGCCATGGATCAGGATGAGGGTCGGGCCCTGTCCCTTGCGGACGTAGCGGATATCGAGACGGCCAACCCGGACGGTGAGCGGCGTGAGGCCAGCGCGCGCCAGCCACTTGCCGGTCGAAGGAACCCGCTCGGCGGGAAGGAGGACGAGCAGGGCGACCGCGATGAGGAGGAGCACGAGGGCCCGGCGCACGAACTTCGCCATGAGCCGCGCCTACTTTTCGATCAGCCGGCGGATCTCCGGAAGCGCCATGCGCGCGGCTTCGCGGCCGGCCTCGAAGAAGGTGGGGATCTTGCGGGGCTGCATCCACCCCGAGTCCCCCATCGCGGGAGCGATCACGAGGTCCGCGCCGGAAAGTTCGACCCGCGTCCTTGAACGCAGCAGGGTGAGTCCGGCGCGCAGGGCGATGGCCACGAAGGATTCGGCGGCGGGCCAGCGTGTGCCGCCGTTCACGTCCACCGCGATCACCACACCGTCATCTCCCGCGAGTTCCCGCGCCAGCTTCACGGGGACGACATCGGTGACACCGCCGTCGTAGAGACGCCGTCCGTCGAGGATGAAGGGGGGGAAGACGCCGGGGAAGCTGCACGATGCGCGGACCGCGTCGCGCACGCTGCCCGTCTTGAAGACCACACCCTGGCCGGCGTCCATGTCGGTGGCGAGCACCACGAGGGGCGCCGAGAGTTCCTCGAACCGCTCCTTCGGAAGGAACTCGTCGATCAGGATCCCGAGCTTGGTCCCGGAAAGAAGACCGCCCCCCCAACCGCGCACCCAGAACCAGGGATGCAGGCGGGATGCCTCTTCGACGAGGGCCTCCATACTGGCGCCCCCGAGATAGGCCGCGGCCACCAGGGCCCCGCCCGAAACCCCCGCGTATCCCGTGGGCACCACTCCCTGGGCCGCAAGTTCGAGGATGACGCCCGCGTGGGCGGCTGCATGTCCGCCTCCGCCCGAAAGCGCAAGCACCAGCGGCTTGCGCGAGGTCACGACGAGAGGATCTCCTGAAGAGACTCGACCTCGAAGGAGTTCGTGCGGAGGGCACGGATGGCGTCGACGGTGGCGGCAGCGCCGGTCAGGGTGGTGAAAGCGAGGACACCCTGCTGGGTCGCCTGCTTCCGGATCGCGCCGTCGTCCACAAAGGACTTCCGGCCGAGGGGAGTGTTGATCACGAGTTGAATCTGACCACCCCGAATCATGTCGAGGCAATCGGGCTTCGCTTCTCCCACCTTCGCCACCGGGGCCGCATTGACCCCGCGTTCGGAGAGGAACGCCGCGGTGCCGCGGGTCGCCACGATGTCGAAACCGAATTCCTGCAGCGAACGGGCGAGCTCGAGGACACCCGGTTTGTCGCTGTCGTGCACGGAGATGAAAACCGTGCCGCTCGTGGGGATCGACGTCCCCGCCGCGGCCTGGCCCTTGGCGAAAGCCATGCCCACGCTGCGAGCGATGCCCATGACTTCGCCCGTCGATTTCATCTCCGGGCCAAGCAGGATGTCCGAGCCCTGGAACTTCACGAAGGGAAGCACCGACTCCTTCACGAAGATGCGCTTCACCTCGAGATCGTTAGTGAGGCCAAGATCGGCGAGGGTCCGGCCGGCCGCGATCTTCGCCGCGACCTTGGCCATGGGAACGCCGGTGGCCTTGGAGATGAAGGGTGTGGTGCGCGAGGCGCGCGGATTCACCTCGATCACGTAGACCTTGTCGTCCTTGATCGCGTACTGCACATTCATCAGGCCCCGGACGTTCAAGGCGAGGCCGAGGCGGCGGGTGTAGTCGCGGATGGTGGCGATGTGCTCGGCCTTCACCTTGTAGGTGGGCAGGACCATGGCGGAGTCGCCGCTGTGGATGCCCGCTTCTTCGATGTGTTCGAGGATGCCGCCGATGATCACGCGCTCGCCGTCGCCCAGGGCGTCGACGTCGACTTCGAAGGCATCTTCGAGAAAACGGTCGACGAGAATCGGATGGTCCGGCGAGGCCTTCACCGCCTCCCGCGCAAAACCTTCGAGGTCGGCATCGGTATAGACGATGGCCATCGCCCGGCCGCCGAGAACGTAGGAGGGCCGCACGAGAACCGGATAGCCGATCCGTCGCGCGACCACGTGGGCTTCTTCGATGGAGAGAGCGGTGCCGCTTTCCGGCTGGGGAATCTTCAGCTCGTCGAGAAGTTTCGCGAAGCGCTTCCGGTCTTCGGCGAGGTCGATCATGTCGGGCGAGGTGCCCCAGATGGGGACACCGGCGAGGAAGAGGGGCAGGGCCAGCTTGAGCGGGGTCTGGCCCCCGAACTGGATGACCACGCCATCGGGCTTCTCGCGCTCGATGATGTTCATGACGTCTTCGAAAGTCAGCGGCTCGAAGTAAAGGCGGTCGGAGGTGTCGTAGTCGGTCGACACCGTCTCGGGGTTGCAGTTCACCATGAGGGTTTCGCAACCCTCCTCGTGGAAGGCGAAACTCGCGTGGCAGCAGCAGTAGTCGAACTCGATGCCCTGGCCGATGCGGTTGGGGCCGCTGCCGAGGATCATGACCTTTCGCTTCCCGGTCGGATCGGCCTCACACTCGTTTTCGTATGTCGAGTAGAGGTAGGGGGTGTGCGACTCGAACTCGGCGGCGCAGGTGTCGACCCGCTTGTAGACCGGGGTGACGCCAAGCTCCTTGCGCTTCGCGCGAACCTCGGCTTCGGGAGCGTCGGTGAGATCTCCGATCCGCGCGTCCGAGAAACCAAGCTGCTTCGCGTGACGCCACGCGGGCGCACTGTCCCGGAGGTCCCCCGAAGCGATGGTCTTCTCGGCATCCACGATCTGCTGGAGCTGGTCGAGGAACCAGGGGTCGATCGCGGTGACCGCGTGGATGTTCTCGATGCTGCGGCCCTGATCAAAGGCCGCGCGCACGTGGAAGAGGCGATCCGGGCTCGGCCGCGCCATTTCCGCGTCGAGTTCCGCGCCGGTCAGGCCCGAGTCGCTGACCCCCTTGAGGAAGAAGCCCCTGGCCCCGATCTCGAGACCGCGCAGACCCTTCTGGAACGCTTCCTTGAAGGTGCGGCCGATGGCCATGACCTCGCCCACCGACTTCATCTGCGTGCCGAGGGTGGAGGACGAGCCCGGGAACTTCTCGAAGGCGAAACGCGGGATCTTCACGACGACATAGTCAATCGTGGG
>CAYNHK010000287.1:0-5106 GCA_964396875.1 uncultured Acidobacteriota bacterium | reverse complement strand
CCATCGGTCACCTTGAGGCGTTCCGTGATGGCGAGGATGTGCCCATCGGGCCAGTTGACCAGCGATTCGAGGCCTCCATTCGAGGGCGATCGATCGAGCGCCAGGGGCGACGCGAAGGGCACGGCCGGGCCGGTCAGATCAGGGCCGTAGGCCCAGATGCGATGACGGCGTTCGAAACCCACGAGGATCCGGCCGTCGGCCAGGCGCGTGAGGGACTCAGCGTCGCCCAGTACCTTGCCCTCGATGGCGGCCCCGTTCGGGCCGATCAATGGCTCGAGGATCGCCGACTCGAGCCTTTGAATGCGGCCCTCCTTGAGGACCGCGCTCGCGGTGAACTTTTCGCCCTGGTCCGTGACCGCCAGGATCCGTGTCCCTCCTGCGGCCTCCGAAACCGCGAGGCCTGAAAGCCCTCCAAATCCCGCATCTTCGGATTGAAGCCACAGGCCGCCGAGGTACCTGAACTCACCCACCTGATCGAGCGAGGGCTGTGCCGTGGAAAGAAGCACACTCTGCGCGGTCAGGGTAATCTCCCGCCTGGGGCGTCCCGCGGGCTGGGCGATCGCGAAGCCCAGCACTCCCAGACCAAGACCAACCGTGACGATCCGCCACCATCCGGCCCCTCCCTTTGCGCTTGGCATGAGCCACGGACCCTACCTCATTCGCCTTTCCTGGTTCACGCTGGGGTGGAACGTTCTCGTCATCCTCTGGGGCGCGGTCGTGCGGGCCACCGGGTCGGGTGCTGGTTGCGGCGCCCACTGGCCCACGTGCAACGGCGAGGTGATTCCTCCCTCCCCGACCGTAGCCACCCTGATCGAGTTTTCGCACCGCGCCACGAGCGGCGTGGCCCTCATCCTCGTGGCCGCACTTCTCTACCAGGTCTGGCGTCAGCTCGATCGACGCCACCTCGCGCGCTTCTGGGCCATCGCCTCCATGCTCCTGATTCTGAGCGAGGCCGCGATCGGAGCCGGCCTCGTGCTCTTTCAAAGGGTCGCGGGCGACACCTCGACCTCGCGCGGATACTGGATCTCCGGCCACCTCATCAACACGTTCCTTTTGCTGGCGGCTCTCGTCCTCACCGCTCGTTTTGTGAGCGCGCCACGATTTGCGCCCGCACCGGGTTTTTTCGCCGCCATCGGGGCGACTTTCGGGCCCGCCGCTCGTGGCTGGACCGCGATTCTTGCGGTGATGGCACTCCTCGCGACCGGGATCTCCGGAGCCATCGCCGCCCTTGGCGACACGCTCTTCAAGGCCACTTCACTCGTGGAGGCGATCGCGCAGGACTTCTCCTCCGAGTCCCACATCTTTTTGAGGCTTCGGGTCCTTCATCCGTTCATTGCCCTGCTCGGCGGCGCTCTGATCCTGTTCCTCGCTTATCGGATGGTCGTTCAGAACCCGATGCGGAAGGCGGTACGCCGTCGCGGTCAGTGGCTTGGCGGGCTCGTGGTCGCGCAGTGGTTCCTCGGCCTCGTGAACATCGTTCTGCTCGCGCCGACCTGGCTGCAGATCGTGCACCTTCTTGTGGCCGACCTGATCTGGATGACCCTCATCCTCGCCCTCGCCGATGATTCCGGCCCGGCCTCTTGAGACCCCGGCGACAGCCCGCTGTTCGCCTGGCTCGACGGCTTTCATTTAGACAAGCTGGTTGTCTTATCGTTCCCGACCGATGGCGACTATCTACTCGTCCCCGCAGGCGGCGGTGGCCCGGCCGCGCGCAGCCGACGTGAGGGGAGCAGTTTCGGTTTCGCCCACACCGGCATGACCGGACGGTGGTTCGAAACGGCAGCCCTGCGGGCGCTGCTGGAGCATCGCCTCTTCGATCGCGTGATCGTCGTGTTGATCGTGTTGAACGCGATCGGACTCGGGCTCGAAACCTCTCCCGTGGCGATGTCGCTCTACGGCCCGTGGTTGCTGGCCTTCGATCAGGCGGTTCTCGGGGTGTTCGTGGCCGAGTTGGCGCTGCGGCTCGCCGCGTATCGCCGCGGCTTCTTTGCCGACCCGTGGCGGGTATTCGATCTTGTGGTCGTGGGTATCGCACTGCTGCCGGGCGGCGGAGCCTTCGCCGTGATTCGCGCGCTCCGCGTACTTCGCCTGCTGCGGCTGGTCTCGATGGTGCCGTCGATGCGCAGGGTGGTCTCCGCGCTGCTGACCGCGCTGCCGGGCATGGCTTCGATCATCGGTCTGATGGGACTGGTGCTGTATGTCTCGTCGGTAATGGCCACCAAGCTCTTCGGCGGAATCGCGCCCGAGTTCTTCGGCAGCCTCGGCCGGTCGCTGTTCACGTTGTTTCAGATCATGACCGTCGAAGGCTGGCCCGACATCGCGCGCGGCGTGATGGAACAGATGCCTTACGCCTGGCTGTTCTTTGTCATCTACCTGCTGATCGCGACTTTCATGGTGTTGAATCTGTTCATCGCGGTGGTGGTGAACGCCATGCAGGCCCAGGTCACCGAGGACCTCAGGGATGACGGCGAGGCTCAGACTCGGCTGATCCTGGAGGAAATGCGGGCGATGCGCCTCGAAGTCGAGGCCCTGCGCCGCGGCAGGACAGAGTGACGACACCCCTCAACGGACCCGAGCTGCAGGATCGCGGCCTCCATCTGAGGGGCATTGTCCAGATGATGGCGGTCGACCGCGTGCTCGACGCGGCCCAGAGGGCCCACATCCAGGCCTGGGCGGCCGAGCATGGTTTCGATGCCGGCTACGTCGATGCCTCGATCGACTCCGTCTTCGAGAACCGGCACTTCCTGACCGCCCCCCCTCGCTTCAGTTCCCGGCCGGCCGCGGAGGCCTTCCTGCGCGAGGCGGCGCTGGTCGCGTTATGCGATGGCGAGTTCCACCCGCAGGAGCGAGAGTGGCTGCTCGAGGCCGCGGCCGCGAACGGTATCGACGCCGAGGTGGCGCTCCGGGTCATCGAGGCGGCTTCGGATGGACGGCCCGCCGGCTAGAGGCCTTCAGTGAGGACCCCGGGCCTTGCTGCGATCTCTTCGCGAGGCAATGAGGGATGCCACGACCCCCGCGGCAAGGATGAGAAGGACAACCGCGAGCAGGTACAGGTTGAAGTTCGGGCCCAGAATCGCCTTCAACCAGGAGTGGGTCATCATCTTCACGCCCACGACCATGAGGATCACCGCGAGCGCCGCCTTGAGATAGCGGAACTCGTCCATCATTCCGGCCAGCGCGAAGTAGAGGCTTCTTAGCCCGAGGATCGCGAAGACGTTGCTGGTGAAGACCAGGAACGGGTCGGCGGTGATGGCGAAGATCGCCGGAATCGAGTCCACCGCGAAGATCAGGTCCGTGACTTCCACCATGACCAGCGCCAGGAACAGCGGGGTCGCGAGGAGCGTGCCCGCCCTGGCTGCGTCAACGACCGTGTCGACCTCTCTCTGAGCCCCCGGCACCGGCGGCTCGTGCGAGGCGTCGCTGCCCGCCCGAACGAAGAAGTGCTCGCCATGGAACTTCTCCGTGACCGGCCAGATCCTGCGAGTCAGCCGCACGACGATGTTGCGGTTCGGATCGGTCTCGTCCGACTTGAGGAGCAGCATCTTGATACCGGTCAGGATCAGGAAACCGCCGAACACGTAGATGATCCAGCTGAACCGCTGGAGAAGCTGGGCCCCCAGGGCGATCATCACGCCGCGCATCAGGAGGGCTCCGAGGATGCCCCAGAAGAGGACGCGATGCTGGTAGATCTGCGGCACCGCGAAGAAACCGAACAGCATCGCGATGACGAAGATGTTGTCGACGGCGAGCGACTTCTCCACGAGGTATCCCGTGATGTACTTCACCATCGCATCCGACCCGTCGTTGTAGACCGTGCCCAGCCCGGGGACGTCCTCGGGCGCGATGGTCATCTGGTCGACGGTGAGACCGAGCCCCATCCAGTGGTTCTCGTAGCCCATGTAGATGAACCCGGAAAAGGCGAGCCCGAGGCTGATCCAGAAGGCGGACCAGCCGAGTGCTTCTCGCACGGAGACGACATGGGCTTTCCGGTGAAAGACCCCCAGGTCGAGGGCGAGAAGGACGAGCACGAGGGCGATGAAGGCGGCATACATCCAGAGCATCCGGCAAGTTTACGGGGCGGTGTGTGACGGCGGGTATCATCCTCGCCGTGAAAACAATCGCAATTCCCACGCTCATTCTGACCATGGCCCTCGCCCCTGCCGCGAAGGCCGGAGGTTCTCCCATGTCCGATTCCTTCTACTCGCTCAAGACGACCACCCTTCAGGGGAAGCCGGCCGACCTCGCTCAGTACGCGGGCAAAGTCACGCTCGTCGTGAACGTGGCGAGCGCTTGCGGCTACACCCCCCAATACAAGGGGCTCCAGGCCCTTCGCACGGAGCTTGCCGCGAAGGGTTTCGAGGTTCTGGGTTTTCCGAGCAATGAGTTCGGCGGCCAGGAGCCGGGCTCGGCGGCAGAGATCCAGACCTTCTGCGAGCGCAACTACGGCGTCACTTTTCCGATGTTCTCGAAACTCGTGACGAAGCCTGGCGAAGGCCAGTCGCCCGTCTACGCGTTCCTCACCAAGGACAAACCGGCGCCCAACTGGAACTTCTGCAAGTACCTCGTGGGCAAGGACGGCAAGGTCATCGCCTTCTTCCCGAGCAAGGTCACGCCCGATGCCGCGGAACTCCGCGAGGCGATCGAGAAGGCGCTGAAGTAACGCGTTCCCTTACGGGGCCGAAGCCGGCGGGACGCGACGCTTCGTGGCCTGCTCGAACGCGAAAGCGAGTTCGAGGAGCCGCGGTTCGCTGCACGCCATGCCGGTGAACCCGACGCCGTAGGGACTCGGCTTCGGGGCGAAGCCCTCGGGAAACGGGTTCCGGGGCGGGGTTCCTCCGGGGGAGGCGGCGAAGGGAACGTTCGGCACCATGGCGAAGGGAACGAGCACAGTGGGATAACCCGCCTTGGCCCCGATCGCGGCCGAGGACGGACCCGGGAACAGCAGGGCGTCGAGGTTGTGCTTCTTCATGACCGCGTCGATGCCCTCGGTCGCGGCGAGACGGATGTCCTTCGCGCGGTCGGCCTGATAGCGCGAGCGGTCCATCTGCACGTCCATCTCGTCCGAGATGTCGAGTTGAGCCTGGCCATACTTGATCGCTCCGGCCT
>CAYNHK010000286.1:0-5140 GCA_964396875.1 uncultured Acidobacteriota bacterium | reverse complement strand
CCTCGCAACCCCCAAACAGCAACCTCGAAAGCCTCCTCGCGTTGGAATACTGCGCCGAATTGTTCGAAGCCTTCCTGGCCCCCGAGGCGCGGGATGATGACGGCTACCGCCTGGGACGGTCCTGCGTCACCGCCTTGAAGCAGCGCGGGTCGAACGGAACGGCGGTCATGCGGTATGCCGAGGCGTGGACCCTCAAACTTCACGGCCTCTACCCATCGCTGGTTCGCTGTCTCAACTGCCGGAAGGCGGTAACCGAGGGGCTCTGTTTCGACCGGGTGGCGGAGCGCGTGGTGTGTTCCAACTGCGGGTCGAAGCGCACGGAGGTGCTCGACGCCGACTCGCGAGCCTTGTTGCGTTCCGCCTTGCGACTGTCGCCCGCCAACTTCGCCGAGCGCACCGCCGGGATCGACCTCGCTCCGGTCGCGAAGTTTCATAAGACGCTCATCGAAGCGCATCTCGGCCGGTCGCTCAACTCCACCCGCGTCATCGACAGCGTGCTCCGGACATGAGTCTCAGTCTTTCCGGGATCATCGCCACCCTGAACGCCTTCTGGGAGAAGCAGGGCTGTCTGATTCAGCTCGGCGTCGACACCGAGGTGGGCGCTGGGACCATGCACCCCGAGACTTTCCTTCGCGTCCTTGGGCCCGAACCGTGGAAGGTCGCTTACGTGCAGCCGTCACGCCGGCCCACCGACGGTCGTTACGGCGACAATCCCAATCGGCTCTACAAACACCACCAATACCAGGTCATTCTGAAGCCCTCGCCCGCGAATGTTCAGGACCTGTACCTGGACTCGTTGCGCGCTCTCGGCATCGAACCGGCCGATCACGACGTGCGTTTCGAGGAAGACAACTGGGAATCGCCGGCGCTCGGGGCGTGGGGGATCGGCTGGCAGGTTCTGCTCGACGGCCAGGAGATCACGCAGTTCACCTACTTCCAGCAGGCTGGAGGAATCAATCTCTCGCCGATCTCCGCGGAGATCACGTACGGGCTCGAGCGGATCGCCATGTATCTGCAGGACAAGGCCGACGTGTTCGACGTCGAGTGGACCGCTGGTGTGCCGTATCGCGCGGTTCGGCACGAGGAGGAGTTCGAGTTGTCGCGGTACAGCTTCGAACTCGCGGATGTCGATCTGCATATGAAGTTGTTCGAGGGCGCTCTCGGTGAAGCGAAGCGTTTGCTCGAGACGGCGGGTCCGCGGGTCGCCCTTGCCGCCTACGACTGGGTGCTGCGCGCCTCGCATGCCTTCAACGTGCTCGATGCCCGGGGCGGGATTTCCGTAACCCAGCGCGCGTCGATGCTGCTTCAGATTCGGAAGCTCGCGTGTGCGGTCGCCGCCGCCCATGTCGAAGATAGGTGGCCCGCGCCGCCGAAAGACGAGGCCAAGCGTGGCTGAGTTTCTTTTCGAGATCGGTTTCGAGGAGATGCCCGCGCCCTGGCTTGCGGGGCTGGCGGATCAGCTCGGGGCGAAGTTCATGGCACTCGCTTCCGCCGAGCAGATAGCGCCTGCCGACGTTCGCGTCCTGTGGACCTCTCGCCGGCTGGTTCTGGTCGCCGACGTGAAAACGCGGCAGGACGATAGGACTGTCGTCGAGTGGGGTCCGGCCGCGAAGATCGCGAAGGACGCTGCGGGGAACTGGTCGAAGGCCGCGGAAGGCTTCGCGAAGAAACAGGGCGTGGCGCTCGATGCTCTAAAACTCGCGCCCAAGGTCGAGGGCTCGGCTGATCTCTACGTGAGCGCGACCAAAGCCATCGCGGGCCGGCCGACGGGCGAGGTCCTCGCCGGGCTTCTGCCCGCCGTCTTGCGCGGATTGAACTTCCCGAAGCGCATGAACTGGGACGCGTGGCTCGATGATGGCCGGGGCGCGTTCGAGTTCGGCCGGCCGATTCAATGGCTGGTGGCTCTCCTGGACGGCGCGATCGTGCCCGTGACGATCTACGACGCGATTTCGGGCGCCATGGGCTCGCCTCGCGTGGTGAGCGGACGGCGGTCGATGGGGAATCGGTTCTACCCACGCGGCGCGGCCGATCGCGGCTTCGACGTCCGATCGTTCGGGGAACTCGACGCCGGTCTCGCGTCGCGCTTCGTGATTCTTGATCCCGCGAAGCGAGCCGAGCGGATTCGCGCGCAGGTTGTGTCCGCGGGCGGAGATGTGAAAGGCGAGGCGGCGCATCTCCTCCACGAGTGGGCGGACCTCGTCGAGTATCCGACGGTGGTGGTCGGGACGATCCCGAAGGAGTTTGGCGATCTGCCCGATGAGGTGCTCGAGACGGTTCTGGCCCATCACCAGAAGGCGGTAACCCTGCCGCGGGGGGCCGATGGTTCGCCTCGCTTCGCCGCGATTTCCGGGGGCGACGACGCTGCCGCGCCGAATGTCGCGCAGGGTCAGGAGCGAGTCGTCATCGCCCGGCTCAAGGATGCGCGTTTCTTCTACAACGAAGACCGGAAACGCACGATCGAGAGCCGGGTCGACGATCTCACCGCGGTCACGTTCCATAAGGGCCTCGGCAGCTACAAGGACAAGGCGGATCGCATTTCGCTGCTGGCCACGAACCTCGCGGGGCATGTGGGCCTGTCGCCTGAAGCCACGACCGCGGCGGGCCGCGCGGCCCGGTTCGCGAAGGCGGACCTCGTCACGCTGATGGTTCGCGAGTTCCCGGAGCTTCAAGGCGTCATGGGCGGCCTCTATGCGGGCGCTTCCGAAAGCGTGGAGGTGGCTTCCGCCATCCGCTGGCACTATCACCCCGTCGCGGTGGAGCGGGAGGCCGCACCGGCCGGCCGCATCAGCGGCGCCGCGCTCGAGGCGTTCGCGGTGGTGGCGCTGGTCGACAAGATCGACACCCTCGCGGGGTACCTCGGCATTGGCGTTACGCCTTCGGGGAGCAGCGATCCTTACGGCCTGCGCCGCGCGGGCCAGGGCGTCATCCGGATCCTCCTCGACTTCTGGACGGGTCGCGCCCCCGGATTCGACGATGTCATCAAGGACGTTCACCGGCTCTACGGTTCCGCCCTCACGAAGTCCGCGGACGAACTTCGGACTGCAATGCGCGCGTTCCTCGTCGACCGCCTCCGCGGTGTGCTCATGACGCGCCATCAGGGCGCCGCGGACGAGATCGAGGCGGTGCTGAGCGCGCGGGTCGATCCGCTCGACGATGTCCGTTCGGCCGCGACACGCCTGAGCGCCCTGGCCGCGGTTCGTTCCGAACATCGTGACGTCTTCGCCGCTCTTGCCGAGGCCTTCAAGCGCGCCAAGAACATCGTCGGCGAGACGCCGCCCGGCGCCGTTGATCAGACCGCGTTCGTCGAAGGCGCCGAAGGCCTGCTCCATGCCGCGATCGTGAGGGCCGAAGCCACGCCGGCCGCAGACCCCGCCGCGCGTCTTCGCGCCGTGGCCGCCCTTCGGGGCGAAGTGGATGCCTTCTTCAAGGGCGTGATGGTCATGGCCGATGACCCGAAGCTCAAGGTCAACCGCCTCGCCCTTCTTTCGAGACTTCTAAACCTCGTGTACGAGGTCGCCGACCTTTCCAAGCTGGCAACGCCCACGGGCGAGAACGCCGCTTCTTCCTAGGAGATAAGACAGTGCCCAAGTTCGTCTACTTTTTTGGCGGCGGTAAAGCCGAAGGCCATCGGGACATGAAGGACGCGCTCGGCGGCAAGGGCGCGGGGCTCGCGGAGATGACCAACGCCGGTCTTCCCGTGCCTCCGGGCTTCACCATTTCCACCAAGGCCTGCGCGGTGTTCGAGGAGAACAAGGGAGCGCTCACCCCTCAGATCGAGGATGAGATCGCCGAGGCCCTCGCGAAACTCGAGACCCTCATGGGCAAGTCGCTCGGCCACGCCACCGATCCGCTTCTCGTCTCCGTGCGCTCCGGCTCGAAGTTCTCGATGCCCGGCATGATGGACACGATCCTCAACCTGGGCTTGAACGACAAGTCGGTGGTGGGTCTCAAGACGAAGACCGGCAACGGTCGTTTCGCCAAGGACTCCTACCGCCGCTTCATCCAGATGTATTCGAACGTGGTCCTGAACATCAACAAAGACCTCTTCGAGCACGAGCTGCACGCGGTGAAAAAGACGGCGAAAGTCAACGCCGACGTCGACCTCAAGGAAGAGCACCTCGACACCGTGATCGAGAAGTACAAAGCGGTGGTCCTCAAGCAGACCGGCAAGCCCTTTCCGCAAGACCCGAAGGAGCAGCTCTCGGGCGCGCGCGACGCCGTGTTCCGCAGCTGGGGCAACCCTCGCGCGGTCACGTATCGCAAGCTCAACGACATTCCTCACGACCTCGGCACCGCGGTGAACGTGCAGTGCATGGTCTTCGGCAACAAGGGCGACAGCTCGGCCACCGGCGTGGGCTTCACCCGGAACCCTTCCACCGGGGCGCGGGAGTTCTACGGCGAGTTCCTGCAAAACGCGCAGGGCGAAGACGTGGTGGCGGGCATCCGGACGCCTCATCCCATCGCCGACCTCCAGCAGCTCATGCCCGCGGCCTACAAGCAGCTTCGTGAGATCACCACGCGCCTCGAGCGCCACTACAAGGACATCCAGGACTTCGAGTTCACGATCGAAGAGAACAAGCTCTTCATGCTCCAGACGCGAAACGGCAAGCGCACCGGCCTCGCGTCGGTCGTGATCGCGGTCGATCTTGTCGAAGAGGGGATTCTGACCAAGCAGGAAGCGCTCCTCAAGGTCGAACCCCAGTCGCTCGATCAGCTTCTGCACCCGATCTTCGAGCCGAAGGAACGCGCGAAGGCCAAGGTCGCGGCGAAGGGCCTTCCGGCCTCACCAGGTGCGGCGACCGGCGCGGTGGTCTTCACGGCGGACGACGCGGTGGCCTGGACGCACAAGGGCAAGCGCGTGGTTCTCGTTCGCATGGAAACCGTTCCCGACGACATCCACGGCATGCACGTGGCGCAGGGCATCCTCACCGCCACCGGCGGCATGACGTCGCACGCGGCCGTGGTCGGCCGTCAGATGGGCAAGCCATCGGTGGTCGGCTGCTCGACGTTGTCGATCAACGCCAAGCTGAAGACGATGACGGTCGGCGACCGGGTGATCCGTGAAGGCGATGTCATCTCGATCGATGGCTCTACCGGCGAGGTGATGTTCCAGGCTCTCGCCACGTCCCCTTCCGAGGTG
>CAYNHK010000285.1:0-5142 GCA_964396875.1 uncultured Acidobacteriota bacterium | reverse complement strand
ATCCAGTTCGCGAGGTTGCCTTCGCGATCGATCTGAAGGGCGCCGAGAATGGTGAGGTCGACGTGACCGCCGCGGACCATCGCGAATGAATCCGCGCTCGAGAAGTACGAGGTGCCCGGGAGTTCGGTGACTGTCTCCTTGCTCGCGTTGATGAGGTCGGCGTCCTCGGTTCCGGCCGCGGGGTACGGTCCCACGCCGAGCATTCCGTTCTCCGAGTGCAGGACGACGCTTACACCCTTCGGCACGTAGTTCGAGGCCAGCGTCGGTATGCCGATGCCGAGATTCACGTAGAAGCCGTCGCGCATCTCGAGGGCGGCGCGCCGGGCGATGCGCTCGCGCACCGCGTCGATCTCCATGGCCCCTTGCCCTTGAACCGTCCGCTTCTCGATTCGCTTCTCGTATCGCTCGCCCTTGACCACACGCTGCACGAAGATGCCGGGGGTCATGATCGCGTCGGGTTCGAGCGAACCCGCGGGCACGATCTCCTCCACCTCGGCGATCGTGATCTTCGCGGCCATCGCCATCATGGGGGCAAAGTTCCTCGCGGTCTTGCGATAGATCAGGTTGCCTTCGGTATCGGCCTTCCAGGCCTTGATGAGGGCGAAGTCGGCGCGCAGGGCGTTCTCGAGAATGTGGGGCCGCCCATCGAACCATCGGACCTCCTTGCCTTCGGCGATCAGCGTGCCGTAGCCGGTGGGCGTGAAGAAGGCGGGTACTCCCGCCCCTCCCGCGCGCATCCGCTCCGAGAAGGTTCCCTGGGGCACCAGTTCGACTTCGATCGAGCCGTCAAGCGCCATGCGCTCGAACACCTTGTTCTCGCCGACGTAGGTGGAGATCATCTTCTTCACGAGACCGGCTTCGAGAAGGAACGTGATGCCGAAATCCGATGTGCCCGCGTTGTTGCTCCCAAGGGTCAGGTTCTTCGGACCCTTTTCCTTGAGCGCTTGAATCAGGTTCTCGGGGAGACCACAAAGGCCGAAACCGGAAAGGAAGAGAGTGGCGCCGTCGGGAATGTCCTTGACCGCTTCCGAAGCCGAACTGAAGATCTTGTTCATGGACCCACGATCTTAAGGCGAAGGCCGTCCGAGCCCCGCCGGAGCGAGTCCGCGGAGGCGCGGTCGGGCGGAGGCGCCCTTGCTTCCTGGCCTTTCCGGTGTACGCTCCTTCACGTCATGAAGAGTCCCGACCTCGCAGCGCCTTACATGCTCGTTGCCTCGCCCCTCATGAATGATCCGAAGTTCGCGCGGACCGTCATGGTCATCGGCCATCACGACAAGACCGGCGCATTGGGCTGGGTCGTGAACCGCGTCCTCGATGTGAGCGTTCAGGATGTTCTTCCCGATCGTCTCGCCTCCGGACTTCATCCCGATACGCCGCTCCGTCTGGGCGGTCCCGTGGGGGCCACGGGTCTCACCGTGCTCCTTCGCGATCCGCTGAGCGAGGACGCCACGGAGGTGGCGCCGGGACTCTTCGCCTGCGGCAACGCGAACATCCTGCCCATCGCTTTTTCGGAGCCGCCCGACGGCGACGTGGCCGAGGCGATCCTCGTCATCGGTTACGCGGGTTGGGAGGCCAAACAACTCGACCGCGAGATCACCGACGGCTGGTGGTTCGTGCTCGGCTACGACCCCGAACTTGCCTTCACGCATGCCGCCGCGGATCTATGGGATGCGTCGATGGAGCGCCTCGGCCTCGCCGCGGCCACGGCGTTCGGCCGGTCGGAACAGATTCACTGAAAAGCGCGCGACTACTGCTTCTTCGGCAAGCCCTCCAGGGAAATCGGAGGGAGGCTCGCCGCGGTCGCGGGCTCGTCGGCGAACCGCACGCGCACCTCGAGATTTGAGGCGTCGTCGTAGTTCGAGACGAGGAAGTTCCGCACGAACTCCGCGGTGGCCTTCCGTCCGGTCTCGCGCACCAGGGGCAGGTGCTCTCGGGCGCGCTGATCGAGAAGGGCCGAAAGGCCGGTCTGCAGCGCTTTTCGAACCGCCCCCTCATCGCGGAGCACGGAGCCGCGCTTGGTCTCGAAGGTGAGAGTCGAGGGATCGAGCGCGGGCACGCCGAACTCGGGTGCGGGTGCTACGACCTCGACGCGGCTGCCTTCGAGTTTCAGATCCCAGCGCTTCTGGAAGTCGAGAACGTAGGTGTAGACGACCGTGCCCCGGGCCTCCACCACGACGTCCGGCAACGGGATGGCGCCCCACGCGAGGGCCGCGGAGTCCGTCCGCTCAAACGATTCGAGCTGCTTGAGTTCCGCGAACTGAAACTTCGAGGTGCCTTTGACGCTCGCTGCGTAGCTTCGCAGGACCGTCTCGACGCGGCTCGCCCGAAACGCCTCGGCCGCGCTGCGGACACTGATCAGGGCGCTCTCCGCGGTGCCGCCCAGACTTCGCACCCGCGTCATGGCCGAGCGGATGAGGAGGATGGGGAGGACGAGGCAGGCGACGATGAGCAGCGCCATGGCAACGGCCCAGGCGCCGCCTGTGCTCTTCCGCTCTGGCGGGGGCGCTCCGCCCAGGTCGTTGCTCACGCGAACCGCCCATTCCGGAAGTCGTCGAAGGCCTGATGGATCTCTTCGCGGGTGTTCATCACGAACGGTCCATAACGTGCGATGGGTTCATTCAGGGGGCGCGCGGCTATGCAGAGGAAACGCACGCCGGTTTCGCCCGACGCAACGCGTATGGCATCACCCGACGAGAGAACGGCGAGCGTTTTCGGAGAGAGCGGCGTGTCCCCGACCGAGCCTGCGCCCTCGTACGTGTACAGGAAAGCCGTGTGACCCTCGGGGATTCCGGTCTCGAAGGCCCCCCGTGACGCGAGGCGTACGTCGAGGTAGACCGGATCCGTGACGATGCCCTGCACCGGCCCGGTGGCTCCGCCAAATGTTCCCGCGACGACGCGCACCGAGCCGCCCTCGATCTTCACTTCCGGAATCGCACCGGGGTCGATGTCCTGATATCGCGGCGCCGTCATCTTGTGTTTGGCCGGGAGGTTCACCCAGAGCTGGAAGCCCCACATGAGACCGTCTTCCTGTTTCGGCGTTTCCGAATGAATGATCCCGCGCCCCGCGGTCATCCACTGCGCGCCGCCTCCGCTCAGCAGGCCGCGGTTTCCCGCGTGATCGGCGTGCTCCATCTTGCCCGCCAGCATGTATGTGACGGTCTCGAAGCCGCGGTGCGGATGGTCAGGGAAGCCGGCGATGTAGTCGCTCGGATTGTCCGAGCGGAATTCGTCGAGCAGCAGGAACGGGTCCAGATGGTCGAGTTCGGCATTCGCGATGGCGCGGCTCAGCCGAACGCCTGCTCCATCCGAAGTGGGAACGGCGTGAACGAATCTTTCAACTTTCCTCTCAGCCATGCCTATAGTTTGACGCACTGGTCTGTGCGGGAGGGAACAATGTTTCGAAGCACTTTGGCGGCGCTCGTTGCGATCTCGGCGTGGAGCCCTTCCGTCGCCGCCGACGATCTGAGCCAGACCCTTCTTCTTTCGCAGCGCCATCACGACCCGAGCGGCGTGTGGTTCAAGTCGCGGATCCGTCTCACCATCGAGGAGGTCCGCGCGGATGGCTCGTCGCGAACCAGCCTCGCGGTGATCGACAACCCGGGTTCGGCCTTCGAGCTCAAGACCCGGCGCGACAACCGGCAGATCGTGATGAGTGTTTTCCGCGAGAAGAGTTCGGCGTCCCTCGACGGACGGCTGGACTTCTCGAAAGAGGATGCCGCGAAATACGGCCTCACCCCGGAGGGTGTCCAAAGGCGGCGCAACTACTACAGCTACCTCTACGGTCTTCCCATGAAACTCAGCGACCCTGGCGCGATCGTCGGTATCCCCGTGCCCATCGCGAAGTACGAGGGACGCACCTATCGAAAGATCCGGGTGACCTACGACCCCAAGGTCGGCGGCGACGTCTGGGACTTCTTCTTCGATTCGAGGACGAATGCGCTTTCCGGCTATCGCTTCTTCCACGACGAGGCGAAAGGCGACGGCGAATTCATCACTCTTGAAGGTGAGATCGCCTGTGGCGCGGGAGTCAGGCTTCCGAAGTCGCGCTCGTGGTTCATGCACAAGGACCGCAAGGCCCTTGGCAAGGACACGATCACTGCGTGTTCGGTGGAAACGCCCTGAGGGCGCCGACGCGCGCCCTCTACTGGCGGGGCAGGGGCGTGGGGAGATCCGCCACGACGTAGGCGAGGAACGCGATCGCGGCCGCGTTGTCGGCGAGGTCTTTGGGGTCCAGCTTGTCCACGGTGTCGGCGTGGGTGTGATGGAGGAGGAAGTACTTCGAGTTCTCGGTTTCAAGACTCGCGGAGGGAATCTTCGCGGCGGCCACCGAGGGACCGATGTCAGCACCGCCGCCCTGCGGCCCGATGATGTCGGCGCCAAGGGGCTTCAGGAGCGACACGATCTCGGTCAGCGTCTTTCTCGCCGCGTCCGAACCCGTGAAGCCGAAGCCCCGCGCCCGGAAAACCCCGGCATCGGATTCGAGGGCGAGGACGTGTTTATCGAGTTCGGCCCGGTGCGCGTCGCGATAGGCATTGCCGCCGGCGAGGCCATTCTCCTCATTGGTGAAGAGCACCACGCGCATCGTGCGCTTCGGTTTGAGGCCGAGGTTCTTGAGGAGCCGCAGCGCCTCCCAGGTGACGACACAACCGCCGCCGTCATCCATGGCCCCCGTGCCCACGTCCCACGAGTCGATGTGGCAGCCCACGAGCACCACCTCATCCGGCTTCTCCGTGCCCCGCAGTTCACCCACGAGGTTCGCCGAGGGAGCGTGATCGAGGAAACGCGCGTTCATCTTGAGACGCAGCACGACCTTCTGTCCGCGCTTGACCATGCGATCGAAACGGTCGGCATCTTCCGTCGGGATCGCCGCGGTAGGAATCTTCGGCGCGCCTTCCTCGTAGCGCATGCCGCCGGTGTGGGGTGTCCTCAAACCCGGAAGACCTACCGATCGGACGAGGGCGGCCACCGCACCGACCTTCGCGGCGGCCGAGGCGCCGCCCCCGCGGTAGCGCACGGTTTCGCCGTAGTTGGTGTAAAGGACGTTGAAGAGCACGATCCGTCCGCGCGCTTCGTCCTTGCGCGCGTTGAGTTCGTCGTAAGACGACACGATCATCAACTCGCCTGAGACACCTTCGGGGCGCG
>CAYNHK010000284.1:0-5155 GCA_964396875.1 uncultured Acidobacteriota bacterium | reverse complement strand
AGGATGCCGAGTTCGGCCGCCGCGAGGGCGAGCCGGATCGTCTCGAGGTCGCGCATTTCACCGACCAGCACGATGTCCGGGTCTTCGCGAGCCGCCATTTTCAAGGCGGAGGAGAAGGACTTCGTATGCGACTTCACTTCCCGTTGGGAGATGAGGCAGCGTTTGTTGGGATGCACGAACTCGAGGGGATCCTCGATCGTGATGATGTGCGCCTCGCGGGTCTCGTTGATGTGGTCGATGATCGCGGCGAGGGTGGTCGACTTGCCCGATCCCGTGGGCCCCGTAACCAGCACCATGCCGCGCCGGGTATCCGCGATCTGCCGCACGCCCGGGGGCAGGCCGAGCTGATCCATGGTGAGGATCTTCGTGGGAATGACGCGGAGCACGGCGCCCATGCCGCGGTGCTGCCACAAGACGTTGACGCGGAAACGCGCGGCCCCGTCGGGCAACTCGTAGGCGAGGTCGAGGTCGCGGTTCTCGAAGATCCGGTCTCTCTGGCCGGGCGCGAGGATCTCGGTGATGATCGCCTCCGAACTCTCGCGGGTGAGAACCGGCTCGTCCATCGGCACCAGCTCGCCGCGGGTGCGGAGCAGCGGGGGGCGGCCGACCACCATGTGGAGGTCGGAGGCTCCGCCCTCGATCATCTTTCGAAGCAGCCGTTCGAGTTCCATCATGGCTACTTCACCTCCGGCTTGACCGGCGGGCGGGGAACGGCTCCCGCGGGTGGCGCCGCGGGCCGGGCCGGGGCTCCGGGAGGACCGGCGGGACGAGGCGGGACGGCGCCTGGGGCCCTCGGCGCTGCCGCACCGGCCGGGGCGGGCGGCCGAGGAGCACCCGCGGCGGGAGCGCCAGGGACGGCGGGACGAGCCGGAGCGGCCGGAGCGCCTGCGGTGGGCGCCGCGGCGGGGGCGGCGGCCGCGGGGAGAGGCGGGAACGACTTCGGGTTCAGGGCGTTCTTGTGCGCGGTTTCGAGGGTGATGGTCCCGGCCTTGAGCAGTTCGAGCAACGAGTCGTCCATCGTGCGCAGCCCCTGGCCCTTCCCCATTTGCATGATGTTCGGGATCTGGAACGTCTTGCCATCCTTGATGAGGTTCGCGAGCTGGGTGCTGCCGAGGAGCAGCTCGTAGGCGAGCGCCATCCCCTGGCCGTCGGCCCGGGGCAGGAGACGCTGCGAGAAGACGGCCTTGAGCGACTCGCCGAGCATCGCGCGGATCTGGTTCTGCTGGGCCGCCGGATATGAGTCGATGACCTTGTCGATGGTCTTGTGGGCCGACGAGGTGTTCATCGACCCGATGACGAGGTGGCCGGTTTCGGACGCGCTGATCGCGAGCGAGATGGTCTCGAGGTCGCGCAGTTCGCCGACCATGATGACGTCGGGGTCTTCGCGCAGCGCGGCTTTGAGGGCGTTCCCGTAGGACTTGGTATGGGTGTTGAGCTCCCGCTGGTTCACCGCGCCCATTTTGATGGGATGGACGAACTCGATCGGGTCCTCCGCGGTCAGCACGTGATGCGCGGTGTGGGTGTTGATGAGATCCACCATCGCGGCGAGGGTGGTGGACTTGCCCGAACCCGCGGATCCGGTCACGAGGATCAGGCCCTGATGGTTCTCGCAGACTTTCTTCATGATCTCGGGAATACCGAGTTCCGCGAAGCCGGGCAGCACGGTGCGCACCACACGGAAGCAGGCGTCGAGCCCTTTCCTCTGTTGAAAGGCGTTGGAGCGGAAGCGCGCGAGGCCCGGAATCTCATACGCGAAATCGATCTCCCAGTCGGCCGCGAGTTTCTCGCGCTGCTCCGGGGTGAGGATCTCGTTGACGAGCTTGGAGGTCTGATCGGCGGTGAGCGGCTGGTACGGGAGCTTCTTCAACTCACCGAACTGCCGCAGGATCGGGGGCATGCCCACCGAGAGGTGGAGGTCGCTCGCCTTTTGATCCACCGCGACTTTGAGAAGGACGTCGATACTGGCCATCGGTTCTTTGTGATCTCCGTGAGAGGGGGCAATACCTTACCCCGATCCGGTGCCGGGCGCGGTCAGGAGCGGGAGTCGTAGTCCACGAGCCGGCGGATCACTTCGCCCTCCGGCCAGGGGGTAAACCGGTACGTCCACAAACCCTTGCGGAAAGTCCCCGGAGGATCGACACGGACAAGCCGGAATATCCGATCCTCGAAACGAAGACCCATCCCGGCCGTCCAGCCTTCCTTTTCGCCGGCGGCCGCGAGAACCAGGGCCCATTCAGAGGCGCCACTCTCCGCCTGCATCACACTGTCGCCCGAGGGAAGCCTGCGCGGACGGCTGACACCGGCGGTCCGCGGCAGGCGAAGCTCCTCGGCCAGAAGCGCCGCGGTGGCGAATCGCCGCGAGGGCTCTTTCTCGAGGCACTTCAGCACCACCCGGTCCAGCCAGGGCGGCAGGTCGGGCCGGGACACGCTTGGCGCGGGCGGCGCTTCCTTGAGGTGCTTCATCGCCATGCTCATTACCGATGAAGCGCTGAAGGGCGCCTGCCCGGTGAGGATCTCGAAGAGAACAACGCCGAGCGAGTACACATCGGTGCGGGCGTCCACCGTGCGCGCGTCGAACTGTTCGGGGGACATGTACGCGGGCGTGCCCACGAACTCGCCGGTCTGGGTCACGCGTTCGACGTCGATGCCCTCGGGCCGCGCGAGACCGAAGTCGACGAGCCGGATCGAGCCATCGTCGGCGACCATGATGTTCGCGGGCTTGACGTCGCGATGGACCACACCCTCCGCATGCGCCGCGGCCAGAGCGTCGGCGACCACGGCGGCGAGCGCCACCGCGTCCTTCACCGGGAAGAGACCCCGCCTGCGCAGTTCCATCCGAAGGTCCTGGCCGCGCACGATCTCGCACACGAAATAGAGGTGGGAACCCTCGACACCGTGATCGAAGATCGCGGGGATGGCGGGATGCCGCAGCTTCGTGAGCACCGCGATCTCGCGCCGGAAACGATCGAGCCCCTTCGACTGGCTGCCCGCGTCGCGGCGGAGGATCTTGAGCGCGAGGTCACGCTCGCCCACGGTGTCGCGCACGCGATAGACGTCGCCCATGCCGCCTTTGCCGAGCAGCTCCTCGATGCGGTACCGCCCGGCGAACATCGGCGTGCGCGCGGGGTCGAACTCCACGCTCGACATGGTCTGGGCGAGTGCCAGGGTAGGCGCGTCGCCCGAGGGAGCCATGGTCACCGCGGACAGCCCGCACAGGGGGCAGTCGTGACCCACCTCCGCGTTGTCGAAACCGCAGGATTCGCAAGTACGCCCGATCCGAACCGCCATTGTGTAATGGTACACACTACCAAGCTGGTAGTTGACCGAGACTCCCGCGAGATATAACCGCTACCAGGTAAGTTGGACCGGTCGTCATTGCGAGACCCCGCTCCGTCCGCGGTGGGTCGAAGCAACCCCGTCGAGCCACTATCCGGCCCTCTCCTCTTGACAATCGAAAGGAGTCCTTCCTACACTCCCTTCGACTGTCCAAAGGAGAAGCGATGCCCCCCAAGGTCCTGCCCGTCGATCCCGAAACCGAGGCGATTCTCCGCGGAACCCTCGACATGCTGGTGCTGCGCACGCTGACCCTGGAACCGATGCACGGATGGGGCATCACCGAACGCATCGAAAACTGGTCCGAGGAGGTGCTTTGCCTCGGCCAGGGCACGCTCTACCCCGCCCTGTACCGGCTGGAGCGGCAGGGTCTCATCACGTCCCGCTGGGGCACGACCGAGAACAATCGCCGCGCGCGGTACTACTCGCTCACCGCGGCCGGCCACAAGCACCTCGCCCGCGAACTCGAGTCGTGGCAGCGCCTCTCGCGGGCAATCAACCTGGTCCTCAAGGCGGTGCACGCGTGAGCGACCGCGACGACCTCGACCACCGGCTGAGCGAGGAAATTCAGTTCCACATCGAACAGCAGATCGAAAAGAATCTCCGCGGCGGAATGTCCCCAGAAGCGGCGCGCCGCGCCGCCAACTTGAAGTTTGGAAACGTCGAGAGCGCCCGCGAATACACCCGCGACGAGTTCCGCTTCGCGTGGCTGCACGACTTCGCCCGTGACATGAGGATCGCGCTCCGGATGTGGCAGCGCTCGCGCGGGGCCGCGGCCGTGGCCATCCTGACCCTGGCCATCGGCATCGGCGCGAACACGGCCATGTTCTCTCTGCTGAGCGCCCTGGTCCTCCATCCCCTCCCCTATCCCGAGGCCGCTCGTCTGGTTTCGATCTGGGACTCGTCCGAAAAAAACCCGCGGAACGAAGTCTCCTTCGCCAACTACGCCGACTGGAAGGCTCAGCAAACCTCGTTCGAGGCGATGGGTCTTTACCGCTGGTGGACCTCGAACATCACGGATGGCGGCGTCCCGGAGCGGGTCCAGGGCTTCCAGTTCACCGGCGACATCCTCAAGGCTCTCGGCCTCAAGCCGCATCTCGGACGCTTCTTCACGCCCGAAGAGAGCGAGCCGGGCAAGGAACGCGTGGCGTTGCTCAGTCATGGCCTCTGGGTGAGGCGGTACGGATCGGACCCGCGCGTCCTCGGCTCCACCATCACGATAAACGCCGTCCCTCGCACGATCATCGGCGTCTTGCCGAAGGAGATGAACTTCCCCCCGGGCGCCGAGGTGATCGCTCCCTTCTCGGTCACGCCCGAGGTTGCGTCCAACCGCCGCTATCACAGCTACTACGTGGTCGGCCGCCTCAAGCCCGGCGTCACCGTGGCCGACGCGAATGCCGAGATCGAGGCCATCGCCGCGAATCTCGCCCACGCGTATCCCGACTCGAACCAGGGCCTGAGCGCGCGTGTCTTCCCGCTTTCCGAGGACCTCACCCGCTCCTACAGCAACGGTCTGTGGCTTCTGATGGCGAGCGTCGGCTTCGTTTTGTTGATCGCATGCGCGAACATCGCGAATCTCCTGCTCGCCCGGGCTCCTTCACGGGCGCGCGAGGTCGCGGTGCGCACCTCGATGGGGGCGGGCCGAGGCCGCATCGTTCGCCAGATCGTTGCGGAGAGCCTCGCCCTCTCGCTGATCGGCGGAGTCTTCGGCGTCGCGGTTGCGATGTTTTCGGTCACGGCGGTGGGCAACGCCGTCCCCGCCGACCGCAGGGCCGCGGGACCCGGATTCTCGAGCCACGGGCGCGACGGCCGGGTGCTCGCC
>CAYNHK010000283.1:0-5156 GCA_964396875.1 uncultured Acidobacteriota bacterium | reverse complement strand
ACGAGATCTCCGAGCGCGACATCCTGCCGAGCCTCGAAGGCATCGGCATCCGCATCCTCGACTTCAACGATCTCGATGCGTCCCTGCGCTCCGGCGTGGTTCGCTTCTTCAAGGACGAGGTCCTGCCCGTGATCACGCCGCTCGGGATCGACGCCGCGCGTCCTTTCCCGATGTTGCCCTCGCTCTCGATCAACCTGGCCGTCCTTTTCGAGCCCGACAAGGAGAAGCCGGACGACGGCCCGCGCCTCGGCGTGGTCCCGGTTCCCGCGGTGCTGCCGAGACTGGTGCGGGTTCCAGGGGTCGAGTCCACCTACGTGCGGCTCGAGACCGTGGTTCTCTCGCAGCTCAGCACGCTGTTTCCGGGCCAGACCGTCCGCGACGTGGCCGCTTTCCGTGTGCTGCGCGACGCCGAGCTCGACATCGACGACGAAGGCGGCGGCGACGACTTCCTTTCCCAGATCGAAGACGAAGTGCGCGGGCGGCGACGCTCGCAGGTCGTGCGCCTCGACATCGACGAAAAAGTCTCCGAGGCTCTGCTATCTCAACTCGTTTCGAGATTCCCGGGCGCCGAGCCGCTGATCTACCGGATCCTGGGCCCCCTCGACCTGAGGCTCTTCTTCCAGATCCTCGACCTTCCCGCACTCGACTCGTTCCGCGACCCGCGGCAGCGCGCCCAGCCGACGCTTCTGCCCGCCGAATCCGCCGATCTCTTCCCGGTTCTCTCGCGCCGCGAAGTGCTTCTGCACCACCCCTACGAGTCTTTCGAGACCATTCTCGACTTCGTCAAGCAGGCCGCCGTCGATCCCCAGGTCCTCGCCATCAAGCAGACCCTGTACCGTCCCGCCTCCGACTCCGAGGTGGTGAAGGCGCTGGTCGCGGCCGCGGAAGCGGGCAAGCAGGTCACGGTCGTGGTCGAACTCACGGCCCGTTTCGACGAGGCCTCGAACATCCGCTGGGCCCGCCGCCTCGAGGACGCCGGCGCTCACGTCATCTACGGAATCCGAGGTCTCAAGACCCATGCCAAGGCGACCCTGGTGGTGCGCCGCGAGCCGCAGGGCATAAGGCGCTACGTCCACCTCTCCACCGGGAACTACAACGAGAAGACATCGAAGCTCTACACGGACATCGGTCTCCTCTCCTCGGACGAAAGTCTCGGACGCGACCTGTCGGCCTTCTTCAACGCGATCACCGGATTTTCCGACCCGCCCACGATGCAGCGTTTGACCATGGCGCCCATGGCCCTGCGCATCCGCATCCTGTCGATGATCGACCGCGAGCGCCGCCGCGCCGAGGAGGGGCAGCCGGGTCTCATCCGCGCGAAGATGAACGCGCTGGTCGACGAGGACATCATCCGCGCGCTTTACGACGCGTCGAAGGCGGGCGTGAAGGTCAAGCTCAACGTGCGCGGGATCTGCTGCCTGCGCCCCGGCCTCAAGGGCGTCTCCGAGAACATCGAAGTGGTTTCGATCATCGACCGCTATCTCGAACACTCGCGGATCTACCATTTCTGGAACGGAGGCGACGAGGAGCACTACATCGCGAGCGCCGACTGGATGCCGCGAAACCTCGACCGCCGTATCGAGCTCATGACCCACATCACGTCGAAAGACGCAGTGGAGCGGTTGTCGTCCATCCTCGACTGGTTCTTCGAGGACAACCAGAAGGCGCGGGTGCTCGACGCGGACGGCGTCTATCACCGGCGCAAGCCCGGCAAGGGCGAGGATGCGTTCCGGGTGCAGACGAAGCTGTATGAAGACGCCAGGAGCCGCGCCGACAAGCTCCGCGCGGTGCCCCTCACCCTGGAGCCGATCAAGCGCGACTCGAAGGCGTGATCCGGCGACTTTCGCGGCCGGAAATCGGTTTGGCGGTCCTGCTCTGCGCTCCGCTGGCGCTCCTCTTCACCTGGACCCAGGTGTTCCCGCTCGACGGGATACCGGTTCAGGGCACCGACTACGGGCAGCTCGTCTGGAACATGTGGAGCGTTGAGGGTTCGGTGTCCTCGTTCCGCTCGCCGCTCCAGACCGACATCGTGTTCCATCCGATCGGCACGTCGCTGGCCGCCCACGTGCTGACCCCGGCCTTCTTTCCGGTCACCATGGTCGTGAAGTGGATGCGGGGAAGCGAGGACCTTCTGTATCCGATGATCGCGTACAAGATCGCCATCGGCCTTTGTTACGCGGTCCTCGCTCTGGCGACCTACCTGTTCCTCCGAAGGATCGGCGCGGGACGCGTGTCCTCTTTCGCGATCACCGTCGCCTACGCCTTCTCGCCCTTCAATCAGCTTCACGCACCGCATCTCAACCATCTTTCGGTGGCCGCGATTCTGCCGCTCGTGGGGTTATGTCTCGTGAGCGTTTGGGCGCGGCCGCGCCTCGGACCGGTGCTGGCGGTGGCGATCCTGTTTGGCGGCGGCCCCTACTTTGGCGAGTTGGTGGTGTTCGCATGGGTGGCGTTCCTTGCCATCGGCGCCATTCTGCTCGCACGACCCGCGACGCGGGCGGAAGTGGCGACCCGACTCGCCGCCCTTGGCCCGCCGCGCATCGGTGTCGCATTCGTCCTCGCGGCCCTGCTCGTTTCGCCCTTCGCCCTCGCCTGGGTGAGCGGGGGCGCGCAGCCGATGAACGCCCGGCAGGCGGGCTTCTGGTCGGCCAACCTCGCCGCGTTCGTCGTCCCCGATCCCTCGGTTCAGCCCTCGCTCTCCTGGCTGGCTCCCCTCCATCGCCAGATCACCCGGGGTGTTGGCGGTCACGAGGCGTTCCTCGGATACGTCCTGCTCGGCGCGGCGATCTTCGGGCTCTGGCGCGTCCGGGATTTCTGGACGCGCTTGTGCGGAGGGTTTGCCCTCGGCTTTCTGATTCTGAGCCTCGGGCCGTCGCTCAAGGTGTTCGGCGCCGAGACCGGAGTCCCGATGCCCTATTCGTTCCTCATGTCCGTGCCTCCCTTTTCGATGGGGCGGACGCCGGTTCGGTGTGTCCTGTTCGCCCTCTTCTTTCTCACCGTGCCCGCGGCGCGCTTCCTGTCGAGGATCGAGGCGCGTGGCCCGCGTGGAGCACTGATCGTGGCCGGTCTGGCGCTCGCTGCCGGCTTCGAGATGTGGTCGCCGCGGCCGCTCGCCAAGCCCTTCGTCTCGCCCCTCGACCTGAAGCAGCTTGTCCCGGGTTACGTCTGCAACATTCCGCTGACCACACTTGATGGCTTCGCGGTGCTTCTTCAGACCCAGCACCGGCGCAAGATGGTCACCGGCCTCGTTTCGCGCCGCTCACAGGCGGTGGCGGATCACATCAACGGCCTGGGTGATCTGCTCGACCATCAGCCCGAGAAGTTCGCGCACACGCTTCTATCCTGGGGGGTGACGAACGTGATCCTCGAACCGGGCGCGCCCGACGGTCTCGAGACGCTGCTTCCGCCGCTTGGCCTGAACGTCATCGACCTGCGCGGCAGCGAGGGCCGGGTTCAGTAGCACTCAGCGGTTCGCGGCCACGAGCGCGCGCCAGACCTCCATCCCTTCCAACTGGCCTTCCGTGAGGATGTGGCCCCGGTTGTTGAGGGTCAGGACGAACGGACTCACCGTTGGCTCGTACATGATGCTCACGTCGCCCTGGGGATCGAAGAGCAAATCGAACGGAGCACTCCCAGCGCGGCACTTGTCCTCCGCCTCGAAGTAATGGGGCCGGTCCGGGTAGCGGTCTTCCACCTCGGTGATGACGTGCAGGGGGCCGATGAAGGGCGTGAAGTCGCGGATGAGAGTCAGGTACCGCTGCATGAACTCGTTGTAGGGCCCGTTCCCGCGGTAGCCGCTGAGCAGGCAAAGCAGCAGGATGTGGCCGTCCTTCAGGCCAAGGAGCGCTTCCGACATCGTGACCGTCTTCTTCGGGCCTTCGAGCGTGTCCAGTTCGTAATCACCCGGCGCGGCCTTTCCCGCCCACACTACGGTCTTTAAGGGCCGGGGGAGGCCGAGTTCGGCAACCGCGTTCGCAATCCGGTCCACCGGAAGGTCAGCGTAGGCCAGGGCGAGAACCTGACCGGCGGTGTTGAGATCGCCCTCGTTCGCCTTTTCGAGGCCCATGTAGAACGTGGCGATACCGCGGTAGTTGACCGTCCAGTTCCGCACATGCTTCTCGAGGTAGTTCCGCATCACCGCCACCGCTTCGCTCCTCTTCCCGGTCTCGTAGAGGGCGGCCCCATAAATGGGATAGATGGGCGTGGCCTCCCCGTGCTTGCGAGCGGCCGCGGTGGCGAGCGGGAGGAGGGCCGGCCACGCCCCGGCCTCCCACAGTTCCATCAGAGGGTCGGGGTCGAACACCTCGGGTTTGTAGGTCGCCTGAATCATCTCGGTGGTGCGCTTCAACTCACATCCCAGGTCGACGCCGGTGGTCGTCAGTTCAATACGTTCCCGACTCTGCGGGGAGTAGAAGATGTACTCGCGGATCTTCGCGGCGAGGCGCCAGAGCTTGGGACTGAGCGTCGCGGCGCTCTGTCCGTTCATGGACACGAGCAGATCCCCCGGAGCGAGCAGGATCTTCTCCGCCAGGGATCCCGGCCCGACCTCCTTCACCTCGAGACACCTCGCCCGGGGCGGATCCGCGCGCGCCGCGCTGCGGCGGTAGTTCATGAGCAGCGACTTCGTGAACGCCTCGAATTCGGCGCGAGCCATGGGCAGCTTCCTCGTTGCCCGGGAGCGTACACCAGAGCGAGTCGGGCGGTCCGGGGTGGAACGGTGAGAAAATCGGCCGCGATGATTAATACAGGCTTGAAGGACAAAGTAGTCGTGGTGACGGGCGGAGCGGCGGGCATCGGCAAGGGCACGGCCCTGGCCTTCGCGGCGGAAGGTTGCCGCGTGGCGGTGTGGGACGTGAAGGGAGACGAGGCGGAGATCGTCGCGTCGCTCAAGGCCGCGGGCGCCCCCGAAGCCCTCTTCATACGCGTCTCTACCGCGGACGCGGCTCTCGTCCAGGCCGCCACTGCGAAGGTGATGGAGGCGTTCTCGCAGATCGACGTCCTCATCAACAACGCAGGAGTGCTGCGCGACGGGATGATGGTGAAGGTCAAGGAGGGTCAGGTGACGGTGATGTCGGACGAGCAGTTCGACCTGGTCATCGACGTGAACCTGCGGGGCGTCTTCCTCTGCACCCGCGCCGTCGCTCCGCACATGATCG
>CAYNHK010000282.1:0-5171 GCA_964396875.1 uncultured Acidobacteriota bacterium | reverse complement strand
CGCGGGCACTCCCACGACCTGACGCCGCACACGAGCGGGGTTCGCGAGCGGACCGACGAGGTTGAAGATCGAACGAAAACCAAGTTCGCGACGCAAGGGGGCAAGCTGGCGGAGTGTCGGGTGATATCGCGGCGCGAACAGGAACCCGAAACCCGACTCCTCGACGCACCGGGCGGCGAGCTCGGGAGGGCCATCGACGCGGACGCCGAGCGCTTCGAGCACGTCGGCGCTTCCACACCGGCTGCTGACCGCGCGGTTCCCGTGTTTGGCCACGCGAGCGCCGCAGGCCGCGGCCACGAGCCCCGCGAGCGTGGACACGTTCACGGTCTCAAGACCATCCCCTCCGGTGCCGCAGGTGTCGATGAGGCCGTCGGCCGAGAGTGGAAAAGGCGCCGAGCGTTCGCGAAGGGCGCGGGCGAAGCCCAGGATCTCTCCGCGGTTCTCGCCCCGAACGCGCAACGCGCTCAAGAGGCCCCCGGCCTGGGCGGGAGGAACGCCGCCGGTCATCAAGGCGAGAGCCGCGTCGCGGGCATCACCCTCGGAGAGGGACCGGTGAACGGCTTTGTGGAGCAGAGGTGAGAGGTTCAAGGTCATGACTCAAAAAATGGAAGGGAAAAAGAAAAAGCCCCCGGCGCAATGCGCTTCGGGGGCTTTTGGGGATCCTCGTTTCGGGGATCAGTTAATGACTAGTTCGCAAGCTCCTCCAAGGCGCACACAGAGCTTCGCCACCACCAGCGCGAAACGAGGAGAACCGAGGAATGAGGACTCACGAGGGGCGGGATTCTGAGGCCATGAAGCGATCCCTGTCAACCGACGTCATGGGAAAGGGCCCCGCCTCCCGTGTTACCGTGCGAGCGCTGTGATCTTGGGGCGTTGGCTGAAACTCGCTCTGGGCGTGGTCGCAGCTGCATCGGGACCTCTCGCAGCGATCGCGTTCAACTGGACAATCGGGAGGGATGGCTTCGCCTCGCCGATTGGCGGCGACAAGTGGTTCGCCCCACGTCCCGGATTCTTCAAGGCCAGCGGTGTACGCGATCCGGAGCTTTCGCCGGTGGGTTCAGTTTTCAACTGGACCGACAATCGGGCGACCCTGCGTTTTACGCGGGTGGATCGCTCGCAGACCGCGACCGTGAACCTCCGAATCCAGGGCGGGCGGGACGAAGGCGTTGAACCGGAGGTGGCGTTCTCTGTGGATGGTGTCGAGACACTGCGGATGGCGACGCCGGCGCGCCCAAGAAGGGTCTCCCTTACCCTCCCTCCGAGAAACGATCGCGGCGCGGTGGTGTCGATCCGGGTGGAGGACACGAAGGGGGTCATGGTCGAGAACGTCCGCCTGGTTGCCTCGTCCGGGCCGCTTCATCTGACCCGCGAGTCGCTCGGTGCCCTGGGTTTCGCCGCGCTTGCCACCTATTCCGCCTCGCTTCTGTGCGGCCTTCCTGCGTGGATTTCCCTCGGGTTCAGTCTTCTCGAATCCATCCTTCTCGCCTGGCTCTCGATCAACGGAGGGGCGTTTCTCGGAAGGTACAGCGAACATCTGACCTGGATTTCCGCGTTGGCATTGGCATCGAGTGTCGGGGTCGCGCGCATTCGCGAAGTGCGCTGGCGGCGCGCCTGGTTGGCGGTGATCTGGATCGCGGCCCTCAAGATCTCCATTCTTGGCCATCCGCAAATCATCGATGCGGACGCGGCGTTCCAGGCGTCAAATCTGGGGCGGGTTCTTCGAGGCGACTGGTTCTTCACGTCGGCAACGCCGCCGCCCGCGATCTCGTTCCCCTATCCTCCCGGCCTCTCGGTCGCGGCGCTGCCGTTTTCGGGCCTCCCCCCGGAACAGTGGGTGACCCTCCTTCGACTGATCGTGATCGTGACCGAAATGCTGGCCACGTTCGCGTTCTCGTGGGCGGTGGCGTCGTTTTCGAGCACCGTCCTGGGGGCCCTGGTTTTTGTCTTCCTGGCCCTCGCTCCCGAGGGCGTCTCTGTGCTCTTTGTCGGAAACCTGTCGAACCAGTTTTCGGACTCCCTCATGATGCTCGGCTGCGCCCTGCTCATGACGAGCCGTCCTGTCTTCGCCGCTTTCGCACTTCTTGCCGGGTTCCTTTCCCACCTCGGGACTCTGCTCATTGGCGCACCCCTGGGGCTTCTGCTGTGCTTCCGCGAGCCGGCCTCGAGGACATTCCTGCTGCGGAACGCGGGGGCCGTCCTTCTCGCCATCGCCGCGTCCTTCGTTCTCTACTACCGTCACTTCACGGATGTGGTGATCGTGGCCTGGAACCAGATTCATCGGCTCGCAAACCTGCCGGCCGATGGACCGATGACGGCGCCGATGATCGACAAGCTGATTCGGATGAGCGGGGGCGAGGACGGGTGGGTCACCGCGGTCATCCTGACGACCTCGGTCGTCGGCGTCGCCACCTGGCCGAGGAACTCGGAACCGCTGGCACGAGTTGTTTTCATCTGGCTCGGAACGATCGCGTGCTTCGTCCTCGTGGGCCTGGTGACACCCCTTCAGGTGCGCGCAGCGCTATCCGCGCGACCGGCGATCGCGGTTCTTTCCGCGACGGGGTTCTGCGCTCTCTGGGCAGGAGGGAGAGACCGCAGGGCCATGGCCATCGCCATTCTCACGCTGACCGGCATCGCCGCCTGGGCCAACGCCGTTTCCTTCTTCCCCGCCCGACCCGCCTGATTGACGGCTACAGGGTCCAGCCGCCATCGAGGACGATGGCCTGCCCGGTCATGAAAGCGGATTCGTCGGAGCCGAGATAGACGCACAACTCAGCCACTTCTTCGGCGGTTCCGAGCCGCCCCATCGGCTGTCGCGCGATGAAATCCTTGCGGGCCTGTATCGGATCTGGAAAGGCGCGAATGCGGGCGTCGAGCGAGGGTGTGTCCACGGTCCCCGGACACACCGCGTTGCAGCGAATCTTCTGCGCGATGAAGTCCCGGGCTACGGATTTGGTGAGACCGACGATCGCGGCCTTGGTGGCGCTGTAGATGAAGCGATTGGCGACGCCCGTGACCGGGCCGGCCACCGACGAGATGTTCACGACCGATCCTCCACCCTGATCGATCATGCCGGGCAGGAAGGCACGGATCATCCGATACTGGGAGCGGACGTTGAGTTTGAAGCCGAACTCCCAGTCTTCGTCCTTGCAGTCGAGCACAGTGCCGCCATGGACGAAGCCGGCGCAGTTGACGAGGATCGTGGGCCGGGCGGAAGCGGCGCATCCTTCAATGGCCCGATCGTCGAGGACGTCGAGCGGCTGGACCTCGATCCCCGACACACCCGCAAGTTCGCGCACCTTCTCTTCGTTTACGTCCGTGGCGAGAACGCGCGCGCCCTCGCGAGCGAACGCGGTGGCTGCTGCTCTTCCGATCCCCTGCGCCGCGGCGGTCACCAGAGCGAACTTGCCCGCGAGCCTGCCGCCCGAAGGCGAAGCGGGCGTCGTCACTTCGCGGCCTTTTCCTTCCGCTCGAAGATGAAGTCGCAGATTCTCTTAACCCCTTCCCGAACATCCTCGTCGCGCGAAGCCACCGAGACCCGGACGGACTGCGCGCTCAGTCGGCCGAACGTGCTCCCCGGCGCCACGGCCACGCGCTTCTCCTTCAGAAGCTCGACCGCGAAGTCTTTCGAGTCCATGGACGCGGCCGAGATATCGACCATGACGTAAAACGCCCCGCCCGGGGTGTAGCGATAGAGACCGCGTTCGCGAAGAACTTCAAGGGCGATATCCCGCCGCCGCCGGTAGGCGTCTCGCATCTCGAAAACGCAGTCCTGCGGGCCGTCGAGGGCCGCCACCGCGGCGTACTGCGAAAACGCGGTTCCGCAGGAGACGAAGGGCTCCTGGAGTTTGGCCGCGACGGTTATGTAGTCGGCGGGGCCGCGGGTGAAACCGATCCGGTATCCGGTCATCGCGTAGCTCTTCGAAACCCCGTAGATCACGAGGCACCGGCCGTCGGTATCGAAATTGAGAACGCTCGGCGCCGGTTTCTCGAAAACGATCTCGCTGTAGATCTCATCCGAGACCACCCACAGGTCGTTCCGGCGAGCGAAGGCCACGAGCGCTTCGGTGAGAGCCGCGTCGTGCACCTGACCGGTCGGGTTCGATGGACTGCACACGAGCAGGATCTTCGTCCGCGGCGTCACGAGGGTCTGGAGTTCGGCGAGATCGGGCAGGAACTGCGGAGCTTTCAGGGTGTACGGAACCACGACTCCGCGGGCGAGGGCCACAGACGTACCGTAGTTCGGCCAGCCCGGGTCCGGCAGCAGAACTTCGTCGCCCGGTTCGAGCAGCGTGAAGAAGGATGTGGCGAGGCTCATCATCGCCCCGGTCGTGACGAGAGTCTGGTTCGGCGACGTGGCGACGCTGGTGCGCCGCTCAAAATTGCGGGCGACCGCCTCCCGCAACGGGGCGATGCCCGCGGTGGAGATGTAGCGCGTGTGCCCCTCGCGCACCGCGCGGCACGTCGCCTCCACGATGTGCGCGGGTGTGGCGAAGTCGGGCTGCCCGACTTCGAGGTGGATCACCGGTCCGTCCTTTTCGGCCGCGATGGCGAGGTCCATGACCTCGCGGATCCCGGAACGGGGGATCTGGAGAGGGAGCTGAGCGAGCGGCTTCATCGGGGGGTCCTTTCTCTGGCCCGCGAATGTCCCGGGCCGGCCCTATTCTCGTCCTGTCTGGCGGCGACCCCACATGAAATAGACGGGCACGCCCAGGGCGACGATGACGAACCCCGGCCACGTGGTGGCGTTGCGATAGATGAACAGCATCACGAGAAGGATGGTCGCGGAGACGATGTAGGCCGCAGGCACGTAGGGATAACCGAAGGCGCGGTACGGCCGCGCCGCATCGGGCCGCGTCACGCGCAGCCGGAACAGGCCGAGGATGGTGAGGATGTAGAAGAGCAGGGCTGCGGAAATGACGTAGTCGAGCAGATTGCTGTAGAGATTGCCGTAGGCCCGGGTGGCGGGATCGTAGGTGCGGGGCAGCACGAGGAAACAGGTCCACACCCCTTGAAGAATCAGAGCCGCTGCCGGAACCTGAGCCGCGTTGAGCCGGCCAGCGGCCTTGAAGAAAACGCCGTCTCTCGCCATGGCATAGGTCGCACGCGCGCCGGCCAGGATCATCCCGTTGGCGCAACCGAAGGTGGAGATGATGATCCCGACCGCCATGATG
>CAYNHK010000281.1:0-5172 GCA_964396875.1 uncultured Acidobacteriota bacterium | reverse complement strand
CCGCAGTACGGCTACTACCAGCGCGTGGGTTCGACCGTGACCTCGGGTACCAAAGAAGAGAGCTTCTTCGAAGGCATCGACACCACGATCCCCGGCATGTTCAAGACACTCGGGCGTAGCGCCCCCGCGGGTGTCGACGCTCATCTTCAGGCGATCGATCGCGAAGTCACGAACGCTGCCGTCGCTTTCTCGATGACGAATCCCTCGGCCACGGTCCCAGCACTCACTCGCGGCCTCAAAGCCACCCGCGATGCTCTCGCCGCACTCGGGTCCGCAGAGCCCGAAGCCGCGTTCATCCTCAAGGTCAAGGAGCGCCAGTTCGAGGCCGCGATCACCGCCGCGCTCGGCGTGGATTTCGTCGCTTCGGCTCAGGCCGCGGGTCTCCCCGAACCGACCGGCCCCTTCGCAGCCTTCGCCGCGCCGCCCACGATGAGCGCACCGGTGCCCGGCCAGACCTTCGAAGTGCGGGCCCACTTCACCAATCGCAGTCCGGTGGATGTGACCATGCGCGGGATCGTTCTCGACACCGCGGAGGGATGGAACGTCTCGAGCACCGGTCCCGACGCCGCCACCGCCCTTGGCAACAACGCGACGTCGAGCCAGCGCTTCTCCGTATCCCTGGCTCCGAGTGTGCCTCTCTCCTCCAAGCCCTACTTCTCGCGGCCATCGATCCAGGAGTCGGTGTATCAGGTTTCGGACGTGAAGCAGATTCACCGGCCGGTGTCCGAGCCTCCGGCGGTGGCGGTGGCGCGCTACACCGTCATGGGCACAGATGTCGAGACCCGCGAGGTGGTGGTCCGGCGCGAAGCGAACCTGCCTTACGGCGTCGAGTCACGCGAACTCCGCGTGGTGCCGGCACTCGCCTTGACGGTGACCCCCGGGTCCGCGGTGGTGCCGCTCAAGGCCCTGCGCAAGCGTGTGCAGGTGGAGGTCGACCTGCTCAACAACGTCGAAGGCGACATCGCGGGTGAACTGGTCCTGAACCTCCCCAAGGGGTGGACCTCGTCTCCCACAAAGCAGGCCTTCAAGTACGCCCGCGCCGGTGAGCGCGGCGTCTACCGCTTCACCGTCTCGATCCCCTCCCTCGAAGACACGACCTACGAGATCACCGCGGTGGCGCGCGCGAACGGCCGCGAGTACACCGAAGGGTACTCGGTGATTGACAAGCGCGACCTCGAAACCCGCCTTCTCTATCGCCCGTCGACGATCACGGTGCGGGGCATCGATGTGGCGGTGCCCGCGGGCCTCAAGGTCGGCTACGTGATGGGCGTGGGCGATCAGGTCCCTTCGGGTCTGGCTCAGCTTGGCGCGAACGTCACCCTGCTCGGCGAGAAGGAGCTCGCAAGCGCCAATCTGTCGCAGTTCGACACGATCATGACCGGCACTCGCGCCTATGCGGTGCGCGACGATCTCAAGACCTACAACCACCGCCTGCTCGACTACGTGAAGGCCGGGGGAAACATGGTGGTGCTCTACAACACGCAGGAGTTCGTGCCCAACAAGTGGGCGCCCTACCCCGCGATGCTGCCCCAGCGCGCCGAGGAGGTTTCAGAGGAGGACTCGCCGGTCGAGATCCTCGCCCCCACCTCCCCCGTCTTCAACTATCCCAACAAGATCACCACGAAGGACTTCGACAACTGGGTCGAACAACGTGGTTCGAAGTTCTTCACCGAGTGGGACAAGGCCTACACGCCGATGATCGCCACCTGGGACAAAGGCCAGGCGAAGCAGAGCGGCGGCTGGGTGCATGCGCCGTACGGCAAGGGGCACTACACCTATTTCGCCTACGCCTTCCACCGCCAGCTGCCTTACGGCGTGCCCGGGGCTTACCGTCTACTAGGAAACGTCCTGTCGCTGAACAAGGCTAAAACCCCAGCGCCATCAAAACCCCGCCAATAGACGCGGATCGCGAACCACCGTCGCCGACGGCGGATCGTCGTTTTACGTTCCGCCGTCGTTGCGAGGAGCCAGTCCGTCCGGGATGCGACGCGGCAACCCCCGCCCCCCACTACCAACTGGTTAGCTACGCCCCAACATCCTCTCCCGGACCAATCCCAGCAAGTCTTGAAAACCTCCGAGGAACTGGTTGAGGGTGTGGACGCTCGCGCCATAAGACGCGAAGGACGCAGGCGGGATGGCGCCTTCGTCGTACGCGAGCACGAAGTCCTTGAACTTCCGCTGTAGCGTCGTGACGATCTCGGGACGGACGGGCCGATCAAGCGTCTCCTCCACCTCGACGTCGGAGGCTTCGAACTGCTTCCACCACGGATAGGGCATGGTGAGGATCACGCCCGGGCCGATGAGCTGCGACCAGTGGAGATGATGACGATAGGCGGCGGCAAGAAGGCTCGAGCGGAAGCCGCGCCTCTTGAAGATCTCATGGGCGCGCTTGAACACGGCGATACCCGCCCACGCGAGGTACCCGGGGTCGATCGCGATCTGCTCCTTTGCCATCACGCGTTGAAGCAGGTCGTCGAGGCGACCCACCATCAGCGTCATGTAGGGATGGAGCTGCGTCATGTCCGCCCCGCCGGCCTTCGCGCGGTCGAGGCCCCGCTCGAAGGCCTCACCCAGCGCGACCGCCTGAGAAACCGTGAAGCTCACGGTGGCGTTGACGTTGATGCCTGACGCCACGAGTTCCTCGGCAGCCTGAACTCCCGCCGCGGTCGAAGGGACCTTGATGGCGATGTTGGGGGCGAGGGCGGCGAGCGCCTTTCCATGTTCGATCATGCGCGCCGCGTTGGCGTGGAACTTCGGCGACACCTGCATCGAGAGGAACCCCTGCCGGCCCTTCGTATCGCGATGTACGGGGGCGAGAACCGCGGAGGCCTGCCGGCCGATCTCCTCGATGAGCAGCCACGCGATTTCGTCCTCGGTCGCGGTCTCGTTCGCGCGGATGATCGCGTCGAGCACGGGATTCCAGGTTTTCGGATCCGCTTTCACCACGCCATAGACGATGACCGGGTTGGAGGTAGCCCCCGTGGCCCCGTGATCGACCGCGTCCTTGAGTTCGACAAGGGAGCAGGAGTCGTTCCAGAATTCCGCGCCGCGCAGCACGGTGAGGCGCATCCGGCTCACCTGGGTCATGACAACTCCTCGATCACTGGGTCTGAATCATCTCGGTCAGGCGTCGCCGGGCATCCTGGAGCGGGTAGTCGATGCCCAGAAGCAGCCCAAGTGTAGGCGCTATGTCCTCGGGAGCGGCTTCCGCCGCGTACGTCCCCGGCTTCACTCTGGCGCCGAGGAACACCACGGGCACATGGCGATCGTACTCGTAGGACGATCCGTGGCCGGTGCCACCGGGACTGCTGGTGAGGTAGAGATACTCCTTGAGGCGGCCGGTCACGTGGGGGCTGCGAGAGGCGAAGTAGGAACGCTTAACGGCATCGAAGTACGGATCGACCGACGCAGACGGAGGATCAACCGCAAACGAAGACGCCGTGTAGACCTTCTCCACCGCCCCGCTGGCGAGAAGAGCGTCGGCCAGAGTCCGCTCGACATCCTCTCGACGTACACCCTGCCGCTGGAGCGCATCGAGGTTCAGGTAGAAGTCCGGAGCCATGTAGGAGGCGACCAGGTCCTTCTTCCCCGGGAAACGCTTCTCGAGCGCCGCCATCGCGGCGGCCTGGAGATCGGCGGGCTTCACCCGGCCCGCTTTGACGCCCTGCTTCTGAAGGGTCTCGGCGAGCGGCATCACCGAATGGTCGGAGGTCAGGACGAGCACGAAGCGGTCGGCTCCCACCCGCGCACGAAGAGCCTCCAGAAGCCGCCCCAGCAGGAGGTCGAGGCGCAGGATCTGATCCATGATCTCGTGCGAATCGGGACCGAAGGCATGGCCGATGTAATCGCTCGCCGAAAAGCCGATGGCCAGGATATCGGTGACGTCATCGGCCCCGAGACCGTGGCCCTCGATCGCGGCAAGGGCGGCGTCGAAGGTAAGTTCATCCGCGAACGGAGTCCGGCGAAGCCGATCATTGAACGCCGCGGTTCCTGGGGAGGCCGGGCTGGTATGCGGAAAAACCGTGTCCTTGAGATCCGCCTCGGTCGCCACGTGATCCTCACCCGCGTACCGCCGGTAGACCGACTCGTCGCCGAGGAGCTTCGTCCAGGGTTTCGCCCCGTAGGCGTCAGGAAGTCGGCGCGCATTGAACGCATCGAGCCAGACGGGCGCGGACTTCATGTAGTAGCTGCTGGTGATGAAACGGCCTTCCGCGGACTCAAACCAGTAGGCCGCGTCCGCCCTCGGCCCGGCCATCATGATGGCCGCGCGGTCCTTGAGCGCGACACCCACCACCTTCGCGGTCGGACGGGTCTTCTTCAGCATGTCCCCAAGCGTGAAACCCAGGAAGTGCGCGGGAGAGGCCGCTCGGCCGCTGCCGCCCACCGGAAGAACCGTGGGGTCGTCCACCACGTTGACGGCGCGTCCGAGCGACGCGTCGTACCAGGCGTTGGCGACGATGCCGGAGTGATGTGCGTTTCGGCCAGAGAGAATCACGGAGTGGCCGGGCCCGGTTTCGCAGTTCGCGTGGCGGAAACGCGCGTTCGTGAAGATGGCGCCGGTCTCGTTCAGCTCCTTGAGGCCGGCCTGGTACAAGGCGGCGAAGCGTGTGAGGTAGTCGGCCCGCATCTGGTCGACCGACACCACGACCACCAGCCGGGGACTCCCTGTCGTGGCCTGGGATGAGGGAGCGAACCCGACGCCGTACAGCGCGACCGCGGCCAGGCCAATGACCAGCGCGGCTTTCTTCATGCGAATGCGGACCGCGGCGCGCCGTCTGGAGTAACGACGCGCCGCATTCAGGACCCTAGAACGTCAGGCGGACCGAGACCTGCATGAGTCGCGGATCGCCGCCGAGGGAGCTGATGACGCCCAGGGTCGCCGGGCTCGAGACGTTCCGGTCGGGCAGACCGAGGTTCACCCGGTCGAGGGCGTTGAAGACATCCCAGCGAAGGGAGGCCGCGAAGCGAGACGACAGATTGAACTTGCGCTGCAGACTGAAGTCGAGGCTCTTGTAGTCAGGTCCGCGCATGCCGTTCCGCTTCACGTTGCCGAAGGTGCCGGACGTCACCGCCTGGAAGGCGGCGCCGTTGAACCACGAATCCACGGTCTCGGCGCCCTTCGGATCGCCCACCTGGTTCGGCAGGCCGGTCATGCTGGTGCCCACGTTGTTG
>CAYNHK010000280.1:0-5180 GCA_964396875.1 uncultured Acidobacteriota bacterium | reverse complement strand
CCCTGAAACCGAATCTCCTCCGCGGCATCGTAAGCGCAGCCGTGAAGAACGCCGGACCCACCCCCATCACCATCAAGTTCCGCAAAGGCATCAGCGACGACCTCCTCACCTTTCGTGAGACCGGTCGTATCGCCGAAGGCGAGGGCTGTGCAGCCATTGCCCTGCACGCGCGCACCGCCGCTCAGCTCTACGACGGCGAGGCCGACTGGACCGCGATAAGCCAGTTGAAAGAGACGGTGCGGAACATCCCGGTGCTCGGTAACGGCGACATCTGGGAAGCGCACGATGCGCTGCGGATGATGCGGCAGACCGGCTGCGAAGGCGTCGTGGTCGGCCGCGGCTGCCTTGGCCGCCCCTGGCTCTTCCGGGATCTGGCCGACGTTTTCGCCGGGCGTGAGCCGCAGGATCCGCCGAACTTCGGCGAGATTTCGGTCACGATGATGAAACATGCGCGGGGCCTCGCGGCCTTCATGGGCGAACTGCCCGGCATGCGGGCGTTCCGCAAACATTCGGCCTGGTACACCAAGTGTTTCCCGGGTTCAGCCCCTCTGCGCGACGCGCTCATGCGGGTCGAGTCGCTCGAACAACTCGAAGAGACGATCGCGGTGGTCGATCCGCAGACACCGTTTCCACCCGCGGCCGTCCGTGTGGCGCGCGGCAAGAGTGGGGGCACGCAGAAGGTGGCCCTGCCCGAGGGCTACCTCGATCACCTGGAAGACGCGACGCCTCCCGGCCCCGAAGCCGAGAGCGCGGATTCAGGCGGTTAGACCATGCGCAGCGCGGGCCGTCTGATCCCGACCCTCGTCGTCGCCGCCGCTCTCGCCCCCGGTCTGGCGAACGCCGACGATCGTTTTACCTTCAACCTCGTCCTCGAAGGCCGGCTGCTGACGACTCCCCCGACCACCAGCTTCTTCGAAGGCGGTCTCGGAAAAACCCGATACGGTCACGAGCCTCGCGCGGTGGAGGCGAAGCTCGCACAGGCGGCCTTTCTCGGCCGGTTCGATGTGAGGCCGGACCTGAGCCTGCGCGTCCACGCCAACGTCGACGCGGAACATAACTTCGAGAGGCGCGTCGACGTGGTCGAAGCCCTCGTGCGGTATCACCCCGCGATCGGTGACAACGCATCCCTCGACATTCGAGCGGGCCTCTTCTTCCCCACGGTCTCCCTCGAGAACACCGAGATGGGGTGGCTCTCTCCATACACCTCCACGTTCTCGGCCATCAATGCCTGGATCGGCGAGGAGGTTCGGAGTCTCGGCGTCGAGGCCGGGCCGTCCTTCCGACTCGACGAGGCGCAGCTGCGCCTTTTCGGCGCCTTCACGCGGGGCAATGATCCAAACGGCACGTTGCTGGCATGGCGCGGATTCGCGTTGCACGATCGGGTGAGCGGCTTCGGCGATCGACTTCCACTGCCAGGGCTCCGCTCGTTCACCCGGCCCGACCTCTTTCCCGACCAACCCCTCCACGTTCAGCCGATGCGTGAAGTCGATCGGAAGTGGACATGGTCGGCCGGAGGGTCGCTCACTCACGACCGGTATCGGGCGAAGGTGCTGTATCAAGCGAAAACCGCGGATCCCGGTTCGTTCGACGGCGAGCAGTACGCCTGGCGGACCGGCTACTGGGCCGCCGGAGTGTCGCGTTCGATCGGTCAATTCGAAGTCCTGGCTCAGGGTCTCGATGGTGAGACGCGGATGGGAGTGACGCCGGGGGGCCGCAATGCCGTGGCCGCCGGTTTTCAAGCCGCGTTCCTCCTCGCCACGTGGGCCGCGCCGGAAGCGAAGCACCGCCTCACCGCGCGCCACGACGTGTTCCGCGCGCGGGACCGGGACGAATTCGTGCGCGAGGACGCGAACGACGAATCCGGCCACGCCTGGACGTTCGCCTACGCCTTAAGCCCGTCGCCGCGCCATCGGATCACCGCCGAAGTGGTGCGGGTTGACAGCACTCGGACGAACCGCCGTGACCTCGGCCTCGACCCGCGCTCGGTCGAGATCCTCGGCACGCTCTCCTGGCGGCTGACCTTCTAGGACGGCTCGCTCCGCTGTGCCGTCGGGCTAGTAGAATCCGACTCGCCGGACGAAAGGCGAATCCCATGACCCCCAGGGCCGCTCGACCGAAGAAGCCGTTCCGTCTCGCATTGCTCACCGGGGGTGGCGATTGCCCCGGCCTGAACGCGGTGATCCGTGCCGCGGCGCGCTCCGCGTTCGCCCTTGGCTGGGAGGTCTTCGGAGTCGAGGACGGCTTCGAGGGCCTGCTCACGAAAAGGGTCAAGAAGCTCCACCCCCGCGCGGTGCGCGGGATCCTCCACCTTGGAGGCACGATCCTCGGGACTTCGAACCGTGTGAATCCTTTCCGCACAGACCGGCGCGCGACTGCGGGGGGCGCGGCCGGGGCTTCCGACCGATCGGCCGAGGTGGTGCGGAACTTCAAGGCCATGGGCTTCAATGCGCTCATCGCCATCGGAGGAGACGGCACGCTCAGCATCGCCTTGCGCCTGGCCGCCATGGGAATCCCGGTGGTCGGTGTGCCCAAGACCATCGATAACGATATCGAGCACACCTCCGTGACCTTCGGGTTCGACACCGCGGTCTCGACCGCGACCGACGCCATCGACAAGCTCCACCCCACCACCGAGGCGCATGGCCGCGTCATGGTGGTCGAACTGATGGGGCGTAACGCCGGCTTCATCGCCTTGAACTCCGGAGTGGCCGGGGGCGCCGACGTGATCCTCATTCCCGAAATCCCCTTCGACCTCGACAAGGTCTGCGACAAGATCCGGGAACGGGAGAAAGGACATCGCGGGGGCTACTTTTCCATCGTGGTGGTGGCCGAGGGAGCTCGAAGCAAGGGCGGCAACGTGCATCTCCGAGCGACCGACCAGGCCTCCGGCCCGCGCCTCGGCGGAATCGGCGAGTGGGTAGCCACGGAGATCTCAAAGCGAACCGGCAAGGAAACGCGAAGCCTCGTGCTTGGGCATCTCCAGCGGGGCGGGCCGCCCACCACCTTCGACCGTCTGCTCGGCACCCGCTTCGGCGCGGCCGCGGTGCGCGCGGTCAAGGACAGGGATTTCGAAACCATGGTGGCGCTCAAACCCCCCGCGATCGTGCGGGTCCCGCTCAAGGACGCGGTGGGCGAGGGGCGTACCAAGAAGGTCCCGCTCGACTCGGACGTGCTGATGTCGGCGCGGGGTCTGGGCACCTCGTTCGGAGACTGACGCCCAGGCTGAGGTGGCTACCCCAGGGCCGCGCGGATCGCTTCGGCGTTCTTTTCCGCATACGCCGACGTGGTCAGCCGGGCCGCGGCCTCCAGGGCTTCAATCGGAAAGACGCGAAGTTCCCTCAAGGCGTGGGCGATGCAGAAAAGCGCCACGCCGCCCTTGCCCAGCCGGCTCGGGACCTTCGCGGCATCGATGACGTGCACGGTCGCGCTGGTCTTCAGGTCGGCCACGTCACTCATCGCGAACACCTGATCCTCCGGCGTCATCGCCGCGAGCTGAGCGCCGACCTTCGCGGCGCCCTCGTTGCTCAGGAGGACCATCGCGTCGGGCCGGGTGATTCCCGTGTAGTCGATCTCGCGCGGGCTGATCACGATCTCGGCGATGCTGTGCCCGGTCATCACCGTGATCGGATAATCGTCGCGCTGAGCGGCCCACAGCCCGGAGAGCAAGGCCGCCTCACCGACCAGGCGGGCCGCCGACTTGACCTTGCCTCCTGCGGATCCCGCAACCAAAAGCCGGAACGGGCGGGTCAGAGACGACTCGAAACGCGGGGCGATGGGCAGTGGCGCCTTCAGGGGCTCCCCACTTTGTGTCTGAGCCGCCCGGCGGTAAGCCGCCGCGTACTCCGGATAGTCGGCGCGGTGGAGCAGGCCCGCCTTCAAGCCCAGATCGTCGAGCATGGTGGTGAGCGTCTTCTTGGAGGCCTGGTTGTTCGGAACGAAGTAGGCCGTGCACAGCTCCCAGATGTCGAGCAGCGCGAAGCAATCGGCCCGCACCGCCTCCGCGATGCGTCCCGGGAGATCCTTGTCGAAACTCGTTCCCCGCCAGACGTACCCCGCGCCATTGGCCGCCACGGTGGCGCAGATGTCGAGCGGTCTCTCCAGATTGCCGCCCGGCGTGGTGCTGGTAAGAGCGCCGCTCGGCGTGGTCGTCGAATGCTGGCCGCCGGTCATGCCGAAGTTGAAGTTGTTGAAGACCAGCACGGTGAGACCGATGTTGCGGCGCGCCGCATTGAGCAGGTGCGCGCCTCCGATGCCGGTGCCGCCGTCGCCCATGACCACGATGACGGTCAGATCGGGGCGCGCGAGTTTGATCCCGGTCGCGTAGGTGATGCTGCGGCCGTGCAGGCCGTGGAAGGCGCTGGTGATGAAGTACTGATCGGAGAGGCCCGAGCAACCGATATCGCTGACCAGCACCACCTTGTGCGGATCGATGCGCAGTTCGAGGAACGCCGCGCTCAGCTGGTCCAGGATCGAGTGATGACCGCAGCCGGGGCAGAACGGGTAAGGCGTCTGGTTACGATACGTAGCGAGGCTGGTGACCGTAGTGGGAGCGTTCATCGCGCCGCCTCCATGAAAGCATCGGGCGCGATCAGCTCGCCGTCGACTCGGTGCAGCCCCACAACTTCGATCCCCTGAGCCAGACGCTCGATCTCGCGCCGGTACTGTCCGTGGTTCAGCTCCGCCACGACGATCCGCGTGATCCCGACGAACGCGTCGCGAATCGCGTGTTCGGGAACCGGCCACAGACTCTGCACGGTCAGCGCCGACACCCTTTTGCCGAGGGCGCGGATCTGCGCCACGGCCTCGCGCATACCACAGGCGGTGATCCCGTAGCTGACGAAGAGCGTGGTCGCGCCCGTTTGAAGGTCCTTCACCGCCAGTTCGATTTCCGCGGCGTTGTCCTCGATCTTGGCGCGGAGATGTTCGTTCAACTGCGCGACCTTCCCGGGGGCCTTCGTGATGAACCCCCGCTCGTCGTGGGTCGATCCCGTGAACCGCACGGCGCCCGGGCCGCCGAATTGCGCGAGGGGCGGCACGTCCGCGGCGGGAACGTAGCGATACGGCAGCTCGTTCAAGAGCTGCGCGGTCCGCGGCCGCACTCCGGGCTTGTCGTACTCGTCCACCTCTACTGTGGTGGTGGTCATGTTGAGTTCCTTGTCCGTGACCAGGAACACGGGGCA
>CAYNHK010000279.1:3765-5229 GCA_964396875.1 uncultured Acidobacteriota bacterium | reverse complement strand
TTGCGCGCCGAAGTTCTCCATGTTCTCGCCGCGCGCGGTCCACACCCCCGACCCGGGCGTCCGTATCGCCGAACCGTCGGTGAGGGTGTACGACCCGGTCCCGATCACGGCGCCCATGGTGGGCACGCCGATGACCTTGCCGAGCTTGAGGTCCTTGAAGCCTTGCGGGAACATCTCGGCGTCGGAGGCCGAGCGCTCGTTCTGCATCACCACCATCGGTCCATAGAACGTCTCGAGCGGACGGGGGATGTCGATCCCGGCGTCGCGCCCCCTTGTGTACTGGTACTTCTGGCCCATCAGGATGCTGAGCAGTTCCTGATCGATGCCCCCGCCGCCGTTGAAGCGCTGGTCGATCACGAGGGCCTTCTTCGTGCGGTTCAGGACGAGGTCGAGCGTGAACTGGCGGAGCGAGGGAGCATTCATGGCCCGGATGTGCAGGTAGCCGATCTCACCGCCCCCGAGTTTCTCCACCATGGCGCGCCGGTCCTCGACCCATTTCGCATACTGAGCGTTGTTGTAGGCCTGGCCGCTCATCGGTTCGAGCACCACTTCCCACGCTCCCTCGCGGACCGGGCGGCTGTTGACGAGGAAGTGGAACTTCCGGCCCGCGGCGAGCGTGAAGTCGCGCCAGTAGCTCTCGGTCGTCTTGATCTCCCGGTCGTTCACCGAAAGGATGAAGTCGCCGACCTTGAGCTTGACGTAGTCGTGATCGGCCGGGCCATCCTCCCAGATGTGCTGGACCTTGTAGTAACCGGAGGCATCGGGCTCGAGTTCGAAACCGGGATACCGGGTCTGCGGCGGGGCCGGCGCGCCGGGGGGGCCGCCTCCCGCACTCACACCGGTGTGCGATGCGTTCAACTCCCCGATCATCTGCATCATCACCGTGCGCAGCTCTTCGTCGTCATCGACGCTGTCGAGCAGGGAGCCGTACGTCTGCCGGGCCGCGTTCCAGTCGGCCCCGTGCATGTTCGGATCGTAGAAGCGGTGCTTCATGACCCGCCAGCCCTCCTCGAACACCTGACGCCGCCGGGCCTTCCGGTCGAGTTCCATGTTGATGGTGAACGTCACCTGCTTCGCCGCCGCCGCGGGTGTGGCAGCAGTCGGCGCCGTCGTCGCGGCGCCTCGACCTCCGGTCCGAGCCGCACCCGAAGCCGCCGCATCGGCTCCCGCAGGGACGGGGGCGGAATAGATTCCGCGGCCGGAGCGGAAGTAGAGAGTCCGACCGTCATGGGTGAACGCCATGCGAGACCCCCCTCCACCCGGGCCAAAGCCTCCACCCCCTCCGCCTGCCGCCGCCGGGGAAGGCGGAGCCGACGGAAGGCGCGCGGGAGCGCTGCCGTCCGCGACGTTCACCGAGAAGATGCTGGTTGAGTCCTCGCCTCCGGCCACCGGCGCCGCACCCGGAGCGGGAGGCGTTCCGGCCGTGAAGGCGATGGTGCTTCCCGTGGGCGCCGCGGTGAGGCT
>CAYNHK010000279.1:0-3665 GCA_964396875.1 uncultured Acidobacteriota bacterium | reverse complement strand
CCGCCCCCGCGTGCCGCGCGCGCCGCCGCTTCGGCGGCCACGCCCTGCTGTTCGTTGTCGATGTCCTTGTTCAGCGGGTCCTTGTCCTGAGTCCTCAAGGGCAGGACCATGAGCCGCATCTGGGCGGCCGCGCGGCCGCCGGTCGACGCGATTCCACTCGCCGTTCCTTCGGAAACGATGTAGGCGATGTACCGGCCATCGCCCGTCCACACCGCCGACGTTTCGCTGAAGGCCTCGTCGTCCTCCGTGATGTGCCGTTCCGGCCCGCCCGCGGCGGGAATGACATAGACATGGCTGCGCCCGGTCGCGTCGTTCTTCACGAAACTCAACCACTTCGAATCGGGCGAGAACGCCGGTGAACGCGGCGCGCCGATCGTGGTGGCGGCGAGAACCGTCGTCTTCGCATCCGCAAGTGTGTACAGATAGAGCTTCTTGTCGGTCGAGCCGTAGACCAGCGACTTCGAATCGGGCGCCCACTCGACCGGCCCTTTGTCGGTATCGAGATCGGAGATCTTCCGCAGATTCTTCCCGTCCGCTTCGGCGACATACACCTCCTGGCGTCCGGAGCGATCCGAGATGAAGGCCACGAGCTTCCCGTCCGGGGCCCACTGCGGAGACTCGTTCCGCGAAGCCCCCTTGTCGGGGCCGATGAGTGTGATGTCGCCCTTGTCGGTGGCGATGGTGAAGAGCTGGTGGCGGGATGAGATGACGGCCCGTCTGCCCGAGGGCGAGAGGTCGAAGCTGTCCGCTTCGTTCGTGATGGTGACCACCTCCGTGGCGTTCTCCTTCTCGTCGGAGACGATGTCGACCTTCACCTCGCTCGCGCGTCCGGTGGCGGTGTCGAGTTTCCACAGGCCGAAGTCGGCTTCGTACACGATCACCTTGCCGTCGCTCGATATCGACGGATAGAACACGTTGCCGCTCGTGTGTTTCGTCACCTGCACCGGCGCCCCCGCTCCCGTGGCCGGCACCTTGTAGATGTTGTTCCGGCTGCGTCGCACGTCATCGCTCCCGGGCTTGACCGCCTTCTCATTCGGAAGGGGGTCCGCCACGAAATAGATCTCTTCTTTCGGACCCAGGAGCGGCCAATAACGATTGAACTTCTCGCCCGCGAGCACTTCCCGGTAGGTCTTCGCCTGTAGGTCGGCCACCCAGATGTCGGCCGCGTACGAGCCGCGATAGTGTTTGCGCGACCACGTGCCGGGGTGCCGGTTGAAGAGGAAGCGTGTGCCATCGGAGGCGTAGGTTCCCCACCAGCCCCAGTCGACGGGGAGCGAGGCCTCAGGTCCGCCGTTGACCGGAACCTGGTACAGCGTGGCGGTGCCGGGGAACACGCCATCGCCATGGGAGGCGCGGAACACAATGAACTTTGAGTCGGGGGACCAGCCGGTGACCTCGTCGGCCCCGGTGTGGAAGGTCAGCCGCTTTGGCACGCCGCCGGCGGCGGCGACCACGAAGACATCGTGGTTGCCGTAGCGGTTCGACGAGAACGCGATCCACTTGCCGTCGGGCGAGAAACGTGGATTGATGTCGCGGCCCGTGCTCACCGTGATCCGTTGCGGGTTGGACCCGTCCTCGTTCACCACCCAGATGTCGCCGAGATATCCGAAAGCGATCTTTCCCGCGTGGTAGTCCGGCGTGCGGGCCAGTCTGACCGGGGCGGCGTCCGCCAGGGACGCCATCGCGACAAACAGGGCCAGGGTTCCAAACGACAACTTTCGTGTCATGTTCACAAACCTCGGAATGGCGTGATGGTGAGGCCGCCCTCTGGCCGGGGATGTTACGCCTGAGCCGGTCAGGCCGCGGGCCCTAGTGGACGGCGCGGGACTGGACCTTGTCCTTGGTCGCGAGCGAGAACCGCGCGTCCGTCTCGCCGCCCTTCGTGATCCGATCCGCGACGTAGGCGCCGAGAGCGGGACCGTGCTTGAAGCCGTGACCGGAGCCGCCGCCCACGAGCCATACGTTCGAGTGTTTCGGATGGCGATCGATCAGGAAGTCGCCGTTTGAGGAGTTCTCGTACTGGCAGACCTCGCTGCCCACGATGGGCGCGTCCTTCAAGGTCGGGAAGCGTTCGGCCACGAAAGCCTTGACGATCGCCGTGCTCTCCGCAGTAACGAGACGCTCGCCGGAATCGGGATCGAAACGCGGGCCGTGTTTGTCCATCGCGACCTTGAAACCCTTGGTCTCGAGATCGGGCAGCCCGTAGATCTCCGCGCCGAAGTCGATCCAGGTCGGCATCTTCGGCGGGCCGAAACGATCGTCGCCCGGCGGTACGCCGAAGTAGAAGACTTCCTGACGTGTGGGGAAGATGCGCTCGCCGAGCAGGTCGGGGAAGACCTTGCCGAGCCACGGTCCGCAGGCGAAGACGAAGTGCTTCGCCTTCACATCGCGATCGCCGACGCGGATCGAGGCGACGCCGCCGTCGGTGCGCGGCGGTTCGGCTTTTCCGAGGATGACCTCGCCGCCCGCCTTCTGGAACTCCCGCGCCACCACCTGCACGGATCGGCGCGCGAAGAGCACGCCCGAACGTGGCTCGGAGACCGCCCATGTGATGGGACCGAAATCGATCTGCGGGTAGCGCGCCACCAGATCCGCGCGCTCGAGTTTCTCGTGGGGGATGGAGGCCTTCTTGAGGCCGGCGAGCGTCTCCAGCGTCAGGGTGTCGCGTTCGCGAGCCAGGAACAACATGCCGGTCTCGGTGAAGATCCGTTCCCCGGTGGCCTTCTGCAGCGCCTTCCACTGCGTGAGCGAGTCCCACGACCAGCGCGTGTAGATCTCGGCCGAGCCGTAGCCCATCCGGATGACGCGCGTTTCGCCGCCTGAACTCGCCCGCGAACTGCCGGGGCCGTAGGCGTCGATCAGGGCGACGCGCTGGCCGCGCGCTTGAAGGTGCCGCGCCGTCCACGCCCCGAAGACCCCGGAGCCAACAACGGCCACGTCGAAGGTCTCGCTTCGGCCCGCCCGTGCTGTCGTCGCCTTTGTGGGCGTCGACTGCGCCTTGGCCCGTGTTCCCGCGGACGCCGCGACCGCGGCTCCGACGAAGGTTCGACGGCTCACCTTTGCTTCCACAGGCTTTCTCCTCTTCTTCTTCGCGGGCATGGCGTCGAGCGAAAAGCCTAGCAGGACGCCGTTCGTGACGGCTTCCGGGCACCGCCCCTACTTCTGGGGCAGACCTCGGCTCATGGTCAGCACTCCGAAAAGAACCGCGCCGGCGGCGTACAGGCCCGCGAGGACCCAATAGCCAGCCGAGCCGCCGTGGACGAGACCGTGCTTCACCAGCACGATGGCGCCGATCGTGAGGTGGGTCTGGTTGGCCGCCACCACCGCCCGACCGTAGATTCCCCCGAGGATATTGTGCCGGGCGATCCAGTTCATCGATGCGAATCCGAGCAGGGCCGCCCCGAGAATCGCGGGAAAGGGCTCGGGGGGCGGCGCCGCGAAGACCGCGCCCAGGATCTCGACGCCCGCGAAGAGCAGCAGCAGACCGAGGACAGCCAGCCACACGGCCGACGCCCCTACCCAGAAGTTTGACGCGCTCTCCCGTCATGAGTCCTGCCTCCTCGAAAGCGCAGACGTTACCTCGGCTTCACCGAAGCTACGGGCAGGCCCAGGCGTTGCAGTCGCGAGTCTGGCGAGGTGAGATACTGCAACGAACGATGCCGCCT
>CAYNHK010000278.1:0-5232 GCA_964396875.1 uncultured Acidobacteriota bacterium | reverse complement strand
TTGTGGTCCTTGGTGAGGAGCCACGACTGGATCGTCGTCTCGTTGGTGAGGTAGTTCTCTTCCTCGGTGTGGACGGAGGCGTGATTCGGGGTGCTCATGGTTCCTTAACGTCCCCCGGTGGTCGCGGGAGTTGGTGACGGCGCTGCCCCGGAAGCGGCGGGAGGCTCGGCTTTCCCAAGAACATCCCGGACGTAGGTGAGGAGGGCATTCACCTGCTCCTCGGAGAGCTGGTTCAGGTAAACCGGCATGAGGGGCTCAAAACCGTTGACAATCTTCGCGGTGGGGTTAACGATCGATTCACGGATGTAGGCGTCATCGGCGGTGACCTTCGCCCCGCCCTTGAGCTCGACGGTCTTGCCGAAGACGCCTTCGAGAGCCGGGCCGCGCTGGTTGGCGCCGGCGCGATGGCAGGAGATGCAGTTCAGTTCTTCGAAGAGTTTGGCGCCCTGCACCGCGGGAGGAAGGCCGGCGTTGGGACCGGCGAGCCAGCGCTGGTAGGCGTCCTTTTCCATGACGTGCACGGTGCCCCTCATTCCGGAGTGCTTCGTCCCGCAGTACTCCGCGCAGAAGATGTGATACGAACCTACCTTGGTGGCGTTGAACCAGGTGGTGGTCATGGTGCCGGGGATCGCATCGCGCTTGATCCGGAAGGCAGGCAGCGAGAAGGCGTGGATCGTGTCTTCGGAGGTGATCAGGAGACGGATCGGGACACCGACCGGGACGTGGAGTTCGTTGATCTCACGGGCGCCGCTCATGTGCTGGATCTTCCACATCCAGCGTTTGCCGACCACGTGGATGGTGACGGCATCCTTGGGCGGGGTGTAGATCTTGAAATAGAGCTGCACGCCCCAGACGAAGAGAACCACGCAGATGAGAAGGGGAACAACGCTCCACGCGATCTCGAGCCAGGCGGGAGGATGGACCTGGATAGGGCGCTCGGATTCGAGCTTCCGCCGGTAGCGAAGGCCGAAGAAGAGGAAGAGCCCCGCGACCAGGATCGTGAAGAAGGCGGTGATGGACACCAGCAGCGCGTAGAGCGCGTCGACTTCAAGCGCGACCGTCGAAGCTTGCGGCGGGAACAGCGGAGGGAAGGAGGGGCCCATGGACTTGTTGTTTCGGCCTCAGGCGGGTGTTTCGGAGGAAGCCGCTCTACGTTCGCGGCGAAGACTGAAGAGAACGAAGGCGGCCAAGGCGAACACCGTTCCGACCGCGGAGAGCCGGAGGGTCCGCATGATCGCGGCGCCGTAACGACCACTCGCTTCGTTGTACTGGTAGCAATACAGAATGGCCTTGTCGACCAGAGTGCCGATCGTGCCTTGAGAGGCTTCGAGAAGGGCGAACTGCAGGTCGCGCGGGAAGGGCTCGATGCCGGGCAGATAGCGCGCCATCCGGCCCTCGGCGGTGAGGAGAAGCACTCCAGAGGCATGAGCCCACTGCTTCGTCTCTTCTTCCCAGAAGTAGCGATATCCCGCGGCCGCGGTGATCTGTTTGATCGCCTCAGGCGTGCCGGTCACGAAGTGGAAGCCGGCGTCGCTCCCCGACTGCCCATAGGCGGTGGCGATCTTCCACTTCGCCTTCTCCGAACCCGCGACCGTGTCGTTTGGATCCATGGACACCGCAAGGAACGTGAAGTCGCGGTTGACCACGTACTTCGTGCCTTTGAGGGAGGCCACCACGCTCTCGAGCTGGAGCGAGCACAACATCGCGCAGGACTGGTAGTAGAAGACGACCATGACCGGTTTCTTCGGCTGGAAGAAAGACCCAAGAGTCCGCGTGGCTCCGGTTTCGTCGGTCACGGTCACTTCGAGCGGAAGAGACTCGCCGAGTTTTGGCTCGTATCCCACTTCCCTCTGGAGCCGCTCGGACGCGGGCTGGACCGGGCCGGAAGGCTTCGAGAAGCCGGCCTGCTGCGCGGGCACGCTCACCGCGAGGAGCGCTATGCCGGCGGCAAAGAGAAATCGCTTCACTGCCGGGCCATCCCGGGTTCGGTCGCGGCCGGAGTGGGAGCCGGAGGCACGCCGGCCGCGGGCAGACCGCGTTCGAGGGTGAGTCGCATGGCTTCCTCGATCGGGATCCGGTAGATCCCGTTGTCGCGATCGACCACACCGTAGGTGGAGAGGATGAGGGCCTCTTCGGCGCGGAACTTGGCGAGGTCGAGCGGCTCGCGCAGCTGAAGCCTCGGCCCGGGAGGCTGCTGAACCGCCAGAGCCTCGGCCATGGCGGGGCGAACCGAGGCCTTCTCCCGCCACGATTCGAGGGCGCGCAGAATGCCGAAGGCGAGCACCGCGGTCAAGGCCGTGATCACGGAGATCCAGAAGAGGAACTGGTAAAGAGGACGGACGGTGGCGTCGGTCTTCTCATACTGGATCTCGGGGTGCGAGGGGGGTTTGGAGGGCTCAGTGTGCATGGGCGGCAAGCTCCTCCATCTCTTTGACCTGAGGGTCGTGTTTCACAAGCAGCGGGGCCTTCTCGAGTTGGCGGGCGAAGAGGTAGAGCCACGCGCCGCCCACCGCCACCGGCATCAACAGGTCGAATGGATGCACCGAGAAGTGCTCGTGCTTGAAGATGGGCGCGATGTTCCAGAACAAGTCGACGAAGCGCAGGGTGAAGAGGAAGCCGGCGACCACGGCGAGGCGACTCGCGTTCTTCTTGAGACCCGCGGAGAGCAGGGTAAGGAAAGGAAGGAAGAAATGCAGCCCGACCAGAAGGAACGTGAGGGTGCGCCAGCCGCCCACGGAGCGGTGGAGATACCAGGTGGTTTCCTCGGGGAGATTTCCGGACCAGATGATCAGAAACTGGGAGAGGTTCACGTAACCCCACAACATGACGAAGGCGAAGAGGAACTTCCCGAGGTCATGGAACAGGGTGGAGGTCGCGACTCGATCCAGGGGGGCGTGGGTGTAGAGACGCGAGACCAGCATGATGCACAGGCACCAGGCGGAGAGGGCCTGGCCGACCATGAAGAGGATGCCCCAGATCGTGGAGTACCAATGCGGGTCGAGGGACATGCCCCAGTCGACGCCCGCGAAAGTGATCACGAGGGCCTGGGCGAGGAGGCCCCAGCCCGACATCCGGCGCATCTTCTCGGCATACTCGCGGTCGCCCGTCTCGTCGTACTTCCACGAAAGCGAGGTGAGAGTGCGGGCCATGAGCGCCCAGAAGAGGAAGTAGAAGATCGCGCGTCCCGTGAAGAAGGGAACGTTGAGATAGGCCCCCTTCTTATGAACGACCTCGGCGAGGTGGTGATCGGCGGCGATGCGGACGGGGTCGGCCCAGGAGTACAGGTGCGCCATTCCGAGCAGGATCGGAATGAAGAAGAGGGGCATGAAGTAGATGGTGCGGGCGCCTGCTTCGAACAGGCGACGCAGCAGGATGCCCCAATGCCCGCCCGACTGGTGCTGGATCATCAGCATCGAGAGGCAGCCGATGGAGACGCCGAACCAGAGCAGGAACGCGGGCAGGTAGCTCTGAACGAGCTGCTGAGGATTCGAGTAGCCGGTGATCGCGAGGGCCCCCGCGACGAGGGCTGTGAGACCGGAGATTCTCCGGAGCGAAACGACCGGGGCCGGCATGGCGATCGTCGAGGCAACGGGCTCGGGAGTCACGGTTTCCTCGTGGTGGGCCGACATCAGTGGCGGGCCTCGGGTGCGGCCGGTTTCGCTTCGGCCGCGTGGGCTTCGGGCAGATTGCGGCCGGAAATGACGGCCTCACGCTGGTCCTCGGGAATATCGGTCAGGGCGGCGTGGCGGGAGAGCTGAAGCGCCCGGACATAAGCGACGATGGCCCAGCGGTCTTTCACCGGGATCTGCGGCCCCGCGGGCGGCATGACTCCGAAACCGTTGGTGATCACGTCGAACCAGTAGCCGTTGGTTTCGTTGCGGAGTCTCTCGAGGTGGTGCGAGGCCGCGACCTTGAAACCGCGCTGGACCACCATGCCGTTGCCGAGGCCGGTGGCGCCGTGGCACGGTGCGCAGAAGATGTCGTAGCGTTCCTTGCCGCGCTGCAGCGTCGCCACATCGATCGCGAAGGGAAACGTGGTCGCGAACTTGCCGTCGATCCGGCCGCGATAGAGGTGATCGTCTTCGTTCAACTGACCTCGCGCGACCGTGCCTTCGACGGGAAGACGTCCGGTGCGGCCGTCCACGAAGAAGGCCGACTTCGACTGGGGCTTCGACTTCGGCTGGTCGTGCATGTCCTGACGGCAGCCGGCGGCGAACAGGGCCAGACCGCCGAGAAGGATCAAGGAGGATCGCGTCACGCGGGGATCTCCTTGACAAAGGTGGGATTGAGCGTCTTCAAGAGCTCGGCGGTGCGGGCGGGGTCGAACTTGGGATCGGTCGCTTCGATCACGATGTAGAACCTGTCGTTCGAGGCGCTCTTCGCGAACTCTTCGATATTGAAGACCGGGTGATAAGGCCGCGGAAAGCCGTTCAAAGCCAGCATGCCGAGAACCGCGCCGAACGAGGCGAAGAGAACCGTGGTTTCGAACGTGGGCGGGATGAAGGAAACCCAGGAATGGAACGGGCGTCCTCCGATGTTCATGGGATAGGCGATGACCGAGGACCAGTACTGCAGGCCGTAACCCGCGAGGAAGCCGGTGATACCGCCCCCGAGGACGATGGTGGGCACCCACGAGTGATGCTGGTCGAGTTCGTGGATGAGCGACTCCATGGGATAGGGCGAGTAGCCGTCCACCTTCTTGTAGCCCGCGGTGCGCACCGCTCGCGCGGCCTGGACTACGCCGTCGGCGGTGGTGAACTCGGCCATCAGACCGTAGACGCCGGTGGGCTCGGGCGAGCGCGCCCAGCTCACCGCTTCCTTCAGATCGTGAAGGAGACGCGAGGGGGTGTAGCCGGATTCGCTCATTGCTTCGCCCTCCCCTCAGCACCCGGCAGGATCATCTTGACTTCAGACATCGGGATGGCAGGCAGGAATCGCACGAAGAGCAGCATGAGGGTGAGGAAGAGGCCGCCGGTGCCGATGAAGAACATCCAGTCGAACTGGGTGGCCTTGTAGTAGCCCCACGACGACGGCATGAAGTCGCGGTAGAGCGAGGTCACGATGATGACGAAACGCTCGAGCCACATCCCGACACCCACGAAGAGGGAAACGATGAAGAGCCAGATGGTGTTGGTGCGCGCCTTCTTCGACCACAGGGTGTTGGGGATGACCACGTTGCACAGGATCAGGAGCCAGTAGGACCAGGCGTAGGGGCCGCTGGTGCGGTTCTTC
>CAYNHK010000277.1:0-5302 GCA_964396875.1 uncultured Acidobacteriota bacterium | reverse complement strand
CAAAAATGATCGAAGGCAAAGTGAAGTGGTTCAACGAGTCCAAGGGTTTTGGATTCCTCTCGCGTGATGGCGGACCTGATGTGTTCGTCCATCACTCGGAGATCAAGGCCGATGGCTTCCGTACGTTGAACGAAGGCGATCGCGTCAGCTTCGAAGTCGTGGACAGCCCCAAGGGTCCGCGCGCCGCTAACGTCAACAAGATCTAAGCGGTCCGTTCGAAGAAGCCCGTCGCTTCTTTGCCCGGGGTTTCGAGCCCGTCTCGAAATTCCCGGGCTTTTTCTTTTCTGAGTTGGGGGGCCGCAAAGTGCTCAGCCCCCACAAAACGAGCGAGCCGCAGGCAAGCGACTTTGCCCTGGCGGCCTCGCAAGAGTCCGTCCAGAAAACCCCCGCGCTTCGGCCGGAGTCGATCCGGCCTGCGCTAGCCAGCGAAGCTCCCCATGTCCCAGGTCCTCAAAACACTTCGCCGTGCCGGCCAGATCGCTCGCGAAGCGCGTGATCTGGGCGCCGCCCTGATCGTGCCCGGCGCTTCTCTCCGCGCGGTCTGCGAGGCTGTCGAGGCGGAGATAGAAAAGCGCGGAGGCAAGCCCGCCTTCCCCGCCCAGACCTCGGTCAACGACATCGCGGCTCACGACTGCCCGTCGCCCGACGACGACCGGACGTACCAGGCGGGCGATCTCGCAAAGCTCGATATCGGCGTGCACATCGACGGTTGGGTCGTCGACACCGCGACCACGATCAACGTAGGCGGATCCGGGAACGGACGAATGATCGAAGCCGCGCGACAGGCGCTGGCCGCCGCGGTCCAGACCGTGAAACCCGGTTTGCCGGTAAAGGAAGTGAGCGCCGCGATCGAGCGGGCGATCACCAGCGCCGGTTTCACGCCGCTCGAAAATCTATGCGGTCACGGCGTCGGCCACTACATCGTGCACGCGCCGCCCGCGATCACCAACACCGTGCGCGCGGCCGAAGGGCGTTTGCCGATGCGGGGCGTGATCGCGATCGAGCCCTTCGCCACCGATGGCCACGGCCGGTCGGGCGCACGCGGGACTTCGGAGGTATTCCGACTCCTCCCCGCCGCGAAGGATCGCCTCCAGGATTTCGGCGTAGACCGGCATTTCGCCGAGGCCCTGTTGTCCTGGCGCGGTCTTCCGATCGCGAGGCGCTACTTTCGCGCATTCGGGGACAAGCTCGTTTCCGAGGCCTTCCAGAAACTCGAGCGTGCCCGCCTTCTTCACTCCTATCCCCCTCTCGTGGCTCTTTCAGGACGCCCGGTCGCCCAGGCCGAACACAGCGTCTATCTTGGCCCCGAAGGGGTCATACAACTTACCTGAGCTGGGGGCCGTAATGACCCAAAACACCCGACTGGCGTATTCGACGGCTGGCGGCGAGTCGCCGGCGCCCAAAGCCCTTGCGGCCGAGATGGAGCGCAAAACGAAGGGCGCGCGAATCCGGCTCGAGAAGCGGGCGTCGGGCCGAGTCGTCACCGTCATCGCGGAGATCCCGGGCACGGCGAGCGAGATCGAAGCCCTCGCAAAGCTCCTGAAGACGCGCTGCGGCACCGGGGGCTCCATGAAGGATCTCGATATCGAACTCCAGGGCGATCGGCGGGACGCGGTCCAGGGAGTGCTGCGCGAAAAGCGAATCCCTCACAAACTCGCCGGCGGCTGAGACGTCCTCGGTGAGTCCCCGTGTCTATACTGATGACGTGGCAGCACCCGTAACGCGACGAAGGACTTTGGCCTGGCTGACCGTCCTCGGCCTCTACGCCCTGGTCTCAATCGTGGCGCCTTTGCTCCACCACGACTTCGCGTGTCACCTCCAGTCCCGGCCTCATTGCGACGCATGCACCGCAAATCCGATCGCCTCACGCATCGAAGCCGGAGTGGTTCTCGTCACTCGCATCCAACCGGTCAGACTGAAGCACCCCGACAACGACGTCGCCCGACACTGGGCTGAGCGACCCTCCTCGCCCGGTCGGGCGCCTCCTTCGAACTCCCTCGCCGTTTAGCCCCGCCCCCGGCCTCTGGCCGCTGGAATCCTCATTCGAGGGGTTATTCCTTTTGGAGCGGGTTCGAGATCTTCGTGGCATCTCTTTGAAGGAGGCCCACCGTGTTCGACGTTCGAGTTCCTTTTCTACTTGCCGCACTCGCTCTGGCGAGCCCTGCTCTCGCGCAGCCCACCGAAGCCGATCGGCTGCGGGCCGAGGTCGAGGCGCTGCGCCTCGAGTTTTCAACCCGCATCGCGGCGCTCGAAGCCCGTCTGAAGGCCGTGGAGACGGTGGCGCCAAAAGAGGCATCAACCAGCGCGCCTGCCCCCGCGGCCGTTCCGTTGACCGCACCGCCTTCCCCGTCGTCGAAGATGTTCAATCCAGACATCGCCGCGATCGGAGACTTCATCGGCGCCGCGGGAAAAAGCCCGGGCGGCGGTGAACCCTCCCTCGAATTCCACGAGGCAGAGATCTCGCTCCAGGCGATCGTCGATCCGTACGCTCGCGCTGATGTCTTCCTGACGTTTGGGCCCGAAGAGGTCGGAATCGAAGAGGCGTTCATCACCTTCCCCACGCTCCCGGGCGGCTTCCTGATGAAGGTTGGGCAGATGCGCGACGCCTTCGGGAAGATCAACGCGACTCACAATCACGTCCTTCCCTTCGCGGATCGCCCGCTGATGATCCAGAACCTTCTCGGCGGCGAAGAGGGACTGGGCGACTCGGGCATCTCCGTCTCGCGCCTTTTTCCCAACAGCTTCGCGTTCCTCGAAGCCACCGGCCAGGTGTACCGGGGAGAGTCGGCGATTTTCCGGGCGGAGAAGCGCAGCGACCTCGCCTACGTTTCCCACCTCCGCGGCTACCGCGACCTCACGGAGTCCACGAACCTCGATCTCGGCGCCTCGTGGGCGCGCGGGCACCACGACGCGGGAGGCGGCGAGACCACGCGGCTCTTCGGCGCGGACGCCACGTTCCGCTACCGGCCCTTGCGGCGGTCGATCTACACGCACGTGCTCGCCCGCGGCGAGGTCGCGTGGAGCCGCCGTTCCGAACTTCCCGGGCCCTCGTCGTTCGGCGCCTACGGGTACCTCGAATATCAGTTCGCGCGGCGCTGGACCGCGGGCGCGCGTTTCGACACCGCCGAACGGGCGATCGATCCCTCCATCAACGATCGGGGCGCCTCGTTCCTCATGACCTACAAGCCGAGTGAGTTCTCCCTCATCCGCGGCCAGTATCGCCACACCCGCTTCGGCGACGGCCGACCGCGCGCCAACGAGTTCCTCTTCCAGTTCCTCTTCTCCATCGGCGCCCACGGCGCCCACCCGTTCTAAGGAGCAGGCCCATGTTTCTGCGCTCTGCCGTTCTTTCCGCCGTCGTGGTTTGCGGCCTGCCCGGCCTTGCGATGCGCGCCGATGCGGGCCTCAAGGTTGTCACCACCACCGAGGATCTCGCCTCCCTCACGCGCGAGGTGGGGGGCGACCGGATAACCGTCGACGCCATCGCAAAGGGCTATCAGGATCCGCACTTCGTCGAGGCGAAGCCGAGCTTCATATTGAAGCTCCACGCGGCCCAACTGCTGATCGTGGTCGGCCGCGAGATGGAAGTGGGCTGGCTGCCTCCCCTTCTTCAGCAGAGCCGAAACGCAAAGATCCAGCCGGGTTCGCCCGGCCATCTCGACGCTTCCTTGACTGTTCGCATCCTCGACATCCCGCAGGGCCAGATCACGCGAGCCATGGGCGATGTTCATCCTTTCGGGAATCCCCACTACTGGCTCGATCCCGGCAATGGCCGGCGTATCGCCCAGGCCATCCAGGCGAAGTTGTCCGAACTCCAGCCCGCCGATGCGGGGTTCTTCGCACAACGTTTCAGCGACTTCGACAAGCGCCTCGGCGAGGCCGAGAAACGCTGGGACGCGGCCCTCGCCCCCTACAAGGGGACGAAGATCGTCACCTATCACCGCTCATGGGCGAACTTCGTGGACCGCTTCGGCCTCGACGTGATGGGTTATGTCGAGCCCCGGCCGGGGATTCCACCTTCCCCCCAGCACACCATCGCGCTGATCGCGGAAATGAAGAAGGCCAAGGCGACCATCATTCTGGTCGAGCCCTACTTCGACCTCAAGACGCCACAATCCGTCGCGCGCGAGACGGGCGGTACGGTAGTGGTCCTTTCACCTTCGGTGGGCGGAGAGAAGGACATCACGGACTACATCAGTCTCTTCGATCACGATGTGAAGCTCCTCGTGGCTGCTCTCAAAGCTGCGGGGCACTGAACGATGGACACCACCATCCTCGAGTTCCTCGCCGCCCCATTCGCGGCAAGCCTGATCCTGACCGGGATCCACGCGTACCTCGGCGTGCACGTGGTCGAAAGGGGGGTCATCTTCGTCGACCTCTCGCTCGCGCAGATCGCGGCGCTTGGAAGTACGGTCGCCCTGCTCCTCCCTTTCGCCGACGGAGATCCCCACGGCCCCTGGACCTACTGGATCAGCCTGCTCTTCACATTCATAGGCGCGGCGATCTTCGCGTCCATTCGGTCGAAAAAGGCGAGGATCCCGCAGGAGGCGATCATCGGAATCTCCTATGCGGTGGCCTCGGCCGCAGCCATCCTGGCCATGAGCAAGGCCACCTCGGAGAGCGAGCATCTCAAGGACATGCTCGTCGGCAACATCCTCGCGGTGTCCTGGCCCGAAGTCCGGAACACCGCTGTTCTGTATGCCGCCGTGGGACTCTTCCACTACATCTTCCGGCGGCAATTCCTCGCCATTTCGATGGATCACGACAAGGCGGAGGCCAGTGGGCTCAACGTGCGCTTCTGGGACTTTCTCTTCTACGCTTCCTTCGGCTTCGTGGTGACATCCTCCGTCTCGATCGCCGGCGTGCTGCTCGTGTTTTGCTACCTCATCGTCCCGTCGGTGGCGGCGATGCTCTATTCCCAGGACATCGGGAAACGCCTCGCCATCGGGTGGACCATGGGGACCATCGTGTCGGCCCTGGGTATCTACCTCTCGGTCCTGATGGACCTGCCCACCGGAGCCGCCATGGTGTGCACCTTCGGCCTGGTCCTCATTCTCATGGCCCTCGTCAAGCCGCTCATCGTGCGCGCCTAGCCGCGCACGGCGCGATAACCTCGGCGCATGATCCACCTTGATCGAAGTCCGTTTCGCCCGGGCCTGCTCGAAGACAAGACACTGTTGATCACGGGAGGCGGCACCGGCCTCGGCCGGTCCATGGCCCTCAAGTGCGCGGGCCTGGGGGCGCGGGTCGCGATCGTGGGCCGGCGCGAGGATCCGCTCAAGGCCACGGTCGACGACATCGG
>CAYNHK010000276.1:0-5491 GCA_964396875.1 uncultured Acidobacteriota bacterium | reverse complement strand
CTAGCAGCCCGTGGTGAAAGCTGGTTTCACGGCCGTCGTCATCTCATCGATGCGCTGATCCACCACTGGTCGCGAGAATCCGCGCACATCGCTCGGACGGCGGAGAAGGCGCTTGAGGGTGCTGAACAGTGACGCCAGCGCGACAAGAACGGCCCGAATACGACCCTGCAGGCTTCGAGGAGTGCCCACGCCGCAGATAGTCCGCATCAGGAGGGAGAGGTTGAACGCGCTGCTGTGGACGAGGACTCGTTTCAGTACGTTCTCGTGTCCGCGTACCTGCGGTCGTCTCAGACCGCCGGTTCGATACATATGCGCAAACGGTCGCTCACATCGTTCTCCGCGCAGGCGTTGCAGCGCCTGTCCGTGCTTCCCCTGATTCCTTCGACGATTCGCGTACACGGCTCGGCGAGCGCTTAGATCGCCGTACCACTTTCGACGACGTTGAATCGGGACGGATACATAGGCTTGGAGTCCCCGCGCATCGAGTGATTGCAGCACGGCGGTGCTGTGATAGCCCTTGTCGGTCACGACCTTCTTGAGCTTCCCATCACCATGGATGCGTTCGATCTGCGTCTGCGCTTCACGCACCGTGTTCTCGATCGTGGTCGTATCGCCCTGGTCCGCGCCTTGGATCGTTACCGCGACGATCGCTCCCGTCGTCATGTCCACGGCCTGCTCCGCCTTGTGCCCGAGCCGCGTCCGCCCATCCTTCATCTTCGTGATTCGCGAATCAGGATCCGATTCGCTCATCCACTCAACGTTGGAGCCCTTCTTCTTGCGCATCCGGTCCAGACGCACCATGGCCGCCCGAGTCGGCGTCTTGATGCCCGAGGCCTCCGCCAGGCCTTTCAAAAAGTCCGTGTACGACTCTCCGGTATCCCGGCGCACGATGCTCCGCATCGCCGCGTTCGCTTCCAGAGTCGTCGCGTCAATACCGATCGTCTTGCCCTCGACCAACCCTGACTCACTCAGCTGACTGAGGACCCAGGAGAACACCTCGTTGTGCGTTTCCACATCAATCAATCGACGTGTCCGAGAAATTGTCGAGTGGTCCGGCGTCCCCTCGTGCAGGGCGAGGCCGAGAAAGCTGCGCAGCGCCAACGAATCCGATGCTCGCCACGACATGGCGCGCTCGGATCCCAGGCCTTCGAAGTACCCAATCATGGCGATCCTGAAATACATACCGGGAGCCATGCTCGGACGTCCCAGCTTCGCCGCGTAGAACTTCCGGCACCGTGACTCGACGTACTTGTCGAATCCGGCCTTCTCCAGAAGCTCGTTGAGTCGTCCGTAGAAAGGATGACCGGGGCTCTTAGGAAGGTCCTCCGTCAGTACGAACAGTCCTCCCTGCTTCTTCCGCCGCTTTCCCATCGCCATGTACTTTTGACGATCGGCCGCGACAAAAGACTTTCACCACAGGCTGCTAGCGCGAAGATCCGTTTCCAGCCGCGACTTTCTCAGCGGGCCGTGGATTTCACGACGAGATAGACGAAGGGCGCTTCGGCGACCGCGCTGAACCAGTGGGGCACGCCCCGTGGGATCACGATGACGTCGCCCTTCGCCACCGTCTTCGCCTCGCCGCCGCGCGTGCTCGCGGCACGGGTTTCGTTCGGTCCTACGCTCCTCGGCTCGACCATCTCGCCGCCCAGGACGAGGGTGGCCGCGCCCTCGAACACGTAGAAGATGTCGGTGTCTTTGTCGTGCACCTCGGCGTCGCCCCCGCTTTCACGCCGGGCGAGGCCCACTCGATATTCGGAGTTCTCGATGAACGAGCCGCCCTTCGCGAAGGCGGCCGCCATTTCGGCGGCCGGGATGATGCGTGAGTTCGGATCGGGCGGCGCGAGAGTCATATTTTCTAGCCTACATCCAGCGAACGCCGTCGACGGGATTCCAGAGCCTTGCCCTTCGCGGCCTCGTCCTGGGCTTCTTTCTGTTTCCCTTCGCGGGACAGGATGTCGGCGATCACGTAGTGGCCCAGCGGCGCCACCTCGGAGACGCTGTCGACCTTGAGCCCGCGTTCGACGAGGTCTCGGGCTACGGCGAGGCGGCCGGCGTTGAGCTCCTCGCGGGCGAGGAAGAAATACGCGGGCCCGAAGTCCGGGGCCTTCTCGGTGGAGAGCCGGAGTTCGGTGAGATACCCCGGGATGTTGCCGCGCTGGCGTTCGAGCTGGGCGAGATTGAAGCGGGCCTTCCCGTGATCGCCGAAAGAGTAGATCTCCGCGCGATAGAGGCTCTCCGCTTCGGCCAATCGGCCGCGAGCCTCGAGGACACGCGCGAGGTTGTAGCGGCCGCCGCGCACCTCAGGCTCGAGTTCGAGGCCTTTGCGGATCATCTGTTCGGCTTCGGGAAGGCGGGATGCCGCGAACGCGAGAGCGCCCTGGCCGATCCACGCGGCCCCCATCTTCGGGTTCTCCTCCGCGGCGCGTACGAAGGAGTGTTTCGCCCGGGCCGCGTCGCCCATGTCCATCGCGAGAATCGCGAGCTGGAACCAGGCCTGGGGGTTTTTCGGATTGCGGGAGAGCGCGGTCTCGAAAACGCGCACGGCGTCGAGCGCGTCGTTCTTGCGTCCCCGCGAAAGGAACAGCCGCGCGAGATTGCCGAGAGCGATGTCGTCGTCAGGCTTGAGCGCGAGCGCTCGACGGAATGACTCGATCGCATCGTCGGGCCGCTTGAGCCGCACCAGCCAGTTTCCAAGCGTCAGGTGCGCGTCCATGATGTTCGGATCTTCGGTGACCACCTGCGTGAGGAGAGCCGCAGCGCCCTCCACGTTGTCGTCCTGGGCGAGGTCCTTGGCGCGGTTCATCTTCTGGAAGAGCGGCAGCTTCACCTTGGGGTCGGGGAGCACCGCGTCCGGGTCCACGTCGATCACGTTGCCGACGTAACCGAGTGCGGCGAGTCTTTGAAGCGTGTCGGGGTCGAGGGCCTGCCGCTCCGGCGTCTTGCCCTGGTCCGCCCGGGCCAGTTCCTCGATCTTCAATCGAAGGTCCTCGGCTCGCGCGGAGAACGCCTTGAAGATGTTGTTCACTTCCCGCGGGTCGCTCTTGCGGTCGTACAACTCCGGCTCCGGCGCGTCGATGTAGGTGTACTCGTTCGTGCGGAGGGACCTCAGGTGCTGCCAGCCGAAGTGATAACGAGGGAAGTAGGTCTCGGAATATGCGCTCCCGCCGACCGCCGCGGACGGGTTCACGATCCCGAGGGCGAACGACGTCCCGTCGACCGGCTCGCTCGATGCGGGCAGGCCGAGCAGATCGAGGAGGGTGGGGAGGACGTCCGCGTGCGACACCATCGAGGCGACGCGGCCCCGGTCGTTCCACGGCGTCTTGATGATGAGGGGCACATGCATCGCGGAGTCGTAGATGAAGTACGCGTGGGTCGCCTCTCCGTGATCGCCGAGACTTTCACCGTGATCGGCGGTCACGATCACGATCGTGTTCTTGTCGAGGCCCTGGTTCGCCATCCAGTCGAACAGCCGCCCCAGTTGGGCATCGGTGTACGCGATCTCCGCGACGTAGGGCTGGTTCGGATACTGAGACGCGTAAGGCTCGATCGGCTCGTAGGGGGTGTGCGGGTCGTAGAGATGGACCCAGCCGAAGAACTTCCCGGCCTTCACGGTGTCGAGCCAACTGATGGAGTCGTTGATCACCTGCTCCGCGGTCTTCTGGACCGTGCCGAGAGAGATCACCTTGTACTTCGAGAGATCGAAATCGTCCGAGTATCTGTCGAAGCCCTGAGCCAGGCCCCAGCGCGACTCGAGAACCCAGGCGCCGATGAACGCGCCGGTGGCATAGCCCTTCTCCTTGAGGATCTCCGCCATGGTGAGCGCCTTCGCGTCGAGAAAGAAGCCCCCGTTGTCGCGGATGCCGTGCCGCGTCGGGTACTGACCCGTGAAGATCGTGGTGTGGGATGGAAACGTGAGAGGCACCGAGGCGATGGCGTTTTCGAACACCACCGCGTTCTCGGCCATTCGATCGAGATTGGGCGTGACCCCGCGCGCGTAGCCGTAGGGGCCGAGTCGGTCGGCCCGCGTCGTATCGAGCGTCACCACCAGGACGTTCGGAGGTGTCCGGGGCGCGCGGGAGGCAATGAGCGCGCGGGCAGCCTCTGTTGAGGAAGGCGCGCCGGGGCGTGCCATCCGGTAGGCCATGAATCCGGCGAGGATCGTCACGAGCGCGGCGATCCAGAGTGTTCGTTTTCGACTCATTCGATCGCCGACGCTAGCCGCTTGGCTTCCCATACGTCAACGCAGGAGCAAGACGATCAACGTCTTGAACGCGGACTTTTACAGACGAAGAGCTTGACGTCCGGCTCCCTGGCGGCTCTAATCCGAACAATCGGGTGGACGCCCCCAATCTCGCGTCTTTCAAGAAACAAAATGATTGCAGTCAACCAGGAGGTTTCACGTATGCGGATATCGAACATGCGCGGCGTCGCGTCCGTCCTTGCCCTGAGTTTCATGGCAAGCGCGGCGGTCGCCGCTGAACCGGCCCCAGGGCCGACCCTTTGGAGCGCGTCGCAGGAAGCGGGAAGCCGCTCTTCGGTCCGGGCGCAGACTACGGCCGGCGCGCCCACCGGAAACCCTCGCACCGATAGCTCGTTCTTCAAGACCACGGCCGGAAGGCTGGCGCTCGGCTTGCTGATCGTCGGCGCCGGTCTCACCATCTACTCCACCAGTCACGACCGCAAGCCGGTCAAGTCGCCCATCCGCTAGGAAGGCACTCATCATGAAAATGCTCAGATCCCTCGTGGCGCTGATCGCCCTGGCGATAGCGCTTCCCACCACCGTCTCCGCCCAGAGCTTCTCCGGCGTCGTCGCCGGCGTGGTCAAGGACGAACAGGGTGGCGTCCTCCCGGGCGTTTCCGTTCAGCTCATTGGCAAGACCGGCGCACGCGATACCACTACCGACACCGGCGGCGCCTATCGCTTCAACGCCGTTGACCCGGGCACGTACGCCGTGGTCATCACCATGTCCGGTTTCCAGGCTCAGCGCCGTGACAACATCGTCGTGAGTGTCGGACGTCAGTCGACCGTCGACGCTGCGCTCAAGGTCGGCGGGCAGAGCGAGAGCATAGACGTCACGGGCGAGTCGCCGGTGGTCGATGTCACCTCATCGAGCACCCAGAACAACCTCTCCCAGGATCTGCTGTACAACATGCCGATCCGGCAGGGGAACACCGCGACCAACCTGCTGAATACCGCTCCCGGCATCAACGCCCAGTCGGCGTTCGGCGGCGATGCCTCGTCGGCGAACGGTCTCTTGATCGACGGCGTCGATACCCGCGATCCTTCCGGCGGCACGGCGTGGACCTTCTTCAACTTCAACATCGTCGAGGAAGTTGAAATCGTCGGCATCGGCGCCCCGGCTGAATACGGCTCGTTCACCGGCGCGGTGGTCAACACCATCACGAAGACCGGCGGCAACCGCTTCGGCGGCCTGTTCGACTTCACCTACACCAAGGCCTCCCTGGCCAGCAGCAACGTGAAGAGCTCAGT
>CAYNHK010000275.1:0-5508 GCA_964396875.1 uncultured Acidobacteriota bacterium | reverse complement strand
GTGGAGCGCCCAGGCGCTCGCCGCCGGGCAGACCACGTCGTAGCGGCCCTGCACGATCACCCCGGGCAGGTGCGCGATCTTCGGCACGTCGTCGAGAAGTTGCGTGTCGCTCGAGAACCAGCCGCCGTGGACGAAGTAGTTGGCTTCGATCCGGGCGAAGGCATCGGCGAACGCGTCGCCGCCGAAGCGCGTGATGTAGTCGGGGTCGACGTGGAGGCGGCTGGTCGTCCCTTCCCAGATCGACCAGGCCTTCGCGGCCGCGTTTCGCACCGCGGGATCCTCGGACGTGAGCCGACGATGGTAGGCGCTCATGAGGTCGCCTCGCTCAGCTTCGGGAATCGGCCTCAGGTACTCGTCCCAGGCGTCGGGAAAGAGCCAGCTGGCGCCCTCCTGGTAGAACCAGAGCAGTTCCTTGCGGCGCAGAAGGAAGATGCCGCGCAGGATCAGGCCGCTGATCCGTTCCGGGTGTTTCTGCGCGTACGCAAGGGCGAGAGTGCTCCCCCAGCTCCCTCCGAAGAGCAGCCACTTGTCGATACCCAGCTCCTCGCGAATTCGCTCGGCATCCGCCACAAGGTCCCACGTCGTGTTTTCGCGAATCTCCGCGGTCGGCGTGCTCTTCCCACTGCCCCGCTGGTCGAAGAGGGTTACGTGCCACTTCGCGGGATCGAAGTACTGCCGGTAGCTTGGATCGAGACCGCCGCCCGGCCCCCCATGGAGGAAGAGGGCCTTCTTCCCTTTCGGGTTGCCGACCTGCTCGTAGTGAACGGTGTGGAGATCGCTGACCTTCAGGAATCGGTCGGCGAACGGCTCAATCGGCGGATACAGTTCTCGCACGGCACCTCCAGTCAACGGGGAGCGAGGACTCTAACCGCCGCGAGCGTCGTGGCCCCACACGCGGAGACCGTGGCGGCTCAGGCGAAGGGGGAGATTCCTGAACGCGGGAGAAGCCTGCTCGATCTCGCGGACGAGCGCCCGTTTGTGCGTCGCGTCCTCCCCGCAAAGCAAGGTCAGGGACCCTCCCTCGCCGCCCGCACCGTTGACCTTCCATCCCAGTGCCCCGTGCGCTTTCGCGATCTCGATCACCTGGCGCGCTTCCGTGCCGACGAGTGCGGGATGAAGTCGTCCCTGAGCTTCCGTGCTCTCGATCATGATGCGGCCGAGCTTATGAAAATCGCCGGCGACGAGGGCGTCGCGCGACCGCGGCGCCTTGCTGCGCAACTCGGCGATCGGGGGCGAGTTCGGCCCCGCGTCCTCGAGAGATCGGATCACCGCCTCGTGAATGGCCGAGGAGTCGTGCGACTTGCCGAGATAGATGAGGAGAAGGCGTAGCTCGAACTCCCGGAGAGTCGGCTCCCCCACCTCGACGGGCGAAACGGTGGCATTGGGGTACGCACGCATGTCGATGAGGTTGATTCCCCCGTGAGCGGACGCCAGCTGATCCTGAACGCCGCACTGCCGACCCAACATTCCGGTTTCCACGCGCAGCGCCGCCGCCGCGACTTCGGCCGGAGTGAGGCGACCCGGGGTGAGAGCGTCGAGAGCCCCGATGAGCGCAACGGTCACCGCCGCGGACGTGCCCGTCCCGGCCCCCGGAGGCGCCTCGGAGTGAATCGTGACCTCGAGCCGCAGGTCGGGAGGGACCCTCATCGAGGCGATGGTCGCTTCGAGGAGTGGATGCGGGCCCCACGGCGCTTCTTCGTGTCGGACCTCGTAGGACTCGCCGAGGTTCACCGGATGCAGGAGCACGCGGGGCGCGCTGATTCGCGCAGGATAAGCCGCCACCTGAACCTCAACCCGCGGCGAAACCGCCACATTGAAGACCTGGCCGTGTCCGGCGAACCAGGTATCCGTCCAGCTTCCGTTGTCACAGATGCGGATAGGTGCGCTGCTGTTGATGACGGCGATGGGCCGCTCGGTATCGCTCATCCTGCGGCGAGCTTATCGCCGGCCCGACGCGGTGGGCTCCTAGATGATCAGGGGCGGACGCTCCTGCTCGACCTTGCGCTTGCCCAGCTGCGTCCAGCAATATTGGCAGACGTACTCGAAAAGCTCGCCGTCCGGCAGGATCAGAAGCAGCCTCTGCTCCACCGGCTGGGCCTTCTGACAACGTGGGCAGTAGAGGCTCGCTGCTCGAAACTCTTCGAACTGCTTTGGCGGGGCGTCGGCTCGTCGATTGAACACGCCCCTATTTTGACCGAGGCCCACGGGTCCTCAGGAATCGCAACGCAGCCTCAACCGACGTGGATTCTCGGGCGCTCTTCCGGGTTCTTGACCGCTCGTCTCAAGACCTCGCGAGTCACCGGCGCGGTGTCGCCCTCTCCAAGAAAGATGTACTTCAAGACGTAGGTGACCGGATTGCCTTCGGTCCAGCCAAAGTAGGCGTGTGAGGTCTGGCCCGAGAGGGCCTGCGCCTTGAGAAGGATCGCGGCGATGGCGTTTGGAAGGGCGGGTGCGGTGCAGCGCAGGATTCGATGCGGCCCGATCTTCACGCCGCGCACGTCGATGTCGTCCTCGAACGCGGACGCATCCCCCTGCACTATTTCCAGGAAGACCACGGCTTCGCCGCTTTGCAGAGAGTGGTCCTCTCTGGCCTGGCGCTCTTTCCGGGCGTACTCTTCGATCGTTCGCTTGTCCGGCCGGTGGGCGATGATGCGGATCGGGTTGGGGGCGAAGGAAGCGAAGAACTCCTGTGCCTTGGGCGAGAGGTTGACCGCGCCGACCCGCAACTCCGTGGACCTCATCGCACGTGAGGTGATCGACACCAGGACGATGCCAAAGATGAAGAAGGAGGCGATCTTGATTCCTTCGGGTCGCTCAATGATGTTGAGGACCGTCGTGTACCCGAACACCATCGTCATGGTCCCATACAGCCATCGCGACCGGCTGCCCCAGTGGGCGATGGTGACCGCCACCGCCGCCGAGGTCATGAGGACCAGAACGCCGGTCGCATAGGCCCCGCCCTGTGCGTTCACATCCGCATTGAACATGTACGTCACGACGAGGCTGACGAAGGTGAACACGAGGACGAGGGGCCGGTTGGCTCGCGCCCAATCCGGCGCCATCCCGTAGGGGGGGAGGTAGCGGGGAACCAGGTTCAGCAGGCCGGCCATGGCCGATGCGCCGGCGAACCAGAGGATCATGATGGTGGCAAGGTCGTAGAGGGTGCCGAAGCCGTCGCCCAGGAAGCGATGGGCCAGGAAGGAAAGGCCGCGGCCGTACGCTTCGCCGCCGAGTTCGAACTCCTTCGCCGGAATCAGCACCGTGGTGACGAACGATGAGGCGATGAGCGCGACGCTCATGATGAGCGCGGCCGTGGCCAGCAGTTTCCGGGTATTCCGGATACGCCCTTGCGGGCGCGCGGGAGCATCATCCTTGTCGCCGCGGACAAGGGGCATGACCGCTACGCCGGTCTCGAAGCCGGACAGACCCAGGGCGAGTTTCGGGAAGAGGATGAGGGCGATGCCTATGGCCATCCACGGACTCCCGTGCTGGGTCATGAGTCCGGTCCACCAGGAGTCGATCAGCGTGCCGTGGGTCACGACCTCGTGGAGAGCCACGCCCACCACCACGACGTTGAGGGCCAGGTAGAGGACCACAATGAACACGGCGAGGCCGATGGCTTCGCGGAACCCCTTCAGGAAGACCACGCCGAGGCCGATCAGGAGCAGGGACGTCACCAGGACGGGGTGGTGCTCCACCCACCCCGGGACATAAGGGTTCTCCGCGATGTGAGCCGTGGCGTCGGCGGCGGACATCGTCATGGTGATGATGAAGTCGGTGAAGGCGAATCCGAGCAGGACGAGGACAAACGCCTTACCGCGCCACCGAGGCAGAAGCTCCTCGAGCATCAGAATGCTGCCCTGGCCGTGCGGCGAGTGCTTCGCCACCTGGGCGTAGATGGGCAAGGCCACGAAGAGCGTCACCAGCACCACGATCAATGTGGCGATGGGAGACAACATCCCCGCCGCGAGCACCGCGATGCCGGGCTGGTACCCGAGGGTCGAAAAGTAGTCGACGCCGGTGAGGCACATGACCTGCCACCAGGGCGCCGTCGCCTTGTGGTGCGAGTTCTCGCCGCGCCCGTGGAGAAGCCAGTCGCCAAGCCAGCGCCTGTCTTCACGAGTTGTCGGCGTGGGCGCGATGGACTCCGAGGGGTCGTTGTCCCCCGCTACGCTCACCAAGTTTGACGCCACCGCAACAAGGATTCTGGCGGACCACGCCGCGAAATGCAGAGGTTCTTGACGTTTTCTTAACGCGCCACGGCCGAATCTTTGCGCGCCTTTGATACTGGACCCGACGCGCACGCCCGTGCGTTCTGAAACGGCCTTCTTCAGGTCAAATGGCGCAATCAGACCGCGCGGATGTGCCGCGTAAGGAAAGGAAGTGGGCATGGCCAAGCTCGTGTTCGGAATGAACCAGTCCCTGGACGGCTACGTCGACCATATGGCGTTTGCGCCTGGCCCAACGCTCTTCCGCCACTTCATCGAAGAGGCTCAAGGGCAGGCGGGCAGTGTCTACGGTCGCCAGATGTACGAGATCATGCGCTACTGGGATGACGATCATCCTGAATGGGATGAAGGGGAACAAGCCTTCGCGGCGGCGTGGCGGAAGCAGCCGAAATGGGTCGTCTCGCGCTCGTTGAAGTCGGTCGGCCCCAACGCCACGCTCGTAGAGGGTGATCTCGAGGGCGCGATCCGCGAGCTGAAGGGCGGGCGCGACGGGGAGATCGAACTTGCTGGCCCCCACCTGGCGCAAAGCCTCACCGAGCTTGGCCTGATCGACGAGTACCGAATCTACCTGCACCCCGTCGTGCTCGGTCACGGCAAGCCGTATTTCGCCGGGCCCCGGCCGCCGCTCCGACTCATGGCCAATGATCGGATTGCCGAGGATGTGATCAGGCTGGTCTACTTTCCTGCTTGAGGCCACGCATCGCCTCCCTGGGCGCTGGCGACGCGCAGGAGTGACGACGCGCCTCAGAATCGCAGGGCGAGACCGAAGGACACCTTGAAGGTGTCCGCGTCCCAGCCGTCGCCGAACATGCGCTCGTAGCCTGTGGGCTTCTGATCTGGCCCGGGCGTCCGGGCCGCCGGTCGCGTGAGCCCGCGTACTGAGGCGAACGGCTCATGACGGGCCTCCGCAGAACAGATGGGGCCGGCGAATAGGACGTCCGTCTCTACCGCGGAGTCGTGAGCCGAGAGGCGAACCGGGACCTGCTCGGAGAGTGGGCCAATCGTCCCGGCTGTGGCTGTCGCAAGTAGTCCGGCCCTGCCCGGGCTTGCGAAGCTTGCGCGGTCATTGCCGGCAGGACGCCCGAGGCGCGTGCTATCGCCCGCCGCGACGCAGTCCGCCCACAGCCGGCCGGTGCCAACGCCGCCAACGTCCTGGGTCTTCCCGAGCAAGTCCCCACGGCCGTGGTGGAGTGAGCAGCCCGGCGACCGCGAGCACGGTGCATCGCATCGTCCTTGACGTATGCCTGACTAAGGCCTAACGTATGCGTCATGCGGGCAA
>CAYNHK010000274.1:0-5520 GCA_964396875.1 uncultured Acidobacteriota bacterium | reverse complement strand
TCGCTGATCGGCGGAGTCTTCGGCGTCGCGGTTGCGATGTTTTCGGTCACGGCGTTGCGCAACGCCGTCCCCGCGGACCTCATGGCCTCGGTGCCGGGATTCTCGAGCCTCGGGCTCGACGGCCGGGTGCTCGCCTTCACCCTCGCGGTTTCCATCGCCACCGGTCTCCTCTTCGGTCTCGTCCCGGCGCTCCGCACGTCCCAGGTCGACATCAGCGCGTGCTTGCGCGACGCCTCGCGCACCCTTGGCGCGATCAGCGGGCAGAAGACGCGGAACGCCCTTGTCGCGGCCGAAGTGGCGCTGGCCCTCACGCTCCTCAGCGGCGCGGGATTCACCATGAAAGCCTTCGCGCGGCTCGCCTCCACGGACACCGGCTTCGACGCCGCGAACGTGCTCACCATGGGAGTGACCCTGCCCTTCGCGCGATACGGCCGGGACCAGGACCAGGCCGGTTTCTTTTCGACTCTCCTGGATCGCGCGCAGGAGACTCCCGGCGTTTTGAAGGCGGGCCTCATTTCCCATGTGCCGCTCGCGCCCGGGAATGCGACCGATGGCGTTGTGTTCGAAGGCCGGCCCGAGGACCCGCGCCCGCCCGAGGCCGACTACCGCGTGGCGTCTCATGGCTACTTCGAGGCCATCGGCGCCCGGATGGTCCACGGACGGTCTTTCGCCGCCTCGGACACTGAACAGAGCGGTCGCGTCCTGATCGTCAACGAGACGTTCGCGCGCCGATTCTTCGCGGGAGAAGGCCCGGTGGGCCGCCGTGTCCGCTTCTCGGGGCCGATCGAAAGCAATCCCTGGCGCGAAATCGTGGGCGTGGTCGCCGATCTCCGACACGACTTGAACCGCTCCCCCCGCCCCGAGACCTATATCCCGTTCACCCAGGGCCCGATGGGGACCATGTTCCTCGTGGCGCGGACGCGAGGTGACGCGCTTGGGATGGCGCCCGCTCTCCGCGAGGCCGTGCTCTCCATCGATCCCTCTCAGCCGGTGTGGGCCGTGCGCACGCTCGCCGAGGTCAAGGACCGGGCGCTGGCCGCGTTTCGCGCGATGGTGACCTTCGTCGGCGTGTTCGGCTCGATCGCGCTGCTTCTCTCCGCGATCGGCATCTTCGGCGTCGTCTCCTTCGCTGTGTCGACGCGAACACCTGAGATCGGTCTGCGGATGGCCCTTGGAGCCAGCTCGGGCAATGTGGTCGGGATGATCCTCAAGCAGGCCTGCCCGCCCCTCGCGCTTGGGCTGACCCTGGGCGGGGCGGGCGCCTTCGCCCTTGGCCGGGTGCTCTCGACCGCCTTCCCCGAGGTCGCCTCCGCGGAACCCTCCGCGCTGGTCGCGACAACCCTGATCCTGGCCGTCGTATCCGCCCTCGCCACGTGGCTTCCCGCGCGACACGCGGCGTCGATCATGCCCACGGAAGCGCTGCGCTCAGAGTGAAAGGACTCGCCTTATGAACCCGGCAAACCACGATCGCGATGAACGGCCCGAAGATCTCAATCAGCGCCTCGACGAGGAGATCCGGTTTCATATCGAACAGCAGATCGAAAAGAACCTCCGCGGCGGAATGTCCCCCGAGGCGGCGCGCCGAGCCGCTTACTTGAAGTTTGGAGGAGTCGAGAGCACACGCGAATACACCCGCGACGAATTCCGCTTCGCCTGGCTGTACGACTTCGGCCGCGACCTCCGCATCGCGGCGCGCACCCTGATGAGGACGCCGTCCTACGCGGTCGCGGTGATCCTCACCTTCGGCCTCGGCATCGGCGCCGCCGCCTCGATGTTCAGCGTTTATGACGGCGTCCTCCTCAGGCCTCTGCCCTACCCGGACTCCGACCGCATCGTGCGGCTGTATCAGCTGAACGAGAAGGGCACACGGAACAGAGTGTCCGAACCGAACTTCCTCGACTGGCAGCAGGGCACGCGCAGCTTCTCCGCGATGGCGGAGATCACGCGCGGCGAGGCGGCGATCTCGGGAATCAGCGAGCCGATGATCGCGTTGCTGAGCACCGTATCCCGGGACTTCTTCGACATCATGGGCGTGAAGCCCGCGGCCGGCCGGACGTTTCTTCCAGACGAGCAACGCGAGGGTGCGCCCCGGGTGGCGGTGGTCTCGGCATCGTTTTGGAAGCGGATGCGGCCCGAGGGGCTGCGGGCGCCCACAAACGCCGACACCTTGAAGGTGGGCGCAGACGTGTACACCGTGGTGGGCGTGATGCCCCCCGGCTTCGACTATCCGGGCGGGATCAGCATCTGGGAGCCGCGCGAGCAGTATCCCGCTCAGACCGCGCGAACCGCCCACAATTTCCACGCGGTGGCGAGGTTGAAAGACGGCGTGAGTCTGCGCGAGGCCCAGGCCGATATCAGCTCGCTGTCGCGAAACCTCAAGAGCCGGCACCAGGATCGGACGTGGATGTCCGACGCAACCGCGATCCCGATTCTGGAAGCGGCAACCGGGGCCTCCCGCCAGGCTCTCGACATGCTCTTCGCCGCGGCCCTGCTGCTGCTCGCAGTCGCAGCCGCGAATGTCTCGAACCTGATGCTGGCGCGGTCGGCATCGCGTCGGCGCGAATTCGCCGTGCAGTTGAGCCTCGGCGCGACGGTCGGACGGCTTCGCCGCCAGGCTCTCGCGGAGGCGCTTGTGCTGTGTGTCGCGGGCGGCCTCCTCGGTGTTGGCATCGCCACAGCCGCCGTTCGCCTGTTCGCGGCCCTCGGCCCCGAGAGCGCGCCCCGTCTCGACACCGTGAGCGTCAACTGGCTCGGCGTTCTTCTCGCCCTGCTCGCCTCCGCCGGCGTCGCGCTCGTCCTCAGCGTGATGACGGTCGCCTCGAACCGCAATGTCGCACTCGCCCCCACACTCACCGAGACCTCGCGCGGAGGAACGGGCTCACGAAAGCAGATGCGCGTCCGACAGGGGCTGATCGTGGCCGAGCTGGCGCTCACCATGGTGCTTCTCGTCGGCGCGGGACTTCTCGCCAAGAGCCTGCGTTCGGTCCTCGCGGTGGACCCTGGTTTCCGGCTCGACAACGCTCTCATCGCCGACGTCACGCTCCCCCGCGTCGAAGGCGATCGCGCGCGTCTGGTCCGTTTCCAGGACTCCCTGGTCGAACGCGCTCGAGCGCTTCCGGGTGTCACCGCCGCCGCCTTCATCAACGACTTCCCGCTGGGCGGCGGCTTCTACGCCAACGGGATGCTCGTGGAGATGTCGCGTCCCGATGAGTTCAAGTCGTGGGATCCGATCAACGCCATGAGCGCCGAGGAGCGCGCCGCGCGGTCCACCCTCGCCGCGTATCGCCTCGCCAGCCCGGGCTACTTCGAGATGATGAAGATCCCTCTCGTGCGCGGCCGTCTCATCGAGGAGCAGGATGGTCCCGAAACGCCCCACGTCGCGGTGATCAGCGAGTCGCTCGCGAAGGCGCGCTGGCCCGACCGCGATCCCCTGGGCCGCTACATTCAGTTCGGCAACATGGACGGCGACTTCCGCGGCCTCCGCGTGGTGGGCGTGGTGAAGGACATTCGCGAACTGTCGCCGGAGGCCCTGCCTCAGCCGACGCTCTACGCGGCGGCGCGACAGCGGCCGGTGAACCGGTTTTCTCTCGTCGTCTACGGACCCGACCCGGCAAGCCTCAACGAAAGCGTCAGGAGGATCGCGCGCGACCTCGATCCGGAAGCGCCGGTCCGGATGCGCACCATCGAAGGCGCCCTGGATACCGCACTCGGCAGCCGTCGCTTCAATCTCTGGCTGGTGGGCGCTTTCAGCGTGGTGGCCTTCGCCCTCGCCGCGCTCGGTGTTTACGGGCTCATCGCGTTCACGGCGTCGCAGCGCACGCGCGAGATCGGGATCCGCATGGTGTTGGGCGCGGAAGACGCCACAGTGGTCGGCCTGATTCTCAGGGACGGAATGAAACTCGCGGGCATCGGCGTGGGAGTGGGACTCGTCATCGCGCTCGGGCTGATGGGTCTGGTCGAGGGGCTGTTGTTCGGAGTACAGCCAACCGATCCCCCGGTGATCCTGGGCGTGGTGGCGACGACCCTTCTCACCGCGCTGGTCGCAAGCTACATTCCCGCCCGACGAGTCGTGCGCGTAGCCCCGACCGAAGCGCTCCGCGAGGCGTGACACTACCAAGGACGTTGTACCGCTCGTCATTGCGAGGAGCCAGTCCGTTTCGCAACTGCGACGAAGCAACCCCGTCGAGCCACTACCAGGCCGGATAGTTGTCGGACGGGGTTGCTTCGTCGCGCAGCCGACGGACTGGCTCCTCGCAATGACGACCGGTCCAACGTGCTTGGTAGCGGCTCGACACCGCCGTGACGCGGACCGTCAGGCTGAGCGCGACAACCTCACCGACCCCGAACCCGTCACCGTCTCGAGGTTGTGGACAAGATCCGCGGTGAGCTTCACGCGTAATTTGTCCTCGACGCGCACCAGGGCGACGAACTCCGCGGGGCGGTGGACTTCGATCGACACCGCGATCTCGCCGGGGTGGTTCGACAGGACGCGCTTCACGCCGGCGAGCGCCGTTTCGGGAAGCACGCCCAGATCCACACGCACGCGGATCGAACGCGCCATCATCCGCATCGCCGAATCGAGCTGCGTCATGTCCGAGACGATCAGTCGCGGCCGCTCATCCTCATCCTTCATCTCGAGCTTGCCGCGGACCAGGAACGACTCGTCGTCCTTGAGCTTCATCCCGCACTGGCGATAGGCCTCGGGGAAGATCAGGGCCTCGACGCTGCCTTCGAAGTCGTCGATCTGACAGGCGGCCATGCGGTCGCCCTTCTTGGTCTTCAGCAGACGCAGGCCGGACATCAGACCCATCACGGTCACGTCGCCTGGCTGACGCGCCTGGATCAGACGGCCGAGCGTGCCGCTCGCGAACTCGTTGATTTCGCCCTTGTACCGCTCGATGGGGTGACCGGAGAGATAGAAGCCGAGGCTTTCCTTCTCGAAGGCCAGACGCTCGCCCTCGGACCAGCGCGGCACATCCGACATCGCACCCTTCCCCGCCGCCACCGGCGCGGGCCCGCCATCGTCCATCATGCCGAAGAGGTTCGACTGGCCGGCTTCGCGATCGGCGCGGAGACGCGAAGCGCGATCCAGGGTACTTTCAAGGGAAGCGAAGAGGACGTGACGACGGGGCTCAACCGAATCGAATGAGCCGCTCTTGATGAAGCTCTCCACCGCGCGCTTGTTCGCGGTTTTCATGTCGACGCGCGAACAGAAATCGTCGAGCGACGTGAAAGGGCCTTCCTTCCGGGCCGCCACCACCGACTCGGCCGCGCCCTCGCCCACGTTTTTCACCGCGGACAACGCGAACCGAACCGCGCCGTTCTCAACAGTGAAGTCGACGAGGGACGAGTTCACGTTCGGCGGCAGGACGTTGAGACCGATGTCGCGCGCCTCCGTGCTGTAGGCCACCAGCTTGTCGGCGTTCGCCTTTTCCATGGTGAGCAGCGAAGCCACGAAGAACGCCGGGTAGTTCGCCTTGAGGTACGCGGTCTGATACGCGATCCACGCGTAGGCCGCGG
>CAYNHK010000273.1:0-5550 GCA_964396875.1 uncultured Acidobacteriota bacterium | reverse complement strand
ATTCACGGGCCGCCTCATGCCCGGCCGCCGCTGGTCCGACGGCCTGCACCAGGCGGTCGAGGCGAAGGAGAAGGTGAAGATCGAGCGGGAGAACCAGACCCTCGCCACGATCACTCTGCAGAACTACTTCCGCATGTATTCGAAGCTCGCGGGCATGACCGGAACCGCGGAGACCGAGGCCCCCGAGTTCGAGAAGATCTACAAGCTCGAAGTCCTCGTCACCCCCACCAACCGACCCATGATCCGTCTTGAGAACCCGGACATGGTCTATCGCACCGAGCCCGAGAAGGACCGCGCGGTGCTTCGGGAGATCAAGGAGCTCTCGGGGGCCGGGCGTCCGGTGCTCGTGGGCACGATCTCCATCGAGAAGTCCGAACACCTCGCGGCCATGCTCAAGCGCGAGGGCATCAAGCACGTCGTCCTGAACGCGAAGTACCACGAGCGGGAAGCGGACATCGTGTCCCAGGCTGGGCGGTTCGGGGCCGTCACCATCGCCACCAACATGGCGGGCCGCGGAACCGACATCATCCTCGGCGGCATTCCGGATGTCCGGGTGCGCAACCTCCTCATCGAAAAAGAGATCAATCCCGACACCGCCTCGGCCGAGGAGAAGGCCGCCGCCACCGAAGCCGCCCTCACCGAGATGGCCGCCGATTTCAAGAAGGAACTCACCCACCGGAAGTTCGATTCGAAGTACAAGGAGGAGCTCGCCGAGCGCTACCTCGGCCTCGTGGCCGCCTTCCCGGACGACCATCCCTCTTTCCAGACCGTGGCCGCCCTCGCCGCCCATGACACCGCGCTCCAGACCTACCTGGATGCCGCGGAAGCGCTGCCTCGTCCCAAGCGAAACAAGATCGCCAAGTCGTTCTTCCCGCACTGGGACGTCGACAAGCCGATCAATTTCCTCGATGTCCATCCGCTCAAGACCGAGTTGAAGACGGTCATCGCGAACCAGCGAACCGTGGCCGCCATCGTCAGCCTGCTCGACAGCAGTGAACGCGAACGTGTCGTCTCGCTGGGCGGTCTGCACATCCTCGCCACCGAACGACACGAAGCCCGCCGCATCGACCACCAGTTGCGCGGCCGCGCCGGCCGACAGGGGGACATCGGTTCCTCGCGCTTCTACCTTTCGCTCCAGGACGACCTGATGCGCATCTTCGGCTCCGACCGGATCAGCGGCCTCATGCTGAAGCTGGGCATGGAGGAAGACATGCCGGTGGAACACCCCATGGTCTCCCGCTCGATCGAACGAGCCCAGCGTCAGGTGGAGGCGCAGAACTTCGCCGTCCGCAAACACCTGCTCGAGTACGACGACGTCATGAACAAGCAGCGGATGGCGATCTATTCCACCCGCCGCATGATCCTCGAGGGCAAGGAAACCCGTCAGTGGCTGCTCGACCTGTCCGAAGACGTGATCGACGCCTTCCTCGAAAACGCTCTCGATCCCAAGGTCTCGACGGAGGGCGCCAACCCGGAGGGGCTGTCCATCATGCTCCGGGATACGTTTGGACTCGACGTCCCGGTCAGCGAGATCACCGACACTCCTCAGGCCCAACTCGCCGAGTCCCTGAAGAAGCGCGCGCGGGAGGTCTACGAGGCCAAGGAGCGGCAGATCGGGCCGGAACTGATGAAGTTCCACCAGCGAGTCCTTCTGCTGCAGATCGTCGACGCCCAGTGGAAAGACCACCTTCTCTCCCTTGATCACCTCAAGGAGGGCATCGGCCTCCGGAGCTACGGCCAGCGCGATCCCCTCGTCGAGTACAAGAAGGAGTCGTACAACCTCTTTCAGGCCCTCATGGATCGGATCGAAGAGGAGGCGCTGCGCTGGGTATTCCTCTATCAGCCGGTCATGCGCGCCGAGGAGCCGCCACGAGCCATCGAGGCAGAGTTCGAAGCGATGCCGGCGCCCGCTCCCGAGCGTCGCCCGGACCCGGTCTCCACCTTCGGCAAGGCGCGGACCGCGCCCCGGAACCTCACCTTCACGAGTTCGACCGACGCCGCCCCGAAGCCCTTCGGCGGCGCCGCGTCACCGGAATCGCAGGGCGGCAATGACGGAATCGTGAAGACAGTCCGGCGCGAAGGCGTGAAGGTCGGTCGGAATGACCCCTGCCCCTGCGGGTCGGGGAAGAAATACAAGAAGTGTCACGGGACGGAATAGGCAGGAACCAGAGATGAAGCGCCTCGAAGACCGGATCAGCGAAGGCCTCACCTTCGACGACATCGTCCTGGTTCCCCAATACTCCGAGTGCCTGCCCGCGGAGGTCGACGTCGTCACCCGCCTGACCCGGGGCATCGTCCTCAACATCCCGATCGTCTCCGCGGCCATGGACACCGTGACCGAGGCCCCGCTCGCCATCGCGCTGGCTCAAGAGGGCGGTATCGGGTTCGTTCACAAGAATCTCCCGATCGACGTCCAGGCTGCAGAGATCGACAAGGTGAAGCGGTCCGAGGCCGGGATGATCGTCGACCCGGTGACGGTCTCGCCCGAAGCCCCGGTGTCGGACGCGCTGGCCCTGATGGCGAAGTTCCGGATCAGCGGCGTTCCCGTGACCGATCACGGCAAACTCGTGGGCATCCTGACCAATCGCGACCTGCGTTTCGAAACCCGCACCACCCTGCGCGTCGCCGAACTCATGACTCGCGACCCCCTCATCACCGTCCGCGTGGGCGCCACTCTGGAAGAGGCGAAGGAACTCCTCCACAGACACAAGGTCGAGAAGGTCCTGGTGGTCGATGAGGCGAACAACCTTCGCGGTCTCATCACGGTGAAGGACATCCAGAAACGGATCAAGTATCCAAACGCCTGCAAGGACTCCGCGGGCCGCCTTCGGGTCGGAGGTGCCGTGGGCATCGCCGCGGATACTCTGGACCGCGTCCGGGCGCTGGTCGACGCGAAGGTGGACGTCGTCGCCATCGACACCGCCCATGGGCACACGAAGGCCGTCATCGAGATGGTCGGGAAGGTCAAGAACGCCTTCCCCGATCTCGAGCTCGTGGCCGGAAACGTGGGTACTCGCGAAGGCGCCAAGGATCTGGTCTCGGCGGGCGTCTCTGCGGTGAAGGTCGGTATGGGACCAGGATCCATCTGCACGACGCGCATCGTCTCCGGGGCGGGAATGCCCCAGGTCACCGCGATCGCGGAGGCGCTTGAGGCCTGCGCCCTGGCCGGGGTGCCCGTGATCGCGGATGGCGGCATCAAGTTCTCGGGCGACATCACCAAGGCCCTGGCCGTGGGCGCGGACTCCGTGATGATCGGTTCCCTCTTCGCGGGCGCCGAGGAAAGCCCGGGCGAGGTCATCCTGCGTCAGGGACGCAGCTTCAAGACCTACCGGGGGATGGGATCGCTCGGCGCCATGAAGGACGGATCGAAGGATCGCTACTTCCAGAGCGAGAGCACTCCACAAAAACTCGTGCCCGAAGGTGTCGAGGGCATCGTTCCCTACCGGGGCCTGCTCTCCACTATCGTCCAGCAGCTTGTCGGCGGAGTGCGCGCGGGCATGGGATATTGCGGAGTGAAGTCGATCCGTGAACTTCAGACGAAAACCCGGTTCACCAAACTCTCCGTGGCCGGTCTCAAGGAAAGCCATGTGCACGACGTCGTGATCACCAAGGAATCGCCCAACTATCGAGTGGAGTGAGATGAAAGCAAGCCGCTCACGAAAGGCCGGCCCCCGCGCGCGGGTGTTGTTCCTGGCGCTCTTGCTCGCGGCCACTGGCTGTGCGCCCCCGGATCCGCTTCTCTCCTTCCTCGACGACGAGTCGAATGTCTCCTTCACGCACCCCCCGCGCTGGAGCGTCGGTTTCGCGGAACAGTCGGGCGTGCGATACCGGTACCTGACCGCGCCCAAGATCGAGGGGGACGCGGTGGCCCTCTCCGCCACCCTGATCTCCCCGGTGGCCGCCACCTCCCCTGACGCGGTCGCGCAGGCCTATCTGGCCGGAGCATCCGAAGTGGTGGCGAGCCCCGGTCCCTCGAACTCGTCGACCTGGAGGTTCAAGGACTCGAGCGGTGTCAGTTCGCGGCTCCAGATCGCCCCTGCGGGAACCGGCCGATTCTTCGGCGCGTGGGTGCGGGGGTCGGACGCGGCCATGAAGCGCTATTCGTCGCGCATCGACGTCCTTCTCGCCTCGCTTCGCGTCGAGGATCCGACCCAGTGGCCGGAGGAGAGGTTCGCGGGCCTCATCGCCCGCGTTCCTCTGACCTGGTCTCGGGGGAGCCGTCTCTCGAGTTCCACCAACGCGACGATGCAGTTCAAGTCCCTGCCTCTCTTCGTGGAAAAGGGCGCCTCGACGATCCATGGATTCGTGACCGTCTCCCGTGAGCCCGTCCCGCCCCCGGGCGATCTCGAGGCCTTCAGCAAACTCGTGAAGGCCCGTGCGTCCGATACGGTGGCCCTCCTCGAGCATCACCCGTGGCTCGCGCTCGAGGGCGTCGACCGCGCGGCAGGTTATGTCGACTACATGAGAAGCGGAACCGCGCTCACTTCGACCCGGATCCGGCGCTGGATCACGGTCAAGAATGGGATGGGTCTGACCCTCTCCTGCGAAGCGCGGGCCGATGCCTTCGACCGGCTTGACCCCTGGTGCCGGCGGATGGCCTACACCGTGCGCCTCGACTAGTTCCTACTTCCCGGACGCCACCACGATCGCGCCGACCTCGGCGGTGCCGGATCCCTCAACGCAGCACAGGAACGGGAACTCCCCCGCCCGATCGAACGTGACGTCCACTTCGAGGGGCCGGCCGGCACGCACGCGCTTCTCGACATCGAGCGACGGGATCGCGAAACAATGGTCGCCTTCGCGGGCGGTCACGACAAAGTGCACGACGCCCAGGGGGACCGTAATCCTCTTGGGCTCGAACCCCGAAGAGCCCACGGTCACGCGAACCGTGTAGGCCTCGGCCACTTCGGCAGGCTCAGGGCGGGCCGCTTTGGCAGGCTCAGGACCGGCGGCTTCAACGCTTTCCCCGATCGGCGCGAGGGCGATAAGCGCGAAAACCGCGGCCACAAAAAGGAACGAGGCGATCCGCAGACCGCCTCGTTGACCGACAGGAGTGTTTTTCACTCCAGCAGGTTAGCGCCCTCCGCGGTTTCCACCGAAACCGCCGCCGCGACCACCACCGCCGCCACCCCGCGGACGATCGCCACCCCGGCCCCGATCGCGGTCACCGCCGCCTTCACGACGCGGCGGACGGTCGCTGCTCCCCTCGGGCGGCGCCACCATGCCCTCGGGCAACGGCAGAAGCGCCTTCTTCGAGAGGCGGACCTTGCCCATCGGGTCGATGGTCAGGACCTTCACCATGACGGTGTCGCCTTCGGCGAGAACGTCGCGGACTTCGTTGACCCGTTCGTGCGCGATCTCCGAAACGTGGAGGAGACCGTCGGTCCCGGGCATGATCTCGACAAAGGCGCCGAAATCCACGATGCGGACGACCTTGCCCATGTAGGTCTTGCCCAACTCGACGCTCGCGGTGAGCTCTTCGATGATGGCCACGGCCTGCTGAGCGGCCTGCAGGTCGGTCGACGCGATGAGCACGCGACCGTCGTCCTC
>CAYNHK010000272.1:0-5552 GCA_964396875.1 uncultured Acidobacteriota bacterium | reverse complement strand
TAAGTCGAATCCCCGATGGTGACCTGCCGTTCCTGCATCGCTTCGAGCAGGGCCGATTGGACCTTGGCGGGAGCGCGGTTGATTTCGTCGGCGAGCACCAGATGGGCGAAGACGGGACCCTTCCGAACCGTGAACTCGCCGGACTTGGGCTGGAAAACGAGGGTGCCCACGAGGTCGGCGGGAAGCAGGTCGGGAGTGAACTGGATCCTCGAGAAGGACAGATCCAGCACCCGCGAGAAGGTCTTGATCGCAAGCGTCTTGGCGAGCCCCGGGACTCCCTCGACCAGAAGATGACCGCGACAGAGCAGGGCGATAAGCAGTCGGTCCACCAGAGCGGGCTGGCCCACGATGACCTTGCGGATTTCGGTCGCCGCGGTCTGAACACGCAACGACTGTTCGCGCACGACTTCGTTCAATTGAGTGATGTCGAGTTCGGTCATGGGCCTTTGGAAGAGTGGTGAGCGCCGCGAGGCGCGCGGGTGCCTAGAAGCGGGAGGGCCGGCAGGTCACCTGGTAAGAGGTCCAGGTCTGGCCGCTCGCGAGCACGATGTCGTATTGGTCATTCCAGTCGTTGGTGTTCTTCACCGCAACCTCGTCCTTGGGTCCGCCCTGGGCGGCGCAAAGGCCTCGGGTTCGCAGAATCCGGGCCACCTCCTGAACGTAGGCGTCTTCGCTTCGGACGCGGCCCCCTTCGAAAAGGTCGGGGCGGTTGCGCTGAACTTCCGCCTGAGCTGACTCGACCTGAACCTGGAAACTCGGCGTCTCCTGACGGCAGGGCGAGCCCTCGGGCATGGAGGAAAGTGAACACGAGCCCGAATTGGGGGACGGCGGCGTCGACGCGGGAGTCGCGGTCGGGGAGGTGCCTGGGGAAGAAGTGGGTTGGGGCGTCGGTGTTGGGTTCGGGTTCCCAAGGATGACCGTGCCTCCCGGCTGCGGGGATGGGATGTTCGCGACTGGGGGGTTCGGGTTGGTGGCGGGCACCTCCACCTGGTCGAGCTTCTTGCAAGCGGGGCCAGCGACGATGAGCAGGAGCGCGCAGGTCGCAAGGGTGACCAAGCCTGGGGTGCGAGGGAATTTGTTCATCGGTGGATTGAGTCTAAGCCTTCGGCCCGTGCCCTGGTCAGTGGATGAACATCGCATCGCCGTAGCTATAGAAGCGGTAGCCGACGCGAATCGCCTCCGTGTAGGCGGCACGAATCTCGTCGACCCCGGCAAAGGCGGAGACGAGGAATAGAAGAGACGACTTTGGAAGGTGGAAATTGGTGACGAGGGCGTCGACGGCGAGGAATCGATGACCCGGCCTGATCACGAGGTCGGTTTCCCCCGCACCCGCGGCGAGGCGGTCGCCACGAACCGCAGCCTCCAGTGTCCTCACCGTCGTCGTACCGACCGCGATGACGCGGTTGCGCTGTTCTCTCGCCCGCGCGTAGGCATCGGCGGTCTCCTGGGGGACGTGGAACGGTTCGGGTGGGACCCGATGGTCTTCGATGTCGTCCGCGTCCACTCGCGCGAATGTCCCCGGGCCGACGTGGAGCATGATCTCGTGGACCCCCACGCCCTTCTCTCGGATGCGGTCGAGGAGGGGCTCGGTGAAGTGCAGTCCCGCCGTCGGGGCGGCGACGCTGCCGGGCTCACGAGCGTAGACCGTCTGGTATCTCTCGCGGTCGGCCGGAGTGTCGGCGCGGTCGATGTAGGGCGGAAGTGGAAGATGGCCGAGTTTCATGAGCAGGTCGAGGACCCTGGCGGCGCCCTCGAATTTCATGGTTCTGCTGCCGTCGGGATGGACGGCGACCACGCGACACCGCTCGTTTTCGTCAAGCTCCACGACGGCGTCGAGCTGAAGCCTCCGGCCGGGACGAACGAGCGCGCGGAACTGCGCGGGGTCGGCGGGCTCGGGAAAGAGGTAGAGCACCTCTGCCTTGCCTCCGCCCGGGGTGCGGCCAAGCAGCCGCGCCGGTACGACGCGGCTTCGGTTGACGATCAGCAGGTCGCCTTCACGAAGGAGATCGGGAAGTTCCAGGAAGCGCCTGTGCTGGAGCGCGCCCGTGGCTCGCTCAAGGGTCAGAAGACGCGAGGCGTCGCGTTCGGGGAGGGGCTCCTGGGCGATCCGGTCCGGCGGCAGGTCGAAGTCGAAGTCGCGTGTCTTCAGAAGAGCTTCTTTTGCGGTCGTTCGGCCTCAGGACGGTCGAGGCCGAAGTGTTTGTAAGCGCGCGGCGTGGCGATGCGGCCGCGGGGTGTCCGGTCGATAAAGCCGATCTGCAGAAGATAGGGCTCGTAGATGTCCTCGATCGCATCCGTCTCCTCACCGATCGACGCGGCGAGCGTTCCGAGGCCAACCGGCCCCCCGCCGAACTTCTCGATGATGGTCAGAAGCAGGTTGCGGTCGACCTCGTCGAAGCCGAAGTCGTCAACCGCCAGCAGCTTCAGGGCGTCGTCGGCGACGGCTCCGGTGATGTGGCCCTGCGCGCGGACCTGGGCGAAATCTCGAACGCGGCGAAGGAGGCGGTTCGCGATGCGGGGTGTGCCGCGGCTTCTTCGCGCGATCTGCTGCGCTCCATCCTGATCGAGCGGTACGCCAAGCAGACGGGCCGACCGGGTTACGATGATCTCCAGATCGTCCGCGTTATAGAGATCGAGCCGCATGACGATGCCGAACCGGCTGCGCAGGGGTGCCGTCAGAAGCCCGGCGCGCGTCGTTGCGGAGATCAGCGTGAAGGGCTTGAGAGGCACGCGCATGGAGCGGGCGCCGGGACCGGTGCCGATCATGAGATCGAGGCTGAAATCCTCGAGTGCCGGATAGAGGATCTCCTCCACCTTCGCATCGAGGCGATGGATTTCGTCGATGAAGAGGATTTCGCGGTCTTCAAGAGCGGTGAGCAGGGCAGCAAGGTCGCCGGCCCGTTCGACGACCGGGCCGGACGTGGTCTTGATGGGGACGCCCAGTTCATTGGCGATGACGTGCGCGAGCGAGGTCTTCCCAACGCCGGGGGGGCCAAAGAGGAGGATGTGGTCGAGGGCCTCTCCACGGTTCTTCGCGGCCTCGATGGAGACGCCGAGGTTCTCGACCACGTGACGCTGGCCGATGTAGTCCGCGAGGCGAAGGGGCCGTAGGGAAACATCGAAGCGAACGTCGTCATCGAGGCGAGCTCGTGAAATGAGTCGCGGGTCTTCGCCGGTCATGTTCTGACTCTAACGGCGGGAGATGACGCGGAGGGCGTCCCGGAGAAGGTCCCCGAGAGAGGATTCGGGCTGAAGGCGGAGCACCTCGCCGGCTGCGCGCTCGGCCTCGGCGGTCGAGTAGCCGAGATTCGCGAGGGCGGAGAGCAGGTCGGCGCGCTTGGGCGATGCGGGTTGGGGCGCCGCGCTGGCGGTATGGATGGTGGAGAGTTTGTCCTTCAGCTCGAGGATCAATCGCTCGGCGGTCTTCTTGCCAATCCCCGGGACGCGGGTGAGTCGGGCGACGTCGTTGGCGCGGACGGCGTGGACGAGATCGTCGGCCTCGATGCCGGACAGGACTCCCAGAGCTACCTTGGGACCGACGCCACTCACCGAGATGAGCTTCTCGAAAAGCTCGATCTCCGTGGGCGTCGCGAAGCCATAGAGGGCGAGCTGATCCTCGCGGACGTGCGTGTGGATCAGCAACTGGGCCTGCGCACCGAGGTCGCCCAGCCGGCAGAAGGTGGAGATCGGAACGAGGACCCGATAGCCCACCCCGGAAACGTCGAGGAGGATTTCCTGCGGGTTCTTCTGGAGGAGGACGCCTCTCAGGAAGCCGATCATCGGATTCTCCCCTTCTCGGGATCGGGCATGAGGTCGGCCCCGCAGATCGCGAGGGCCAGGGCGTCGGCGGCGTCGCCCGGGGAAAGATCCGCGGGCAGGCCGAGCAGCCGGCTGACCATCCAGGACACCTGCTGCTTGTCGGCGAGGCCATACCCGCTCACGTGGGCCTTGACCGTGGAGGGAGCAAAGGCGGCAAGCGGGAGATTGGCGGCCGCCGCGGCCAGGAGCGCAGCGCCACGGGCGTGACCGAGCGTGAGCGCGCTGCGGACGTTTTTCGCCTGATAGATGCCTTCCACCGCCACCTTCTCGGGCGTGTGTTTCGCGATGACTTGAGACAGGCCACGGTAGATGGCCAGCAGCCTGATCTCAAGGGGCGATTTCGTGGACGGACGGATCACGCCGAAGTCGACCACACGGTGTTTGCGTCGCGGCCCGAGGTCGATGACACCGAAGCCGGTGGCGACAAGACCGGGGTCGATGCCGAGGACGATCAGGGCCGCGTCCGGTTATTCAGGAGCGCTGGACGTATCGAAGTTGGTCCAGACGTTGTTGACGTCGTCGCTGTCCTCCATCGCTTCGATGAGCTTGACCATCTGGGAGGCCTTGCCGGAATCAAGCGCGATGAGATTCTCGGCGTACTTTCCGATCTCCGAGTCGTCGGGCTCGATCCCCGCGTCCTTTACCGCCTTCAGCACCGCCTCGTGCGCTTGCGGCGTTGTGTAGATCTCGAAGCCCTCGGGCGAGCTCTGGATGTCGTCAGCGCCTGCTTCCAGGGCGATCTCCATCAGCTTGTCTTCGGTTGTCTTGTCGGCCGCGATCGCGATGTAACCCTTCTGGTGGAAGAGATAGGACACGCAGCCCGCGGTCCCCATGTTGCCGTTATGTTTGCTGAAGATGTGGCGGATTTCCGAAACCAGGCGATTGCGGTTATCGGTCGTGCCTTCGACGAGGATGGCGACGCCGCCGGGGCCGTAGCCCTCCATGGTGAAGTCCTCGTAGCTCACGCCTTCGAGGTCGCCCGTGCCCTTTTGAATGGCGCGCTTGACGTTGTCGGCCGGCATGTTTGCAGCCTTCGCCTTGTCGACCACTGTGCGCAGACGGGGGTTGGTGACAGGGTCTCCGCCGCCGATGCGGGCCGCGATGGTCATCTCGCGGATCAGCTTGGTGAAGACCTTCCCGCGCTTTGCGTCAAGCGCACCCTTCTTGTGTTTGATCGTGTGCCATTTCGAGTGACCGGACATCGGGGTTTGAAGCCTCCAGGAGACGGGAATGAGTGATTCTACGACCCCAGGCCTATGGGGCGGCGCCGCACGGTCGCCTAAAAACGAAAAGCCCCGGAAATCCCGTCACGATTCTCGAGAGAATTCGTAAATGGGGAAGCGGGGCCTCTTTGATCCCCGGTTAAGGGGGTCGAAACTTAAGTAAGAAGAAGAAAAAATCCCGGCAACGTCCTACTCTCCCACCAGGTTGCCCTGGCAGTACCATTGGCGATGGAGGGCTTAACTGCCGTGTTCGGAATGGGAACGGGTGTGACCCCTCCTCCAAGGTCACCGGGAAAATCAGTAGCTGTAACGAGCTCGTTACCGAGCCGCACTCGACAAGCAAGACGACGCTTTCGAAGGTTTGAAGTCTTCACTTCACCAGCAGTACAAACGTTATGGTCAAGCCTCACGACCGATTAGTACCCGTCAGCTCAGTTCCTTGCTTGCGCTCGGAGACTTACACCTCGGGCCTATCAACCTGGTAGTCTTCCAGGGGTCTTTAGGCAGGTT